>NZ_JBQSXT010000001.1:0-484746 GCF_052378605.1 Halomonas sp. AOP27-A1-41
GTCATCAGGAAAAGCGAGTGTCGATCAAGTGAAAGGTGTGTTTGATCAATTGCGCGCTATCGAAATGCTCCATGCCTACCCAGGCGCGCAATTAATAGAAGCGCTGGCGGCTTATATAGAGACCGACCAAAAGGAAGCATTTAACGCGTTAGTCGGGCGGATCTCTTTTTCAATTTTAGCTCGATATTACAAAGAAGACCCCCACGAATGGGAGGTTTTACCTCACACTGAAAAAGATATTGACCGGAATACATCGCCCACAACGACAGCGGAACGCCCCTATTTTGAAGTTTTAGTGGTAGCGCCTGACAACGGCGATCTCATCAATCGTAATATCAGGCTGATGCGCAGCCAGCGCCAAAAAGAAGATGAGTTTATTTACGAGCCACTCGTTGTCAATAATTTTCAAGACGCATTTTGTGCTATCGCGGTAAATAGTAATATCTGTGCAGTCGCTATTTTTGACGGGTTTGATTTTGCGAGCCACCAGCCTGTACCGCAGCTAGAAAGAATGATGTCAGACCTCAATATACATGAGGATGACGATCATTTGGCGCTACAGTTAGCAACAACGTTGTCAACACACCGGCCTGAGCTTGATATCTATCTGATGTCGGATCAACGTCCCCAAAATATTGCAAGCGACCCTCGTTCAATCTGTATACGTCGCGTTCTTTATGCGGTCGAAGAGCCTATTGAGTTACATCTAGCCATTCTTGAAGGCGTGCGCGTTCGCTATGAAACGCCCTTTTTCGACAATTTAAAACGTTATGCCCAACGTCCTGTTAGCACTTTCCATGCGTTACCCATTGCACGAGGTAAATCGGTGTTTCACTCCGATTGGATTCGCGACATGGGGCAGTTTTATGGGCGCAACCTGTTTTTAGCTGAATCGTCGGCAACAATAGGCGGTTTAGATAGTTTGCTAGAGCCAACCGGTAATATTAAGCGCGCACAAGAAAAGGCAGCAAGAGCGTTTGGGGCGGATCACTGTTACTTCATCACGAATGGCACCAGCACCTCAAACAAAATAGTACTCATGGCCGTTGCCCAACCAGGCGACATCATTATTGTTGACCGCAATTGCCATAAGTCACATCACTATGGCGCTGTGCTAGGCGGATTACTGCCCTATTATGTCGAAGCTTTTCCCATGAAAGAGTATTCGATGTATGGCGCTGTTCCGTTACGAACCATCAAACAAGCGCTGTTGGCATTAAAAGCGGAAGGAAAGTTGGACCGTGTTCGTGTCGTCGATTTGACTAACTGCACATTTGACGGTCACGTTTATAATACTCGACGAGTGATGGAAGAGTGTCTCGCCATTAAGCCCGATCTTGTGTTCCTATGGGATGAAGCCTGGTTTGGTTTTGCTCACTGGTCGCCTTTCTTGCGCCCGCGCACGGCGATGGGAGCAGCCAGCAATATTGAAGCATGGCTGGACGATCCTGCTTCGATCACCGCCTACGAGCAACAGCAGGAGGAACTAGGAGAGCAACCTAATGATGAGGCGTTGCTCAATACGCGCTTAATACCAGATCCTCGTAAAGTGAAGCTGCGTGTTTATCAAACGAACTCTACGCATAAGTCGATGTCAGCGATCCGGCAAGGGTCCATGATTCTTGTCAAAGACGTGGATTTCTACGGTATTGAACCCCAGCTGCATGAAGCTGTGTTTACGCATTCGACAACAAGCCCCAATCAGCAGCTAATTGCATCAATGGACGTTGCGCGCAGGCAAATGGAGTTGGAGGGGTACGGGTTAGTCAGTAATTCGATTCAAATGGCGTTAGATATTCGCAACCAAATTAATAAACATCCCTTAATATCGAAATACTTCCGCGTACTAGGTGCCGATGAAATGATTCCGAGCGAATTTCGCTCGAGCGGTTTTGAGGACTTTTTGGCCCAAGGCATCAACTGGAGCGATGCCGTACTCGCCATTCGCGACGATGAATTCTTTTTGGACCCTACACGTATCACTCTAATTTGCGGCACAGCTGGGTTCGATGGAACACAGTTCAAGGGTTTGCTGGCCGATAAATATGAAATTCAGGTTAACAAAACATCACGTAACTCAGTGCTTTTGCAAACCAATATCAATAATACGAGAAGCGATGTAGCTCAACTGGTACACGTTTTACTTGAAATTGTAACGGAACTTGGGAAAAAACTAAGTCATTCAGGAGAAGAGGGCAACAAAAGCTTTAACGAACGCGTCTATAGTTTGATGAGTGATGTGCCCGATCTGCCTAATTTTAGCTACTTTCACGAAACATACCGAAACGACGTTGCAGGTGTAGCGGTTGAGGGAGATATTCGTGATGCATTTTTCAAAAGCTGGAGCCCCGAGAATTGCGAATATGTCGGTTTATTCAGCGACGAATGTGACCGTCGTTTACAAGATGGCCCGCCCATGGTGTCAGCGAAGCTGGTAATCCCTTATCCGCCTGGTTTCCCTATATTGGTTCCAGGACAAGTTATCAGCAAAGAAACAATATCTTTCATGCGCAAGCTGGATGTTAAAGAGGTGCACGGCTATGAAGCCAGCAGAGGTCTTCAGCTTTTAAAGCTTTCTTCTTCTGATACCCCTTAACATTTCTTCTACGTATTTCTTTGACTACGCCCCTTTCAGAATAGATGAAAGGGGCGAACGTGCGGAGCTTGTTTGATATGGCGACTTGGGAATGGGTAGTAGCTATTCTAAGAGGAAGTCCGGAGCTAGCAATATTTTTAGCCTTGGCAATCGGTTACTGGGTAGGTGGGATTAAGCTTGGTAATTTTAGCTTGGGCGCTGTCACGGGAACACTGCTGGCGGGGGTGCTTATCGGGCAGCTAGGGATTGATATATCCCCACAAATTAAATCTATCTTTTTTATTATGTTTCTCTTTGCTGTCGGGTTTGGTGTTGGCCCTCAATTTGTACGCGGTATTGCAAGTGATGGGCTCCCCCAGGCACTTTTTGCCATTGTAATATCGATGCTGTGCTTGGCTTCTGTATATATCGCCGCTTCTATTTCAGGGTATGGCCCGGGCTTGGCGGCAGGCTTGCTTGCAGGAACACAAACTATCTCCGCCTCAATAGGCCTTGCGACTAATGCGATAAGCCAGCTTGATCTTTCACCGGAGGAAATTCAGCAGCAATTAGATCTTATCCCCGTCGCGTATGCCGTTACGTATTTATTTGGAACAGTGGGCACCGGGTGGATCATCGCTTTTCTGGGGCCAAAGCTTTTACGCATCAACCTACAGGAAGAGTGTAAGCGCTACGAAAAAGAGATGTCCGTCGGCGCTTCCGAAGATGGTATGCATTCCGCATGGCATAAATACATCATTCGAGCTTATGAGCTTGCCACGCCCGGCTTGATTGCTGGTAAAACGGTATCAGAAGCAGAAGCCAGTGTTGATGGGCGCCTGTTCCTGGAAAACCTGCGCCGTGGAGAAAAGATTATTCCCTTTGATGGCGATACTGTTTTACAAGTAGGCGATATTGTTGCTGTCTCAGGTAATCATGAAGCGTTAGTAGAGTGGAGCAATCGGGCTAAGGAAGTCGCTGATCCAGAGCTTTTGAATATACCTGTTGAATCGGTCGATGTTTTTATTACCAATAAAAAAGCAAATGGAAAAAAACTCATTGAGCTTGCTCAGCAGCCTATGGCTCGAGGTGTTTACGTTACACGTGTTCGGCGAGGCTCAATGGGCGTAGATATCCCTTTGTACGCGCAAACTAAAATACATCGTGGTGATATCGTAACTATTAACGGTACGAAGAAACATATTGACGACATAATTGGCGAATACGGCTTTGCTGACCGTCCTACCAGTGTTACGGATATGGTGTTAGTGGGCGCCGGTATCGTTTTGGGTGGTTTAATTGGTGCGATATCGGTTCCTGTCGATGGGATTCCAATCACGCTTTCTGTTTCGGGCGGCGCGTTGATTGCGGGTATTCTTATTGGGTGGTTACGTAGTTTCATACCGAAGCTCGGTACAGTGCCAAGCGCAACGCTTTGGTTTATGAATTCGGTAGGTTTGAATATATTTATTGCTGTGGTGGGCATTACGGCGGGCCCCACGTTTATTGCTGGGCTTCAACAAGTCGGCTTCGAGATATTCTTCTGGGGGCTATTTGCAACCGCTGTCCCGATGGTACTCGGCCCATTGATTGGTAAATATATTTTTCGTTTCGACCCTGCGATTAATCTTGGTTGCTGCGGTGGGGCAAGAACGAGCACGGCATCTGTCGCTATGGTATCTGAACAAGCCAAAAGCAACGTGCCCATGCTTGGGTATACGGTGCCCTACGCTGTCAGTAATACGTTTTTAACACTGTGGGGCATGGTTATCGTTATATTATTATCATAACCACCTGTTTGATAATGCCTGCGCGGTTCAAGACCACCGCGCGGGCATTTTTCATTCACTTAAGCCAGAAAAGCCATCCAGTCGCCATGAACGGCATTCATGCAGTACCTGACGCGGATGCGATGAAAGTCGCGTTCGGCTGCGTTATGATAGCGGTCTGATTTCTTTCATGAACGATCCTTATCTACGAGGTTTCCCGCCAATGTTCAGCCGCGATATGACAATTGCCGGATTTGATGATGCGCTGTTTGACGCCATGCAGAAAGAAGTGGCCCGCCAAGAAGCGCACATTGAGTTAATTGCTTCCGAAAACTACGCAAGCCCCCGCGTAATGGAAGCGCAAGGCAGCCAGCTGACCAACAAATACGCTGAAGGTTATCCGGGCAAGCGCTACTATGGCGGCTGCGAGTTTGTCGATATCGCTGAAAACCTCGCGATTGACTACGCAAAAGAGCTGTTTGGCGCCACCTACGTTAACGTTCAGCCGCACTCCGGCTCCCAGGCCAACAGCGCGGTATTTTTAGCGCTGGTTAAGCCGGGCGACACCATTTTAGGCATGAGCCTGGACGCAGGCGGTCACTTGACCCACGGTGCCAAGCCTAGCTTCTCTGGCAAGCAGTACAATGCGGTGCAGTACGGCTTAAACGAGCAAGGCCTGATCGATTATGATCAAGTCGCTGAGCTTGCCCGCGAGCACAAGCCGAAAATGATCATTGCCGGTTTCTCTGCCTACTCACAAATTGTCGATTGGGCCAAATTCCGCGAAATCGCTGACGAAGTAGGCGCTTACCTGCTAGTCGACATGGCCCACGTGGCGGGGCTGGTCGCCGCGGGCGTTTACCCAAGCCCCTTGCCTCATGCTCATGTGGTCACTTCAACGACACACAAAACGCTGCGTGGTCCGCGTAGTGGCGTGATTCTGTCGGCTGAAAACGATGCTGACATTGAGAAAAAGCTGCAGTCTGCCGTATTCCCCGGCGGTCAGGGCGGTCCGTTAATGCACGCGATTGCGGCCAAAGCGGTCTGCTTCAAAGAAGCCATGTCGCCTGAGTTTAAAGCCTACCAGCAGCAGGTCGTTAAAAATGCCAAGGTAATGGCCGGTGTGTTTATGGAGCGCGGCTTTGATATCGTTTCCGGCGGTACCGAAGACCACCTGTTCCTGCTCTCATTAATCAAGCAGGGCGTGACCGGTAAAGATGCCGATGCGGCACTAGGCCGTGCCCATATCACCGTTAACAAAAATGCCGTTCCTAGCGACCCGCAAAGCCCGTTTGTTACCTCAGGCCTGCGTATCGGTACGCCAGCGGTGACGACACGTGGTTTCGGTGAAGAAGAGTGCCGTCAGCTTGCTGGCTGGATCAGTGACATCCTGGATGTGCTGGCCAAAGGCGAAGACACTAGCGCCGTTGAAGCCCAAGTGGCAGAGAAAGTGGCAGAAGTATGTGGCCGCTTCCCGGTTTATAAGTAACGTTGTGATAAAGGGGTTGCGTGAAGTACCAGGTTAGTCCGTAAGACTCACCAATTCACGCCATGCTTGAAAAAAGGCCTGCACGTTAAATCGTGTAGGCCTTTTGGTTTTAGCGACGCGTAAAAGTGAAATGATGCCTGATTACTCAGGGTGGGGGATAAGCGACGCCATCGCTTCGAGAATTTGATCAACGTCAGGGATGCACCCATCCTGGTTAAATAAACACGTATGCTGTGGCTCGTACCTGGGCCAATAGCGGTAAGGCAGCGTCGAATAAAAAATGCCTAAGGTGGGCGTGTGCGTGGCCAGTGCCAGGTTTCTTACGCCCGTATCGCCACAAACAAGTAAATCTGCTTGGGCCATGGTGTGCGTCAGCTCCTCCAGGGGGAGTTTGTGCTGGATCGTAATGTTGGCGTGCTGCGCGGCCTCGGTGAGCAGGAAATCCCCTTTTTCACTCTCGTTGGCCCCTTCCAGCAAAATATGCTGATAATCAGGAAACTGTGAGGCCGCGCGTAACATAAGCGCCTTCCATACGTCCTGTGGAACAGATTTATTGGTTCCAGACGCGAAGGGGAAGTAGTAGATAGCGCGAGCGCTCTCGCTTGGGGAGTGAGCGGGCAGCGCAAAATCGAGCGGGTATGAGGGCTGGTTGCCGAATACGCTTAAGAAGTCGAGTAAGACCTCGGCTTCGTAATGGTAGTTTGAGCGGGGAAGAGTAACGTCATACAGCCAGCGGTTGTACCAGGGGCGATATGGAAACCCCATTTTTAAATGCGCACTGCTCAATAGTGTGAGTGCCCTTGAGCGAGAGGTATCCGCAAGGTCAAACACAATATCGAACTGACCAAGCGTTGTAAGCGATGTGTACTGTTCTTGAATGCCGGTTGATGTGTCATGGATGAAAATGTCATCGACCAGGTCTTCAGGCACGGCATAGCGATATTTACTAGTGGTTGCCAGCGTCACGTGCGCGTTGGGAAAGGTCCTTTTTAATTCAACCAGAAAGGGGCGGGCCGCCATATAGTCGCCAAAAGCACATTGGCGTATCACTAAAACACGCTCGATATCCTCGTGGCGTGTTTGGTTGGCCCACTGTAGTGATTTCTTCTTGAAATAACCTGATTTATCTTTCCATATCTTCATACTGCAGGGCCTGATAATAACGATTAAAACAGACGTTGTCTGTGAAAGAAGCAAGACGTTTGCTCGGTGACCAATAACGAGTGATCACTATGGATAGGCGTTAAGGTACCTGTTATTCACATTCTGAAAAAGAGTTAGTTGAGAAAGGGCTAACTCGTTGGCATTGGTCATGAAACTACTGATTTGCTGAGGACTCCATTTATCCAGGTTGGCCAGTGAACCAGACCTAACAGTCGCTTCGTCACTTTCCAAGCGGTGCGTAGGTGCTGATTACTGGTCGATTGGGCCAACTGGGGTGAGAGCCACTGGGCAGCCCGTTACGCTTTATCTCGTGACTAATTGTGCTGTTGTGAACACCTGTGGCCTTGGTGATCTGTCGCTGGCCCGAATGCATGATGCCGTACAGCTGGACCATCAGGCCAATGTATAGTTTTATACTGGCTGGCATGATCTTCAGGCAGGCGCAGGCTTTATTCGGCGTTTTGTTATGGGATTAGCTGAGGTCTAGGGCGGCTGTGTCTCCCCAATTCACCGTTCAGGCACTTTCATGCGACCCCTTAAGTTATTGTGTTTCTGGCGCTGGGCTACCCATCAGTTCGAGTAGCTGTGCTTCCTCCGGCATTCCTTGAATGCGGTCAATGCGCATAACGCCGCTGGCTACTTCACGCTGAAAAGCGCTGGTGGGCGTTGCGTAAAGTCCTAATGCGTCAAACAGCTGGTTATTCGTGTACACCTGCTCTTCAATATCACGGGGCTGTGCGCTGGCTGTTATTGCTTCCCCCTCTTCATGACGCTTGAGGGCGGCACTTGGGTCATCAGCCGCCAGCAGCGTGGCGGCTTTGGCAGGGCTATCAGGCGCTAAAATGCCCACCATGATATGGCGTAACTGTACCTCGCCTGCTTCTACCCACGGGCGGGTTTTCTTCCAAAATGCCTGACAGTAGGGGCAGTTGGCATCCGTGAAGGTGTATACCACCCTGGGGGCTTCGGTGCTGCCATCCTGTATCCAGTGACTATCTTCGAGTAGTTGCCATGTTTCGGCTTCCAATACTGCGCGGACATGCTGGTCCAGTTGGGCTTCCGTCAGGTTCTCGCCCTGGTGATCCGTTAGCGTGCCGACAATCGCGTGCTCACCATCGGGTGTTAAATAAATGGCTATTTCTTGGCCTTGGGCGCTCGCACCAAAACCGCTTAGCCCACCTGGCGCGTCAAACTGGCCGTGAATTTCCCAGCCCTGGTCGGCCAATGCCTGCACCGGTGCAGGCAGCGCGTTAGCGTGGCTGATGTTGAAGCCTGCGAACAGTAGCAAGCCGCTGAGGGCTGTGGAGGTTTTAAAAGCATTGCGTTTTTTAAAAGAGACGTTAAGCGTACGGAGGGTAAGCGGCATCACAACATCCTTGCGTAAGGAGCATAATAAGTGACGCTAACCTATCAGAGCCTGTCACCGAAGCATACACAAACACCTCTGAGGGGTGTTTGTTGGAATTGGGGCATAGCACTTGAAACAGAGACGCCGCGCTACGAAAAAGTGGCCATGTTGATGCCGGTAGCGCATACAATGCATTGTGTTTTCTGGATTCATTAATCCCATGTATTGAACCAATGCAGCGTGTGTGTCAAATCGTTACAATGACGGGCTAGACACTGCTGTTATTGCATCATGGTCCGCGCTTAAACGCTGCAGACATAACGTTTGGGTCGATTGATGGATGAAAACGCGTTTGAGAACAGTCTTGAAAAACAGTGAGTGATAACAGGTTATAACATGCTTACTCGTGCGGCTTACAGCACGGACTGACAACAGGTTGACCGCTATGCATTGCCCTTTTTGTGGTGCTAATGATACTCGAGTGACTGATTCGCGTTTGGTAGCGGAGGGTGATCAGGTGCGTCGGCGCCGACAGTGTGCCAGTTGCCAGGAGCGCTTTACTACCTATGAAACGGCAGAGTTTTTGATGCCAAGAGTTGTAAAGTCGGATGGCTCGCGCGAAAGCTTTAATGAAGTAAAACTACGCGCCGGAATGTTACGCGCCTTAGAGAAGCGCCCGGTCAGTGCAGAAGCCATTGAGGCGGCAGTTGAGCGTATTCGCCAAACCCTGCGCGCCCGAGGCGATCGTGAAATCAATGCGCGTGATATTGGTGAGTCCGTGATGCAGGCATTAAGCAACCTGGATCAGGTAGCGTATATCCGGTTTGCCTCGGTCTATCGTAAGTTCCAGGACATAGACGAGTTTCGCGCTGAAATTGATCGTCTCTCCCAAGAGCCCTCTTTGCCATCGGAGCGTGATAAGGAAGATACGTAATGAGTACCGTTGCCGCGTTTAGCGACGCTGACCACCGCTATATGGCGCGTGCCTTGCAATTAGCCAGGCAAGGGCTTTATACCACTGACCCTAATCCGCGCGTAGGCTGCGTCATTGTACAGCAGCCGCCTGGCCAACCCGGGCATATTGTGGGGGAGGGGTTTCATGTGCGGGCGGGCGAGCCGCATGCGGAAGTTCATGCGCTCAATGCCGCGGGTGACAAGGCCAAAGGGGCAACGGCTTACGTCACGTTAGAGCCCTGTTTTCATACAGGGCGGACAGGGCCATGTGCGTTGGCGCTTAAAAATGCCCAGGTGGCACGTGTTGTGGTCGCCATGGTCGACCCTAATCCGCAGGTCAGTGGGCAAGGAATTGAGCTACTAAAGGCGGCCGGTATCGACGTGCAAATCGGCTTGTTAGAACAAGATGCACGGGCGTTAAATCCTGGTTTTATCGCTCGTATGCAGCGTAAACGACCCTTTGTGCGTCTAAAAATGGCCATGAGTTTGGATGGGCGTACAGCGATGGGGTCGGGTGAATCGCAGTGGATAACGGGTCCTGAAGCGCGCAGCCATGTTCAGTGCCTGCGCGCGCGTTCGAGCGCTATTTTGAGTGGCGTTGACTCGATCATTATGGATGATTCACGGTTGACGCTGCGGGCTGATCAACTGCAAGTAGCGAACGCTGACATCGTGGCGTTACGTCAGCCACTGCGCGTTATTGTGGATACGCGTTTGCGCCTGCCTTTAGCGGCGGCCTGTTTACGTGAGCCTGGCCGTACCTTAATAATGACCACGCCCGCACACTCGCCAGAAAAACGCGCCAAGTTAACGGCGGCTGGCGCAGAAGTGCATGTGTTTGAGGCGGGGAGCGATGGGCGTCTTCCGCTGGGCGAATTGCTTGGCTGGCTGGCTGAAAACGAACAGGTCAACGAGCTGCTGGTGGAGACAGGTGCTACGCTCGCCGGTGCGCTGCTGGATGCCAGGTTGGTGGATGAGTTGCAACTTTTTGTGGCACCCACGTTATTGGGGGGTGAGGCAAAACCGCTCTTTGCGCTACCTGGGCTTTCACAAATGGCGGATCAGCGGCGTTTAAGCATTCATGATATACGAGCGATAGGGCGAGATTGGCGTATTATTGCCTCGCCAGAGCCCGACTAGCGCAGGCGGCGATAGCAAGGTACTCTGTCGCAATTGATCGTGTCGCAATTATCCGTATTGCAATTAGTTGTGTTGTAATTCAGTGCTGTTATCGGCTTTTGATGGTTGCCCGCTTATTGTTATCAATGTTGGCGGTACGATGGTTACGTAGTGCGCAGCCCCAGTGTTGCGCGGCATCGCATACGCTGCGAACTCATATTTAGGAGCTTCCATGGTGAATTCTTCCTCGGGGGGCTTAGCCTCTATTGCTGAACTGGTAGACGATATCCGCCAAGGCAAGATGGTCATCCTTATGGATGATGAGGGTCGCGAAAATGAAGGCGATATCATCATGGCGGCCGAAAAAGTGCAGGCCGAGCATATCAACTTTATGGCGCGGTTTGCCCGTGGCCTGATTTGTATGCCGATGACGCGCGAACGGTGCGAGCAGCTTAACTTGCCGTTGATGGTGCGCGACAATGGCTCAGGGTTTGGTACCAAATTCACGCTCTCTATTGAAGCAACCCAAGGCGTGACCACGGGTATTTCTGCGGCAGACCGGGCGCGGACGGTTCAAGCGGCCTGTGCGCCTTATGCCAAACCGACCGACCTTGTTCAGCCGGGGCACATTTTTCCGTTAATGGCTGAGCCCGGCGGTGTGTTGCGTCGTGCAGGCCATACCGAGGCGGCCTGTGATCTGGCTGCGCTGGCGGGCTGTGACCCCAGCGGCGTAATTTGTGAAGTGATGAACGATGATGGCAGTATGGCGCGCCGCCCAGAGCTTGAGGCGTTTGCCCTACAGCATGGTATCAAAATCGGTACCATTGCCGACTTGATTCATTACCGTATTGTTCATGAGCAAACCGTTGACCATGTTGAAACATCAACGGTCATGACGTCCCTGGGCGAGCTGGCGCTGCATGTTTTCCGTGATCGTATTCAGGGCGCACATCATTTGGCGCTGGTGAAAGGGCAGCCCACGCCCGAGCAGACTACGACCGTACGCGTTCATTTAGCCGATACGCTGCGTGACGTGCTTGGTTTGGCGAAAGATGATCAGGGGCGCTGGAACGCCCATCGCGCCCTGGAAGAGGTCGCGGGTTCTTCCGCCGGTGTACTGGTGCTTATTGATGATGGCCGCCCACATCAGGATTTGAAAGACCAGTTGGATGTGTTTTTGGATCGTGTGCGCACCCCGCGCACCAGTGAATCTGATGGCACAGGCAACTATTTAACGATTGGTACTGGCTCGCAGATTCTACGCCATCTAGGGGTAGGTAAGATGCGGCTACTAAGCTCACCGTGGAAGTTTTCAGCGCTCTCGGGCTTCGACCTTGAAGTGGTCGAGCTTGTGGGGCCTGATGACATCGCGTGTGAGCCAATTTCTCAGCAGGAATAAATTGATGCAATCCCTCTCTCAAGTAGAAGGCACGTTTGTCGACGTCGATGGTCGTTACGTTATTGTGGTTGGCCGGTTCAATCATCATGTGGTTGATAGCCTTGTGGAAGGCGCGATTGATAGTTTGACACGTCATGGCGTAGACGCCGAAAACATTCACCTTGTTCACGTGCCGGGCGCCTGGGAATTGCCGCTCGCTGTGAAGCGTGTTCTGAAGGTCATGAAACCTGATGCAGTGATTGCGCTGGGCGCGGTTATTCGTGGCGGTACGCCGCACTTTGAGTACGTGGCGGGCGGCTGTAATACGGCTATCAACCATTTACAGCTGGAGTTTGATACACCGGTTGCCAATGGCGTTTTAACCGTTGAGTCCATCGAACAGGCCATTGAGCGTGCGGGCACCAAAGCGGGTAATAAAGGAACGGAAGCTGCAATGGCGGCGATGGAGATGGTCTCACTGCTGCGCGCGTTACCGGCAGGAGAGTCACAATGAGCGAGCGCCGTGAGCGTAAGGCCTCTGCTGCCCAGCAGAGCCGTCATGCTGCCCGTGAGCTAGCCGTCCAGGGGCTTTACCAATGGCAGATGACGGGTAAATCAATCACCGCCGTTGAAGCCGAGTTCCGCAGCCAGCTTGCCGATGACGACCTGGAAGATCATGAAAACTGGGTTAAGGTAATGGAGATTGCCGACAAGGCACTCTTTCATGAGCTTTTGCACAACACGGCACGCTATAAGATCGAGCTGGATCGCGAAATATCACCGTTGCTGGACCGCCGTCTGGAAGATCTGGATGCCGTCGAGCTGGCGATTCTACGCTTGGGTGCCTACGAGCTTTCTCGCCGTATGGAAGTACCGTATCGCGTGGTGATTAATGAAGGCGTTGAACTGGCTAAATCCTTTGGCGCAACCGACGGCCATAAATACGTAAACGGTATTCTCGACAAGCTGGCTAACCGCTTGCGAAGTGCCGAAGTCAGCGCCCGCCGCCTGTAACGGCGCGCCGTCTGGTACTGTGTTAAGGGGCCTTTGTGCTTGCTGAATTTGATTTGATTCGCCGTTATCTGATGCCTTCGCAAGCGCCACTCCCGGCAGATGGTGTCGCACTGGGTGGTGGCGACGACGCCGCCCTGTTAGTGCCTAAAGCGGGTCATCAACTAGCGGTGAGCGTTGATAGCTCTGTCGTTGATGTTCACTTCCCGCAGGATGCGCCCGCCTTTGCGGTGGGGCATCGCTCGCTCGCCGTCGCATTAAGCGATTTGGCGGCCATGGGGGCAGACCCTCGCTGGTGCTTTATGGCGCTCACGCTTGATCAGCGTACGTTTGCCAATGATCACGCGATTCATGCCTGGCTTGAAGCGTTCGCCAGGGGGTTTCATACGCTTTGTCAGCGCCAAGCCACCACCTTGGCCGGTGGCGATGTTACCTCAGGTGCGCTTACGATTGGCGTTACCGTGATGGGCGAGGCGCCGACGGGGCATGCCTTGACCCGCGCCGGGGCAACGCCTGGCGATATGATCGCCGTGACTGGCGCCTTGGGCGGCGGGGCGGGTGGGCTAGCTCTTTGGCAACGTGGCGAGCGTGATCTTCAACACCCCTTGCTGCGTCGTTATCTCCTGCCTGAACCGCGTTTGGCCGCAGGTGTAGCGCTTCGAGGGCTAGCCTCCGCCGCTATTGATATCTCTGACGGGTTGCTGGCGGACCTTGGTCATCTACGCAAGGCATCAGGTGTTGGGGCGACGCTCGATATGACATCGCTGCCGCTGGCGGAGGCGCTGGAAAGTAGTCTTGGCCGTGACGCTGCCTGCAACGCTGCGCTCTCGGGGGGGGACGATTATGAACTGTTGGTTACTCTGCCGGCTGAAAACGTTGCCAGTGCGCAGCGCGCGCTTGGCAAGCTGGGGCTACCCTTAACCGTGATTGGCCAATGCAGTGACACGTTGGGTGTAAAAGGGATTGCACCGAACCTGGGGACTGGCTGGCAGCATTTTAATGAGGGGGCGCCATGAACCGTGCACCACCAAGTGTGTGGCGTCGCCCAACGCATTTTTTTGCGTTTGGTTTAGGCAGTGGAACGGTGCCCTGGGCGCCAGGCACCTTTGGCACGCTGGCTGCTATTCCTTTCTACTGGATTATGGCGGAACTGCCCTTGGGCTGGTATTTGGGCATCGTGTTCGTGGCCTTTGTGATTGGCGTTTGGCTCTGTGATAAAACATCGCACGATTTAGGGGTGCATGATCATTCCGGCATTGTGTGGGATGAGTTTGTCGGCTACTGGATCACCATGGCTGCCGTTCCCTTCTCCTGGGAGGCGGCGCTGTGGGGGGTTATTGTTTTTCGTATTTTTGATGTGTTTAAGCCTTGGCCTATCCGCTGGGCTGACCGACGAGTGGCTGGTGGCTTTGGCATCATGATTGATGATGTCATGGCCGGGATCTATGCTTGGAGCACCATGCACTTATGGTATTGGTTGCACTAAAACGCAACCGCAGGTGACACTGGGCAACACTCACTTCCTATTCGTGCGGTTGCTCAAGGAGATGGCATGCGCAAGGAACGCTTAATTGTCCCTATTCTGGCCGCATTAGCCATTGTTTGGATGGTGGGGCAACTGCTATCCAGCGTGCTGTTTGAGCGCAGCCTCCGCCAAGCGCTGGAAGACCTGGAGGCACGGGGCGAGTGGCGCGTGTCTCGCGTCGAGCGCAGCCAGGGGTGGTTAAGTTCTCAGGGTCGCCTGCTGCTTTCCCCACTGCTGGGACGCCCCTGGCAATTGGAGCTTACTTACCGGGCACGTCACGGTATTTTAAGCACGGACGTTGAAGGTACTTTTCTGCCCCGGTTGGATACGGCGTTACAGCAGGCGGTAGGGGAGGTGACTGCCACCTCCGCACCACGTTGGAAAGGCCGTTACCACACGCTTAGCGGGCATAGTGAGCTGCAGCTGGCGCTGGCGCCGTTTATTATTCAGCAAAGCGGGCGGGAACTTGAGGTCCGTGGAGGGCGGTTGCGGTTGGAGGGCGTGTTTGGCGATTGGCGATTACGCGTTCGTATGGACCAGTTGGCGCTAACCGATGGCGCGGCACAGTTAACCCTGGGACCGTTGCTGCTTGAAAGCCGTTACACCTATATTGAAGATGCCCACCACTTCGCTCAGCGCGACCATCTGCATGTTGACGCCTTGTCACTTCACTACCCAGCCTATGACGTAAAACTGGCACCGCTGGATATACACAGCTACATGGTGCTGGATGAAAGTGAGTTGCGTCTCACTGGCGAACTCATTATGGGCGACGTTATGGTGCCTACGGAGGCACCCGATACGGCGCTGCTTAATGGGCATATTGTCATGGAGCTATCACGCCTTAACGCTGATGCGATACGTCAGGCTATCCGTCGGCTGCGCCAGGAAGCTGCTTGGGGAGATGCCAGCTTGCCGATGGCCGAAGGGCTGCTATCCCGGCTTGAACCTGACCTGCTGCAAATATTGAGTGACTCTCCGCGATTGGATGTTATCACCGTAGACGCGGATAGCCCGCTGTTGGGGATTCGCGTTGACGCTGATGGCGCGCTCTTCTTCGATGCTCGAAAGCTGGATCAGCTCAATGTCACTTTGCTTGATAAGCAGGAAGAGCGTGCCCGTTGGCTTGAACGCCTTGACGGCGATTTTATTTGGCATGATGCACCGACGGTGGTCGCCTTATGGCTGGGCTTGCCGTTAGGAACCCGTGAGCTGCAGTTTGACGTTATACGCGGGAAGTGGCGTGTTAACGGTCGTCCCATGCCGGACCTCTGGTCGCAATAGACGGCGCCAAGGGTTGAAGTTTAAGCCTGTTGCCCGCATTCCATAAGCAATGCTAAGCGGTATATCCGCTAGTCACTGTTTACCGGAGGGTATATGAGCGACCAGGAGTACGACCGCGATGACGACAATCTCGGCTGGCTGGGAGAAGATGTCCCGTCATCTGCTGAGACTGACCATATAGGTGAAGAAGAGCATCATCGCTCCGATGGCGAGCGGACAAACTCGTTGGTTCCTGCCAGTGATATGCTGCCTGAACGCATTTATTTACTGCCCATTCATAACCGCCCTTTTTTCCCCGCCCAGGTTCAGCCACTGGTCATTAACCGTGAACGCTGGGAAGAGACCATGCGTCGTGTGGGCAATACGCCCCATAAAACATTGGGCGTTGCCTTTGTGGGCGAGGGCGGTGTGGAGTCGTTAGGTCACGACGATTTTCCCGAGATTGGCACCGCCGTTAAAGTGCATAAACTAAAGGGCGAGGACCAGCAGATTCAGTTTATTGCCCAAGGTGTGCAGCGTTTTCAAATCAAGCGCTGGCTGTCTAAAGAGCCGCCGTATCTCGTTGAAGTTACCTATCCCAAAGAACCTGTTGATGCGGAAAACGAGGAGACGCGTGCGTATGCCATGGCGATTATTAACGGCATCAAAGAGCTGCTGCCGATTAATCCGCTGTATGGCGAAGAGTTAAAGCACTATCTGAACCGCTTTAGCCCTCATCAGCCAGGCCCCCTTACCGATTTTGCCGCCGCGATTACGTCAGCCAAAGGCCCTGAGCTTCAGGATGTGCTGAATACGTTGCCGGTAGAAGAGCGGATGCACAAGGTGCTGCCACTGCTGCATAAGGAAATTGAAGTCGCGCAACTGCAAAGCGAGATCAGTGAGCAGGTTAATGCGCAAATGCAGGATCGGCAGCGTGAATTCTTCCTGCGCGAGCAGTTAAAGGTCATTCAGCGTGAGCTGGGTATTTCCAAGGATGACCGCGAAAACGACGTTGATACCTTTAAAGGCCGTTTGGAGTCGCTGGTCGTTCCTGAGCGTGTCCAGAGCCGTATCGATGATGAGCTTAATAAGCTAAGCGTGCTGGAAACCGGGTCACCCGAGTACGGCACGACCCGCAACTACCTGGATTGGCTCACGTCATTGCCCTGGGGGGGCACCAGCCAGGATAAGCTTGATCTAAGCCATGCGCGTGAAGTGTTAAACCGCGATCACGATGGTTTGCAGGACGTGAAAGAACGCATTATCGAGTTCCTCGCGGAAGGCACATTTAAAGGCGATGTAGGCGGCTCCATTGTACTGCTGGTAGGCCCGCCAGGGGTTGGTAAGACGTCTATTGGCCGCTCTATCGCAGAGGCGCTGGGCCGCGAGTTTTATCGTTTTTCTGTCGGCGGAATGCGTGATGAAGCCGAGATTAAAGGCCATCGGCGTACCTACGTGGGCGCCATGCCCGGTAAGCTGGTGCAGGCATTTAAAGAAGTCGAAGTCGAGAATCCGGTGATTATGCTGGATGAAATCGACAAACTGGGGCAGTCGTTCCAGGGGGACCCGGCCTCCGCGCTGCTTGAGGTGTTAGACCCTGAGCAGAATGTCGACTTCCTGGACCACTATCTGGATGTCCGGATGGACCTTTCCAAGGTGCTGTTTATCTGCACGGCCAACACGCTGGACTCGATCCCCGGCCCGCTTTTGGACCGCATGGAGCAAATTCGCCTTTCAGGTTATATCGCGGAAGAGAAGCAGGCGATTGCCAAGCACCACCTGTGGCCGAAGCTTCTTAAGCGCAATAACATGCCTAAAAAGCGTATCAACTTAACCGAGGCGGCGTTAAAGCAGGTTATTGAAGGCTACGCCCGTGAGGCCGGCGTTCGGCAACTCGAAAAGCAGCTTCACCGTATTGTACGTAAAGCGGCGGTCAAGCTCTTGGAAGAGGAGATCGAAACCGTCAAGATTTCGGTCAACAACCTGGAGGAGTTTTTGGGAGCGCCTCTTTTCCGTAAGGAAAAAGCCCTCAAAGGCGAAGGCGTGGTGACAGGGCTTGCCTGGACATCAATGGGCGGGGCAACCTTGCCCATTGAAGCGGGTAAAGTTCACGCGCTGGACCGGGGATTCAAGCTAACCGGCAAGCTTGGCGATGTCATGAAAGAGTCTGCCAACATTGCCTACAGCTACACCCTGGGCCACCTGCAGGAGTATGGCGCAGATACTGACTTCTTTGATTCAGCGTTTGTTCACCTGCATGTGCCCGAGGGCGCAACACCCAAGGATGGCCCTTCGGCGGGTGTCACCATGACCACCGCGCTACTCTCGCTCGCCAAGCATCAGCCCATTACGCGGCCACTGGCAATGACGGGAGAGCTCACCCTGACCGGTCAGGTGCTTCCTGTTGGCGGCATTCGTGAGAAAGTGATTGCTGCCCGGCGTAGCGACATTTTTGAGGTGATACTGCCCGAGGCCAACCGCCGCGATTACGAAGAGCTCCCTGATTATCTTAAGAAAGGTATGACGGTACACTTCGCTAACCGCTATAAAGACGTGGCTAATGTTGTCTTTAAGAATTGAAACAGAAGCCAGGGAAGGGCTGAGCGAGGAGTGATGATTTAAAACATATTTTCTTATGTATCAATAGGGACTTATTAAACGCCGCACAGCAGCCTGATGCCACCCTCCAGGGTGGCATTTTAGAAACGCGTCAGCGGATTAATCTCGTCGGACACTACATCTGGCGCTGTGGGCAGCGCTCATGCCACAATCATGGGCGCTGGATTCACCTGCCCACCGCCGAGTTGGCAGCGGGCCAAAAAAAAAGATGTAGAGGACACTATGCCTGAGTATCGCTCCCGTACGACCACTGCTGGCCGCAATATGGCTGGCGCCCGCGCTTTATGGCGTGCCACGGGTATGAAAGATGACGATTTTCACAAACCTATTATCGCGGTCGCCAACTCGTTTACCCAATTTGTCCCCGGTCACGTCCACCTGAAAGATATGGGCCAACTGGTTGCGCGTGAAATTGAGAAAGCCGGTGGCGTAGCCAAGGAATTCAACACTATTGCCGTCGATGACGGCATTGCGATGGGCCACGACGGCATGCTGTACTCGCTGCCCAGCCGCGACATTATCGCCGACAGCGTTGAGTACATGTGTAACGCGCACTGTGCCGATGCGTTGGTATGTATCTCCAACTGCGACAAGATCACCCCTGGCATGTTGATGGCTGCCATGCGCCTGAATATTCCGGTCGTCTTTGTCTCAGGCGGGCCCATGGAAGCCGGCAAAACCAAGCTGTTAAATCATGGCCTGGATTTGGTAGACGCCATGGTAATGGCAGCTGACGACAGCGTGGATGATGAAACGCTGGCCGAAGTTGAGCGTAGCGCTTGCCCCACTTGCGGCAGCTGCTCAGGCATGTTTACCGCCAACTCAATGAACTGCTTGACCGAAGCGCTCGGCCTGGCGCTGCCGGGTAACGGTACTGTGCTAGCAACGCACTCGGACCGTCGTCGCCTGTTTGAAAACGCCGGCTACAAGATTGTTGAGCTGGCCAAGCGTTACTACGAAGGTGATGAGGCGCACCTGCTGCCTCGCGCGATTGGCTCGAAAGCCGCTTTTCGTAACGCGATGACCCTGGATATCGCCATGGGCGGTTCCACCAATACCATTTTGCACCTGCTGGCGGCCGCGCAAGAAGCGGAAGTCGACTTCACCATGTCGGATATCGATCAGCTTTCCCGCGAAGTGCCTCAACTGTGTAAAGTGGCGCCCAACACCCAAAAGTACCACATTGAAGATGTACACCGGGCGGGTGGCATCATGGCGATTTTGGGTGAGCTTGATCGCGCGGGCGTGCTGGATACCTCGGTGCCCACGGTTTACGGTGATAGTCTCAAAATCGCGCTGGACGAGTGGGACATCATGCGCTCACCCAGCCCGGAAGTGGTTGAGTTCTTTAAAGCAGGCCCAGGCGGCGTGCCCACCCAGACGGCCTTCTCGCAAAGCACGCGCTGGCCGAGCCTGGACGGCGACCGAGCGACTGGCTGTATCCGTAACCTGGAGCACGCATTCTCAACCCAGGGCGGCTTGGCCGTGCTTTATGGCAACATCGCGCTGGACGGCTGTGTGGTCAAAACCGCCGGTGTTGATGATTCGATTCTACTGTTTGAAGGCACAGCTCACGTCGTGGAGTCGCAGGACCAAGCGGTCGCCAACGTACTGGATGGCAAGGTAAAAGAGGGTGATGTCGTGGTAATCCGCTACGAAGGCCCTAAAGGCGGTCCCGGCATGCAGGAAATGCTGTATCCAACCTCATACCTTAAATCCAAAGGGCTGGGCAAAGCCTGCGCGCTACTGACCGATGGTCGCTTCTCGGGGGGGACCTCGGGTTTGTCCATTGGTCACGTATCGCCTGAAGCGGCAGCGGGCGGCGCAATCGGCCTGGTGGAGCAGGGCGATACCATTATCATTGATATCCCCAACCGCACGATTAACGTCAAGCTTTCCGATGCTGAGCTTACCGCTCGTCGCGAAGCGATGGATGCCAAAGGAAAAGAGGCCTGGAAACCGGTCGAGCAGCGTCCCCGAAAAGTGACGCCTGCGCTAAAGGCCTATGCACTGTTAGCGACGTCCGCTGACAAAGGAGCGGTGCGCGATCTTTCCAAGCTCGATTAAACGTTCGCAAGGAGCATTATGAAAGCAACGATCAATGTGGGCCTGGTAGGTTATGGGTTCGCGAGTAAAACGTTTCATGTACCGCTCATTCAGGCCACGGAAGGCCTGGATTTGGTCGCGGTGTCCTCAAGCGACGCCGCTAAGGTGCAGGCGGATTTGCCTGATGTAGAGGTCGAGAACGAGGCGCGGGCATTATGCCAGCGTTACGATATTGACCTTATTGTGATTCCTACCCCCAACGATACCCACTTTCAGCTTGCCAAAATGGCACTTTCTGCGGGCAAGCACGTGGTGGTGGATAAACCGTTTACTGTGACGCTGTCAGAAGCCAAGCAGTTAAAATCGCTGGCCGTGGTGAAAGAGCGTTTGATCTCGGTGTTTCATAATCGCCGTTGGGATAGCGATTTTTTAACGGTTAAGGCTTTGCTGGAGACAGGCACACTAGGACGTGTGACCGGTTTCGAGTCGCGCTTTGATAGGTTCAAACCAGAAGTACGCGACCGCTGGCGTGAGAAAGCCACGGCGGGTGGCGGTCTCTGGTTTGACCTGGGGCCACATCTGCTGGATCAGGCATGTGAGTTGTTTGGGATGCCCAACGCCATTTTGCTGGAGCTGGGCACACGCCGCGATGGCGCGCAAGCCGATGACGATTTTCTCGCGCTACTGGCCTACGATGACCGGCGTGTTCAGTTAAGCGCCAGTGCGCTAGTGGCCGAAGCGACACCACGTTTTCGGATACATGGCACGCAAGGCAGCTATGTAAAATACGGTCTGGACCCTCAAGAAGATCGCCTGAAGGCAGGGGAAGTGCCTGCTGTTAATTGGGGAGAAGATACCCCAGGCACGTTGACGCTGCGCGAAGGGCAGGGTGAACAGGCATCACTGACAAGCCATGAGCATCCTACTCAGCCGGGTAACTACCTGGCCTATTACCAGGGAATCGTCGAGGCTCTTCAAGGCCGTGCTGCGCTACCGGTAGATATCGAAGCCGCGCTACGCTCGATGACGCTTTTGGAAGCGGGGCAGGATAGCTACCGCCAACGCCGCTGGATAGCGCTTAAACCCCACTTTTAACCCAACATGAAAGTCAGCACCCGCTTCACGCGGGTGCCTTATTTGCTCGTTCCTCGCAAAACGTTACCACGCGCTACGATTCTCGCTGGATCCGAAAATAGCGCAAATTCGTAGCGCGTGGTAAGCGCAGCGCACCCGCGGGAGCAACGCGAAGCGTTGCCAGGTGATGAAGTGCAAAGCATAGACATAAGCACGGTGATAATGCCAAGGCGGCTTGCGCCGCCACCCGCGGGTGCCTTATTTACTCGTTCCTCGCAAAACGTTACCACGCGCTACGATTCTCGCTGGATCCGAAAATAGCGCAAATTCGTAGCGCGTGGTAAGCGCCAGCGCACCCGCGAGAGCAACGCGAAGCGTTGCCGGGTGATGAAGTGCAAAGCATAAACACGGAGGCACAAGCCAAGGCGGTTTACGCCGCCACTCGCGGGTGCCTTATTTACTCGTTCCTCGCAAAACGTTACCACGCGCTACGATTCTCGCTGGATTCGAAAATAGCGCAAATTCGTAGCGCGTGGTAAGCGCCAGCGCACCCGCGGGAGCAACGCGAAGCGTTGCCGGGTAGTGCGTTACAAAGTATGGATACAGGCACGGCGACAACGCCAAGGCGGCTTGCGCCGCCACCCGCGGGTGCCTTATTTACTCGTTCCTCGCAAAACGTTACCACGCGCTACGATTCTTGCTGGATTCGAAAATAGCGCAAATTCGTAGCGCGTGGTAAGCGCAGCGCACCCGCGGGAGCAACGCGAAGCGTTGCCGGGTGATGAGGTACAAAAGCATAAGCACGGAGGCACAAGCCAAGGCGGCTTGGCGCCGCCACTCGCGGGTGCCTTATTTACTCGTTCCTCGCAAAATGTTACCACGCGCTACGATTCTCGTTGAATCCGAAAATAGCGCAAATTCGTAGCGCGTGGTAAACGCAGCGCACCCGCGAGAGCAACGCGAAGCGTTGCCGGGTGATGAGGTACAAAAGCATAAGCACGGAGGCACAGCTAGGGCGGCTTGGCGCCGCCACTCGCGGGTGCCTTATTCGCTCGTTCCTCGCAAAACGTTACCACGCGCTACGATTCTCGCTGGATCCGAAAATAGCGCAAATTCGTAGCGCGTGGTAAGCGCCAGCGCACCCGCGAGAGCAACACGAAGCGTTGCCGGGTGATGAGGTACAAAAGCATAAGCACGGAGGCACAGCCAAGGCGGCTTGCGCCGCCACTCGCGGGTGCCTTATTTGTTCGTTCCTCGCAAAACGTTACCACGCGCTACGGTTTTTGCTGGATTCGAAAAGCGGGGCCGACATTGCCTCACAACAAATCAGCAGCGTCCTGGCGCTTCTCGTCACGTAATTTATCGCGGGCGATATACAGGGCTGCTATGGCACGGGCTTCATGAAAATCGTCGCGTAGCAAAAGGGCAGGTAGCTCTTCGATGGGGTGGGTCTCGACAATAAGCGGCTCTGGCTCATCGCCCGGCAGCCGTTTGGCATACAGGTCGGTCGCGATTAATACCTGCATGCGATGGCGCATATAGTTGGGGGCCAGTGAAAGCTCAACTAAAGGCTCGATGCAGTGAGCGCCAAAGCCGCACTCTTCCATCAATTCACGGTTAGCCGCGGTAATAACATCCTCGCCCGGGTCCACCAATCCTTTGGGAAGCGTTAATACGTAGTCTTCAAAACCTGCCGCATACTCGCGTATCAGCAACACATGGTCAGGGTCAGGCATGGCCACAATCATTACCGCACCACGGTCGGCGCCGGTTAAACGCTCAAACTGGCGCTCCTCGCCGTTCGAGAAGCGTAAATCCAGCGACTCAATATGAAACAAGCGGCTTTTGGCTACGCTCTCACGGGCCAGTATCTGCGGCTTGCGCAGGTAGCCGGTGGGAGAATCAGATGCTGACATAAGGGCCTCCATGGCTGCTAAATAAGGGTTAGGCTACAATAGCACGCTTACTCTTTTAGACTGGAGCGGCAATGATTGATTGGCGCGAAATTGATACCGTGCTGCTGGATATGGACGGTACGCTACTGGACCTACACTTTGACAGCCACTTCTGGTTGGAGCATCTCCCGCGCCGTTATAGAGAGCTTCATCAACTTGATGAAGCATCTCAAAATGCACTCCAGCAGCGCATTATGGGCGAACAGGGCACGCTAAACTGGTACAGCCTGGCGTACTGGAGCCGAGAGCTGAATGTCGACGTTGTTGCGCTCAAGCGGGAAGTGCAGCATTTAATTGGTCTACGTAGCGATGCACTCGACTTCTTAGCGTGGCTAAAGCAGGCCCATCCCCGAGTGATATTGGCCACCAACGCTGATAGAGCCAGTCTATCGCTTAAATTGCCGTTAACAGGGTTGGAAAACTACCTGGATGCCATCATCTCCTCTGAAGATGTAGGGGCAGCGAAAGAGGAGCAGGCTTTTTGGTTTGCACTGCAAGACATCGAACCTTTTGACCCGGCCCGTACCCTGTTTATAGACGATAACTCCCGCGTGCTGGAAAGCGCCCGCGAATTTGGCATCCGGCATTTGCTGGGTATTAAACAGCCAGACAGCCAGCGCCCAGAAAAAGAGCTGCAGGAGTTTATCGCTCTGGACCGATTTGCCCAACTGCTGCCAGAAAACGTACCTGGGTAGCAAGGAGAGCGTTAATGAGCGACACCGTTCGCTTGGATAAGTGGTTATGGGCAGCGCGGTTTTTTAAAACCCGCGCGCTCGCTAAAAAAGCCATTGAAGGTGGCAAGGTGCATTATGACGGTGCGCGTGTCAAAACCAGTAAAAATGTCGAGCTGGGGGCGCTTATCCGCGTGCCTCAGGGGTGGGATATTTACGAGGTCGAAGTAATTGAGCTTTCTGACCAGCGTCGCGGTGCGCCTGAAGCCCGAAAACTCTATGCAGAGACCACCGAAAGTGCCGAGCGCCGCGCCCGTGAGACCGAAGCCCGCAGGCTTACTAATCAAGCCATGCAGCACCCCCTCAAACGGCCTGATAAAAAGCAGCGCCGCGATATACAGCGCTTTCAGCGTCAGCCCGGCGAGTAGCCGACGTTTCCTGCCTGGGGCTGCCTTCACCGTTAAGGCAGGCTAGCCCGCTAAGCGCCCACTTTAAGTACCCTTTTACTGCAGGACCTTGTTATGTCTGATCAAATTCAGCGGTTTATGTTTGACCAAACCAACGTGCGTGGCGAAATCGTAACGCTAGCCACTGCCTACCACGAAGTGCTCACGCGCCACGCGTATCCGCCCGCCGTCAATGAGCTGTTGGGTGAACTGCTGGCCGCTGTCGCGCTACTAACCGATACCATTAAGTTGGACGGCACCTTGAGTATTGAAGTGCGTGGCCAGGGCGTGCTGTCGCTGCTAATGGCGGAGTCCAACCCCGGCGGCGAGCTACGTGCGATTGCGCGTGTGGCACAAGACAGCCACTTGCCCAGCGAGCGAGCAGACTTTCGTGAATTGGTCGGAGAAGGTCAAATTGTCATTACGCTCGACCCGCGTGAAGGCAAGCGCTACCAGGGCATTGTCGCGCTGGATCACGAAACGCTCAGTGGCTGTCTGGAAGCCTATTTTGGCAAGTCCGAACAGTTGCCTACTCGCTTGTGGTTAGCGGCAGACGGCGAGCGCGCCGGTGGCTTGCTGCTGCAGCGTTTGCCTGATGCCTCGCAAAATCAGGATACTGACGCGTGGGAGCGCAGCGTCGCGTTGGCCGATACGATCAAACCTGAGGAGCTTTTGGGGTTAGAGCAGCGCGAAGTGCTTTATCGCCTTTATCATGAAGAGACGGTTCGGGTCTTTGATCCTAAAGCCCTGCGCTTTGGCTGTACCTGTTCGCGGGAGCGAATGGCGGGAGGATTGATCACGTTAGGCGCTGCTGAACTACGCGATATTGTGCGTGAAAAAGGCGCTATTGATACGCAATGCCACTTCTGTCACACGAAATATCACTACACTGCGGCTGATGTTGAGACATTATTGGAGAACCCGGATGCACCATCGCCGGTTATTCACTGATTATGTAGTCGTTTATCAAGGCGCTGATTAACGGGGTGTGCTCGTAAAAGGGCAGTAGCGACAACGGTTGTAGCGATTTCACCCTGGAAACAGTTGAAAACTTACTGCGCTGCAATAAGAAATATTGTGTGTTTGTAGTAGTTTAACTACAAAATGTTTGCTCAAAGCCCCCGTTTCCCGGGGGCTTTCTTTTTGCAATAATGCGCCTGACTTCAGCACACCCAGCGCAATGTAATGTTGTTGGGACGACCTTTTTTTGGTGGCGTTAACAGCGCCCGGTAACGAGAGAATGGCCGCAAGGCCCAGGAATCAAAATGACCACGACTCAAGCCGCTCCCCAAGCCCACGTGAATCTTAGCAGCGCCGAATTAATCGAGCGCGCCGTGGCCCGTGGTGAAGGCCGCCTGTCGGCAGATGGCGCTCTGGCGATCAATACTGGCGTACGCACGGGGCGTTCGCCAGCTGACCGCTTTATTGTCGATGAACCGTCAACGCGTGACAGTATTGATTGGGGCAGCGTCAACCGCCCGTTTGATGCCGCTAAATTCGACGCTTTGTGGGCGCGGGTTGAAGAGTATCTAAGCCGTCGTGAGTATTTTGTATCTGAGCTGCACGTGGGCAGTGATTCCACCCACTATCTGCCGGTTCGTGCGACCACTGAAACCGCTTGGCAGAATCTTTTCGGCCGCACCATGTTTGTACGTCCGAGCGCTTACAACCCGGCGGGTAAAGATGAGTGGGTCATTCTCAACGCGGCAAATTTTGAGTGCGAGCCGAGCCGTGATGGCACCAACTCTGATGGCTGCGTAATTATCAATTTCGCCGAGAAAAAAGTGCTGATCGCCGGTATGCGTTACGCAGGCGAAATGAAAAAAGCCATGTTCTCGGTACAGAACTTCCTGCTGCCAGCGTCTGACGTGCTGCCGATGCACTGCTCGGCCAACGTGGGTGAAGATGGCGAAACCTGTCTGTTCTTCGGTCTTTCTGGTACGGGTAAAACCACGCTTTCCGCTGATCCGGCACGTTACTTGATCGGTGATGACGAGCACGCCTGGGGCGACGGTATCGTCTTCAACATGGAAGGTGGTTGCTACGCCAAATGTATCGACCTTTCCGAGAAAAACGAGCCGGTTATCTGGAACGCCATCAAGTTCGGCACGGTGCTTGAAAACGTGGTGCTCAATGACCGCCTCGAGCCTGACTACGCCGACGACAGCCTGACGCAGAACTCGCGTGCCGCGTATCCGCTTGAGCATATTGAAAAGCGCGTGCCGGAAAACCTGGCGGGCGAGCCCAATGCTATCGTCTTTTTGACCTGCGACATGTCGGGTGTGCTGCCGCCGGTGTCCGTACTGTCTAAAGAAGCCGCAGCGTACCACTTCCTTTCCGGTTACACCGCTAAGGTTGGCTCTACCGAAATGGGCTCTTCAGAAGGCTTGGCCGCTACGTTCTCTACCTGCTTTGGTGCCCCGTTCTTCCCGCGCCCGGCGCGTGAGTACGCGGATCTTCTGATCAAACGTGTTGATAAGAAAGACGCTCAGGTTTACCTGGTCAATACCGGCTGGACGGGCGGCGCGTTTGGGGAAGGCGGTTCACGCTTCTCTATCCCGACGACGCGCGCGATTATCAGTGCGATTCAGTCAGGCGTGTTGCGCGATGTAGAAACGCGCCATATCGAAGGCTTGAACCTTGACGTGCCGGTCGCCGTGCCAGGCGTTGATTCCAGCCTGCTTGACCCACGCGATACTTGGCAAGACCGCGCTGCCTACGACCAGCACCTGCAAGAGCTGGCGACTAAGTTCGTGGATAACTTCAAGAAGTTTGAAGGGGTGAGCGAAGCGATCCTCAAGGCAGGCCCGCAGTTGGGTTGATATTAAGTAGGGTACAAAGCACGTCTTCCAGAAAGCCGCCTCACGTTGAGGCGGCTTTCTGCGTTGATGAACGGGGGTAAAGAGCAAGCCTTTGCTGAACAATGCCTGAATACTGCAATTGTGTTATCGGTATCGCTGTACATTGGGTGCCCATTAGTGTGTATTGTTGACATAAGGTTAATCATGATTAAGGTTAAGTATGCCGTTGATGGTCTCTAGAGGTAGTAACGTAAAGAGAAATACCGCGCAGGGAGACAGCGTACGGCGATAATTGCCTCTATGGGTTTTTAAACGACAGTGCTCTATCAGTTCGATGTAACGTATTAGCGAGAACTGTAAAAATCCTTCAGCGGATTTTTTTAAACGTAGTTTTTCAAAGACTACTGGTTAAAAAAATGCTTAGAAGCAAGGAATAAATGGGACTTGCAGAGAATGAAAGAGTATTCCGAGCTGATGTTTAACGCAGTAGTATCAGGCGCAGCCACGCTATCAACGGTAGCTAATTGCGCCCAACCGTTCTGGCATGATGATCATGCTTCAGTATGGAAGCAGAGCTGGTAAATGGCTTCCATGATAACTGTCCAGAGCTGAATGAAATATGCCATTGAAGAGGCAGGCGAATGGGGCTATCTACTGGAATGAAAGCGGATATCGAAAGCGCGTTAAAGGCAGGCATGGAGGCGGGGCGAGCAGCGCATGGAGGTAAGAACGCTGATTATATCCCCTATCTAGCCTCTGTTGATCCTGAGCTGTTTTCACTTGCCATCATAACGGCTGATGGCCAAGTCTATACCGAAGGGGATTGCGACTACGCGTTTGCAATTGAGTCGATCTCAAAAGTATTTACGTTGGCGATGGTCATGGAGCATATTGGCCCTGATGCTGTTCGCGATAAAATTGGAGATAGCCCAACGGGACTGCCCTTCAATTCCATCATCGCACTGGAGCTAAATAACGACAAACCGCTCTCTCCGCTTGTCAATGCCGGCGCTATCGCGACGGTAAGCCTTGTGCCCGGGGAGAGTGCAGACGAATGCTTTGAAGCTATTCTCCAGTGCCAGCGTGAATTTGCGGGACGAGATCTTGCCATGAGTGCCGAGATTAATGCGTCTGAGCAGTCTACCAACGCCCATAATCGGGCTATCGCATGGCTGCTTGAAAGCGCTGGTGCGTGTTATAGCGACCCGGTACGCACTGTCGATGTCTATACACGGCAATGCTCTACCCTGATTAATTGCAAGGATCTTGCCACGATGGGGGCAACGCTTGCTGCAGGTGGTATTAATCCGTTAACCAAGCGACAGGTCATGGATGCGCGTTATGTCCATTATATATTGGCTGAAATGATGATGGAGGGACTTTACACGGCTTCTGGAGACTGGGCTTATGAGGTAGGCTTGCCCGCGAAGAGTGGTGTTGGTGGGGGTATTCTCGCTGTCATGCCGGGGCAGCTCGCGATAGCCGCTTTTTCTCCTCGCTTGGATGAGGCTGGCAATAGCATTCGTGGTCAGGCCGCTGTCAAGGCTGCTGCGGCATCGCTGGGTCTCAATCTCTTCAAGGCTCCTTGCCAGTAAATGCCTTGAAGAAAGAAGGTTACTGTTCACGGCAATTAAGGGGGCGGCCACTACCTGAACGGTCTTTTATCCCTATTGCTATAAAGGGGGTCTTGTGCAGATACAGCGGTAGTAGGCTGATTGTGATACCTTGTCAGCACTAAAAAATGCTGCATGAGTTAGTTGCAATTTATGGATGTCAATCAGCGAATTATTTCCCGCTTAGCCGACGAGCTAGGTGTGCGTACCCAGCAAGTAGCGGCTACGGTAGAGCTCTTGGATGGCGGTGCCACCGTGCCGTTTATTGCCCGTTACCGTAAAGAAATTACCGGGGCATTAGATGATACCCAACTGCGTCAGTTGGATGAGCGGTTGCGCTATCTGCGCGAACTTGAAGAGCGCCGTGCCGCTGTCCTGGAAGCCATTGATGAGCAGGGCAAGTTGGATGCATCGCTCAAGGCGAGCATAGACGCGGCAGAAACCAAACAACGCCTTGAAGACCTCTATTTACCCTTTAAGAAAAAACGCCGCACAAAGGCACAAATCGCGCGTGAAGCGGGGCTTGAGCCGTTAGCGGATGCGCTGTTGGCGAACCCCGCGCTTGACCCTGAAGCGGAAGCGGCCGGCTACCTGCGCCCGGCAGAGGGTGATATTCCCGCCGTTGAAGATGCCAAAGCGGCGCTGGACGGCGCTAAACAAATCCTGATGGAGCGCTTTGCCGAAGACCCCGAGCTAATCGGTCGGTTGCGCGAGCGCCTCTGGCAAGAGGGTGAGCTGAGTGCCCGTGTGCTGGAGGGCAAGCAGCAAGAAGGCGCTAAGTTTGCGGATTACTTCGAGCACGATGAAAAGCTTGCCAAAGTGCCTTCACACCGTGCGCTTGCCATGTTCCGTGGCCGCAATGAAGGCGTGCTGAGCCTCGCTATTCGCTTGCCTGGTGAAGATGATGCGCCTATTCATCCCGCCCAGGTGGCCATTGCCAAACACGTCGGCATTAGCGATGAGGGCCGCGCTGCTGATAAATGGTTGGGCGAGGTGGTTCGTTGGACATGGCGAGTGAAACTCTATACAGCGCTGGAAACCGAACTGCTGGGGCGTTTGCGCGAGCAGGCTGAGCAAACTGCCATTGAAGTATTTGCCGCTAACCTGAAAGACCTGCTGCTGGCCGCACCCGCTGGGCAAAAAATTACCCTAGCGCTTGATCCTGGTTTGCGTACCGGTTGCAAGGTGGCGGTCATTGACGCAACCGGGCAGTTTATCGACCAGGCGACTATTTACCCGCATGCGCCACAAAACCGCTGGGATGAGTCGCTCAACGTACTGGCTAAGCTCGTTAAGCAGCATGGCGTTCAACTGGTTGCTGTTGGGAACGGCACCGCCAGCCGTGAAACCGACAAGCTGGCAGGGGAGCTACTGAAAGCACTGGCGCCCGAGTATCGGGTCAGTAAAGTGATGGTGTCGGAAGCTGGGGCGTCTGTTTACTCCGCTTCGGAATACGCTTCTCGTGAACTGCCGGATCTTGATGTCACCATACGCGGTGCGGTGTCGATTGCTCGTCGGTTGCAGGACCCGCTGGCTGAGCTGGTTAAAATTGAGCCCAAGTCGATTGGCGTAGGCCAGTATCAGCATGACGTTTCTCAGGTGCAGCTATCGCGTAGCCTGGAGGCTGTCATTGAAGATTGTGTTAACGCCGTGGGGGTTGACCTTAACACGGCGTCCAGCGCCTTGCTCTCTCGGGTGGCAGGCCTAAGCGCAGCGATCGCTGAGAATATCGTGGCCCAGCGCAATAGCCTTGGTGCGTTTAAAAGTCGTAAAGCACTGCTGGATGTTAGCCGCTTGGGGCCCAAAACCTTTGAGCAGTGCGCCGGCTTTTTGCGCATCAGCAATGCGGGTAACCCGTTGGATGCAAGCGCCGTTCACCCGGAAGCCTATACCCTGGTCGAGCGCATCGCCAAACAGAGTGGTCGTGATGTTAAGGGCTTGATTGGCGATAGCGCTGCGCTGAAAGCGTTGAAGCCCGCTGATTTTGCCGATGAGCGCTTTGGTGTGCCCACGGTCAGCGACATTCTGAGCGAGCTTGATAAGCCGGGTCGTGACCCTCGGCCTGAATTTAAAGCCGCGGAATTCCGCGAGGGCGTGGAAACGCTCAAGGATCTGAAGCTGGGCATGGTGCTGGAGGGTACCGTGACGAACGTAACGCCCTTTGGTGCGTTTGTAGATATTGGCGTCCATCAGGATGGCCTGGTGCATATCTCTGCACTGTCTGATCGCTTTATTGACGACCCACGCAGCGTGGTTAAAGCGGGTGATATTGTGTCGGTAAAAGTGATGAGCGTGGATATTGCCCGTAAGCGGGTGGGGCTTTCCATGCGCCTGAATGATGAGCCGGAGAGTGAGCAAGAGCGCGCGTCATCAGCCGTTAATAAAGGGTCGCAAAAGTCACCTCGTAGCCAACGACCTGCCAGTAAGAGCACGGAAACTTCGGCGCCAATGGGGGCGCTGGGGGCGGCATTGCTGAAAGCCAAGCAGGGCAAGTAGACGCATACGTTGAGTGCTAACGTAACTTGAAGGCTTGCGTGGCTTGAAAATACGTGGCTTGAAAATATAAGGGCTGCCGCCATATCCTGCCTTTTATGATTGATGGATATGCTGGCGATGCCACCTGATTTCACCAGGGCTCGTCCAAAACGAGCCTTACTGACAAGGAGTGTTCACCTTGCCTGAACCACTCACTGTGCCATCTTCGCTGACCTCCCAGGTTGAGCGACTGTTGCCCAGCGCGCGCTTGGGCCGCATGGGACGCTTACGCCGCGGGTTGGAAAAAGAAGGACTGCGGGTTGATGCAAACGGCCATATTGCGCAAACCCCGCACCCAAGAGCTTTGGGTTCCAAGCTAACGCACCCGCATATCACCACTGATTATTCAGAAGCGTTGATTGAATACATTACCCCGGTGTATTCGCAGCCGCGTGAAGCCTTGGCCTTTTTATCGGATCTGCACACCTTTACCTATCAGCACCTTGACCAGGAGTGGGTCTGGCCGGGGAGTATGCCGTCACGGCTTTCAGGTAATGCCAGCGTGCCCATTGCGGATTACGGCTCTTCCAACGTCGGCACCATGAAGCACGTCTACCGTAAAGGGCTGGACGTACGCTATGGGCGGATCATGCAGGCAATTGCTGGCGTACACTACAACGTCTCGTTACCTGATGATATGTGGCACGCGCTGCGCGAGCTGGAAGGTGCGAATAATATCCCGTTTAACGACTATCGTTCGACGCGCTATTTTGGCCTTATCCGTAATTTTCGACGTCATAGCTGGCTGCTGCTTTATCTGTTTGGCGCTTCGCCTGCGGTAGATAAAAGCTTTTTGCCTAACGGCAATGTGCCTGAAAAGTTGAAGCCACTCAACGACGATACGTTTTATGCACCGTTCGCTACAACGCTGCGTATGTCGGATCTAGGCTATCAAAACAAGGTCCAGGCTCAGCTTAAAATTTGTTTTAACTCGCTATCCAATTATGTGAACACGTTGCGCCATGCGATCTCAACGCCGTGGCCGGATTATGAAAAACTCGGCGTTAATGTGGAGGGTAACTGGCAGCAGTTGAATGCCAATATTCTCCAGATAGAGAACGAGTACTACAGCGATATTCGTCCCAAGCGCGTCGCCAAGCATAACGAAACGCCTAGCCAGGCGCTGGAAGCGCGCGGTGTTGAGTATATTGAAGTGCGCTGTTTGGATCTGAATCCCTTTGACCCGCTGGGTGTCACCGAGACGCAGATGCGCTTTGTCGACACTTTCCTAATGTGGTGTTTACTCAGCGATAGCCCGTGGATTTCTGATGATGAGTGCGACCGCCTGGACGATAACCGTCGTTGGGTGGTGGAGCGCGGCCGTGACCCAGAGTTAACGCTGATTCGTAATGGCCAGACCACCTCGGTTAGTGAGTGGGGCGAGCAGATTTTTGCAGAATTACACGAAGTTGCCCGCCTGCTGGATGCTGTGGAAGACGATGCGCCTCACGCGGCAGCACTCAATGAGCTGGCCCCGCGTTTGCAAGATCCTTCGCTGACGCCCTCGGCTCAGCTTCTGGCGCTTATGAAAGAGGGCAATGGTTCGTTAAGTGATACGCTGCTTGGGCTGGCCAAGGAGCAGAGCGAAAAGCTTAAAAATACACCCATGCTACGCTCACGTGAAGCCTTGCTTGATCAGTTGATTGAGACCTCGCATCAGCAGCAGAAAGATATAGAAGCGGCAGACCAGGAGAGTTTTGCTGGCTTCCTCGATACGTACTTTACCAAGGCGCGTGAATCGCGCGCGTTGTCTGCGTTACTACTTGAGGAGAGGCAATGAAGCCCATAGCACTTCGCCCCGTGGCCCTTGCAGGCTTGGCATTTTGTGTCTTGATGATGGCCGTCGCGCTTGGCCTCGAGCATATTATGGGTCTTGAACCCTGCCCGTTGTGCATTTTTCAGCGCGTAGCGGTCATTGCCGCAGGCGTGATCTTTGCGGTTGCGGCTATCCACAACCCAAACGGCTGTGTGGGAAAAGGCATTTACGGTGTGTTGGGGGTGATAGCGGTAGCTATCGGCGCGTTTATTGCCGGTCGCCATGTGTGGCTGCAAACCCTCCCGGCTGACGAGGTACCGTCCTGTGGCCCTGGTCTTGGCTACATGATGGATATCCTGCCCATGCAGGATGTCGTTGCCATGGTGTTGACGGGCTCTGGCGAGTGCGCCGAGATTGACGTTACCTTCATGGGGGCTTCTCTGCCTGCCTGGACATTCCTCGGCTTTGTTATCCTGGCGCTTGTACCTCTGCGGATATTGTGGCTAGCTATCAAGCGATAGATGGCTGTTTGTGCGGCCAGCGTTTTGGCTGGCCGTTAGCATCAAGGAAACGGCCCCTAACAGGATTGACAGAGAAAGGTGGAAACGCGAGCCTTACTCTGTTGTAGGTGGCTATTAGCAAGGAGAAGCCCATGCTCGAAGATTGCAAAAACGCCCAAGAGCGCTGGGGAGGCGTTCATGGCTTGATTGACCGCTGGCTGGAGCAGCGCCGCACGCTTTTGGCGAGTTTTATCGAGCTAAAGGAAGCCTGCGACACTGAACTAGAAGCCGTTAGCAAAGAGCGCATTGATACCTTTAGCCAAACGCTCATGGATTATATTAGCGCGGGGCATTTTGAGATTTACCCCCAACTTGCGGAAGAAGCGAAAGCCTTTGATGATGAGAGCGCGCTACACATCGCATCACGGCTTCTGGAGCGCCTTGAGATGTCTACGCAAATGGTGCTTGAGTTCGACCAGGATTACGAGTCACCTGTGCGTTGCCAGCAGCATTTGGTGCGCCTACCCGCCTGGATTGACCGCTTGGCAAAAGGTCTCACTGAGCGTTTTGCGCTAGAAGATCAGCTCATTGCCCGCTTGCACGCCGCCAATACCCCCAGCTAAGCCTTTCCTCTTCATTGCTTGTTGTTGTGCGCCAGATAAAAGCACCCTTGAAGGTGCTTTTTGTCGAATTTTATTCCGGCTAATCTTCCCAAGCGCCCTGGTTTAATGGGGCGATACTTGCTGCTTGGTTGAGGCTTCCTAATACTGTTTCTTTTTATGAAGGAGACGTTTACATAAGTTGATTTAGTAATAAATAAGCTATAGTTTGCCTGAAGTGTGGTTTAACTATTAATAAGATGAGGAAGAGTAGTATGCGACGTTTTTCCAAGCCTTGTTTAGCAGGTTTTTGCCTATCGGCGATCAGTATTGCTCTCGCGCCCACAGTGGCCGCATGTACCTCCCTTCTTTATAGCGACGCAAATGATAAATTTTATGCGGGCCGCACCATGGAATTGCCCATGGAGCTACCTTATAAAGTGTCCTACTTTCCAGCCGGCACTAGCTTTGGCTCGCAGGCTGATAAACACCACGTGCTGGACTTTACCGGCCAAAACGCCTTTGTTGCCGTTACGGTGCCGGACCCCGTATCAAAGGATTTAAAAGTAGCTGAAGGCGTTAACGACAAGGGATTGACGTTTGGCTTGCTGGCGTATGCCAGCACCGAAGGCCCCGCCGATATGGTTAACAATACGCAGGCGGTGCTGGCAGCTATCGACCTCGGCGCTTGGGCGCTTTCTCAGTTTTCTACCGTTGACGAAGTAAAGCAGGCGTTAGAAGAGCAACCTGTTATGGTGACGTCGCTACTGCCGATGGGCGTGCTGGATACGCCGTTTCACTACACGTTGCACGATGCCACGGGTAAATCCATCGTGATTGAGTTTGCCAATCACGAACAGAATGTTATCGACAACCCGCTAGGGGTTATGACCAACGGGCCAGAATTTTCCTGGCACATGACCAACCTGAATAACTACACGTTTTTAAGTAACATTGACCAGTCAAAGCTGGAATTGAGCGGGGTAAAACTTGCTCAGCCTGACTCAGGAATTGCGACGGCCGGGCTGCCTGCGTCGAATACGTCAGTTGGGCGCTTTGTGCGCGCTATTTACTACTCCCAGTTTGCTGAAAAAGCAGAAAATGCAGACAGCGCCATCACGACGCTTGCCCATGTCATGAATAACTTTGACCGGCCACGCGGTATTACCATCGACAACCGATTCCGCGACTCGATTGAAAATATTGCGGCCCCCGGAGTTAACAATGACCGTGTCTACACCTCGGAATATACCTCCTGGACGTCACTGATTGACCTCCAGCAGCGGACGCTTCACCTGCGCTCTTACGATAGCCTTAACTACATCCATTTCGATCTGGATGAGCTAACGGATATTGATGAGATCCGTCATGTTGAACTCAAGGACGTGGTTCATGGCCCGCAAGATGCCACGCTGGCCTTGAGTCAATAAGCCAGGTTTACAGGGCCGACGTTTACAGGGCTGGCGTTTATAGGGCCAGTCTTTATAAGAGAAAGGGGGCCGCTCAAACGGCCCCCTGTGTTCGTCTGGCTGGCTACGGCTTGTGGCGGTGTAGTTTGCCACCCAGCACCAGCATACAGGGCGTCAGCAGAAGGGTGAGGGCGGTCGCGAAGGTAAGCCCGCCGGCAATGGCGCTCGACATCTGTGTCCACCACTGCGCTGAAGGCGCGTTGAACCCAAGTGACGGTGCGAACAGGTTGACGTTCATGCCCAGTACCATCGGCATCAAACCCAGTACCGTGGTGATTGCCGTTAACAGCACAGGACGAAGCCGCAAACAGCCTGCTTCCAATGCGGCCTCGGCCGGTGCCATCCCTTCAAGACGTAGCTCATTATAGGTATCGATTAATACGATATTGTTATTTACCACGATACCGGCCAGCGCAATGACCCCCATACCGACCATCACAATGCCAAAGGCCTGACCCGTGATCAGCAGTCCTATCAATATTCCGGCTGTCGAGAAGACGATGGCCGAAAGCACTAGAATCGCTTGGTAGAAGCTGTTGAATTGAGTCACCAGGATCAGCGACATTAGCCCAATAGCGACAAAGAACGCACTGATCAAGAACTGCATCGCCTCCAGTTGGTCCTCCTGCTCACCGGCCACATTCACCATCAAATCATCGGGCAGCTTGTCTTGCGCTGCCTGAAGCAGTGCCCTTAAACGTTCATCTGCCAGATACCCCGGCGCCAAATCAGCTTCGACGGTAATGGCTCGGCGCCCATTAATACGATTAAGCGTGCCTACTTTAGGTGCCGGAGTAATTTCCACGAAGTGAGAAATAGGCACCTGCCCGCGCGGTGTGTTTATCGTCATGCGGCCGAGTTGGTCGAGTGAGCGCCAACCTTCCGGTAACCGAATTCGAATATCGACCTCATCACTAACGTCAGGCGGCCGGTAGCTGGCCACCTGCAAGCCGTTGGTAAGCAGTTGCACCGCACTGCCAATGGTCGTGATATCAGTACCCATGCGCGCGGCCGCTTCGCGATCAACGTTGATCCGCCACTCCACGCCTGGCAGGCTACGGTTATCCTGAATGGCAACGAAGCCCCCTAGCTCATGCATGATGGCTTGTAACTGGTCCACCCCTGCATCGGCAACGGCTGGATTCATGGCGCTGACTTCCAGAACGATAGGCTTTCCGCCTCCTGGCCCCATCTCCTGCTCCTGAAACTCCAGGCGAATACCGGGAATGTCGCTGGCGCGTTCGGCCATGTCGGCCAAAATTTCTCGGGAAGGGCGGCGTTCATACCAATCAATAAACTGAAACTGGAGTACGCCGATAACATCGTTCCCCAGTTGCTCGTTGGGAACGGCAAACGAGCGCGCATAGAGCGCCTGTACTTCGCTCATTCCTGAGAGTCGTGCCTCCACGCGCTGAACAATGGCATCCGCCTCCAGGGCAGAGAAGTCGCCACGGGCGCGTACCAACACCTGGGCGCTGTCCGGCTCAACGTTGGGGAAGAAGTCGACCCCGTGATTGAGGCGCCCGTAGGCTGTGTAAATTAATGCCAGCAGCAGCACGGCAATGATAAGTACCCAGCCAGGGCGAGCCAGTAGGCGGGAAAGTAAGCGCCGGTAGGCGCGCCCCAGCCGAGTACTTTGGTCGGGGCGAGTTCCGCCCTGCGCTGGCTCGGTGGCCGTGCGGGTAAACAGTCGCCCAAGCGTGGGTAAGAAAATCAGCGCCATGGCCAGCGACGCCAGTAAACAGAGAATAACGGTTGCCGGCAGATACTTCATAAACTGACCGACCATACCGGGCCAAAACAGCAGGGGGATAAACACCGCGAGTGTCGTGGCGGTAGAGGCGATCACCGGCCAGCTCATGCGTGAGGCGGCATTCAGCCATGCCTGATGGGGCGATTGCCCCTCGCGCAGATGACGATCTGCCAGCTCGCTCACCACAATCGCCCCATCTACCAGCATGCCCGCGACCAGAATCAAGGCGAAGAGCACCACAATGTTGAGCGTGAACCCAAATGCCCAGACCAGCAGAATACCGGTTAAAAAGGCGCCAGGAATTGTCAGGCCCACCAGAAGCGCCATGCGCAAACCCATCACGGCGACCACCACGATGAGCACCAGTACTACGGCGGTCAGTACGTTATTGAGAAGCTCTGAGAGCATATCCTCAACCGTGACCGATTGGTCGAGAATGGTGGTGATATTTAACTGCTCAGGCAACAAATCACTTGCCTGGTCGAGTGTTTCGCGCACCGCAGCAATGGTGGCAATAATATTGGCACCAGCGCGTTTGGATATTTCCAGTACTACGGCGGGCTGGTCATCAATACGCGCAAAGCCTGCGGGGTCTTTAAAGGTGGGGTGAATCCAGGCGACGTCGCCAAAGGTAACAACGCGATCCTCATCCACCTTCACCGGCATGTTCATAACATCTTCAAGCGACTCGATAACGCCGGGCACCTTCAGCGCCATACGCCCTGCGCCGGTATCCAGGCTGCCTGCCGCTACCAGCCGGTTATTATTGGAGACGATGTTAAACAGCTCATTGAAATCGATGCCGTAACTCTCCAGCACCAGTGGGTCGACCACGATCTCCAGCAAGTCCTCCTGCTCACCGCCAATATCCACTTCCAGCACATCAGCAATGCCTTCAATCTCCTCCTTTAGGCGGCGCGCCACGGTAATTCGTTCCCGGGTATCCAACTGCCCGGAAAGGCCAATACTTAGTACCGGAAATTCCGACACATTGACTTCCATGACCCGTGGTTCATCCGCTTCGGAAGGTAAGTCGCTGCGGGCGATATCAACGCGGTCACGAACGTCGGAAAGCGCCGTGTCAGGGTCAAAGCCTGGGTCAAACTCCAATGAAATAGAGGCGTGGCCTTCGTTGGATTGGGCCGTGAACTTGCGCAGTCCTGCAATGCCGCGCAGTTCCTGCTCCATAGGACGAATCAGCAGACGCTCGCCATCCTCCGGGCTCACGCCCTCCAGCGTTAGCGAAACGTAAATCAGCGGAATCGTAACGTCGGGGTTGGCTTCCTTGGGAATGACCTGCCAGGCAACCACGCCTGCCAGCAGCAGGCTAACCAGCAGAAACAGCGTGGTGCGCGTATGGTGAAGCGCGGCATCAATCAACTGGCGCATTAGCGGGCCTCGGATGCAGCGTCAACAGAAACAGGCTCGACAACCTCGCCTGCATTCACAAGGCCAGCGCCTAGCGTGATTAAGCGCACCTGATCGGGCAGCCCACTGACATAGGCACTTTCAATCGTCGCGCTAACCAGTTCCACCGGCGTCTCAATCACTTCGTTATCGGCATTGATATGCTTGATAGTCAGCTGATTTTCATGGCCAAGAGACAGTAGAGCAGGCGAGAGGCTGTGTACAGAGCGGGGCGGCAGGGTAATCGTAAGCTCCGCGCTACCGCCGGACATGGGCAACTGCAAAGGGTTATCCAACGTCGCTTCGACATAGAACGTACGCGTCGCTTCATTGGCCCGGCGGCTAATAAAGCTCAGCTCGCCCTCAAGATGAGCGCCATTGAGCAAGCGAGCCGTAACGGGCAGGCCAACGGCCAGGCCACCCACTTGTTGCTGAGACACCCAAGCGGTGCCGGTTAAACGGCGATCATCTACCAGTCGCCCCCACTCTTCGCCGGGTTGAACGAGATCACCCAATTCAACCTCAATACGGTCCAGCGTGCCGCTAAATGGGGCTTGAGGGCGTGAGTCGGCAAGTTGTTTTTCAAGCTGAGCGACTTGCGCTGCACTCGCGCTTAAAGACGCTTGTAAACGTAGCAGTTCGGGCTGGGAAATAAGCTGACGGTCACGTAAATTCTGGGCGCCGGAGTATTCAGCTTGGGCGAGCGAAAGTTCATCGCGGGCTTGCTGCAGGCGTTCCGGCAGGGCGTCGTTATCCAGCACAAGCAGCGTATCCCCGGCCTCAACAGGGCTCCCTTGGGCAATAGGTTTTTCAACGACAAACCCACCGACGTTGGCGCGCAGGGCGACCTCACGCTCGGCGGTTAGCTGGCCTTGAACCATTTGCTGAGGGATGTAGGGCACGCTGTCGAGTGTCATCACTTCAACGCGCGGACCGCTTACGGAGCTACTTTGTGCCTCGGGAGGCGCGGATTGAAAGCGCTGGAAATCGCCCAGCACTAACCAAATGACCAGACCCAATACCAGTAAACTGGCCAGCATATAAGAAGAGGGAAGTTTGCGCATAAAGGGGGATCTATCCCTGGCAACTGTGTGCAACGACACACGAACAAGAAAAAAGGTGCAGCGATACAATAGCGCAACCAACGGCTTGCAGCGAGTGATTGGCAGGCCCGATGAAGGCAAAGTCACCGTATGGATGATTGAGTTTTTGCATGACTGCGCATAACATCTTGGCATCTTGAGTTCTGTCGACCCATTTGAAGGCGAACCAACCAAGGAGCAATGATGAAAGATCCAGTACGTATTGCGATTACCGGCGGTGCCGGCCAGATCAGTTACTCTCTTATTTTCCGCATCGCCGCTGGCGATATGCTGGGGCCGGATCAGCCTGTCATTCTTCAGCTGCTCGAAATTCCGCAAGCAATGGACGCGCTGAACGGCGTAGTAATGGAAGTCAACGACTGCGCCTTCCCGCTGGTACAAGATATTGTTGCCACTGACGATGCCAACGTTGCATTTAAAGATGCCGACTTCGCTTTGTTAGTCGGTGCGCGCCCGCGTGGCCCGGGTATGGAGCGTAAAGATCTGCTGGAAGCCAACGCCGCGATCTTCTCTGTACAAGGTAAAGCGCTGAACGATCACGCTAGCCGTGACGTTAAAGTGCTGGTGGTGGGTAATCCGGCCAACACCAACGCGCTGATTGCTTCGTGCAACGCGCCGGACCTGGACAAAGGTCAGTTCACTGCCATGACGCGTCTGGACCATAACCGCGCCCTGACGCAGCTGGCCCAGAAAACCGGTAAGCACGTGACCGACGTTGAAAACATGATCATCTGGGGCAACCACAGCGCGACCCAGTACCCCGATATCGCTCAGTGCAAGGTTGACGGTAAAGCGGCGTTTGATCTGGTTGAACGTGACTGGTACGAAAACGACTTTATTCCGACGGTACAGCAGCGCGGCGCGGCGATCATCAAGGCACGTGGCGCGTCTTCTGCCGCCTCCGCTGCCTCTTCAGCCATCGACCACATGCACGACTGGGCGCTGGGCTCCAAAGGTATCGTCAGCATGGCGATTCCGTCTGACGGCAGCTACGGCATCGCCGAAGGTATCATCTACTCCTACCCGGTGCGTTGCCAGGGCGGCAAGTATGAAATCGTTCAAGGCTTTGAGCTTGACGAATTCAGCCAAGAGAAGATGAAAGCAACCGAGAAAGAACTGCGTGAAGAGCGCGCAGCCGTTGAGCACCTGCTCGGCTAAACGCTCGGCTGGCACTGCTAGCTAATGCAAACCTCGTAAGCACTGCTTGCGGGGTTTTTTATTGCTGTTATTTAGCCGGGGCGACGTACCGCCGCCATTCGCGGGTGCCTTGCCGCTCGTTCCTCACGGCGCGTTACCACGCGCTACGATGTGCGCGGCCATTTGGGGGGCTCGTAGTGCGTGGTAAGCGAAGCGCACCCGCAGCGGCGGCCCGGCGCAAAAGCAGCGCGCAGCGGTGCCGGGGTTGAAATGCGGTGGCACAGCCGGGGCGTCGTACCGCCGCCATTCGCGGGTGCCTTGCCGTTCGTTCCTCACGGCGCGTTACCACGCGCTACGATGTGTGTAGTCATCTGAGGGGATTCTTGTAGCGCGTGGTAAGCGCAGCGCACCCGCGGGAGCAGCGCGTAGCGGTGCTGGGGTTGAAATGCGGTGGCACAGCCGGGGCGTCGTACCGCCGCCATTCGCGGGTGCCTTGCCGTTCGTTCCACACGGCGCGTTACCACGCGCTACGATGTGTGTAGTCATCTGAGGGGATTCTTGTAGCGCGTGGTAAGCGCAGCGCACCCGCGGGAGCAGCGCGCAGCGGTGCCGGGGTTAATGCGGTGGCGCATCCGGGCGTCGTACCGCCGCCATTCGCGGGTACCTTGCCGTTCGTTCCTCACGGCGCGTTACCACGCGCTACGATGAGTGCAGCCATCTGAGGGGATTCTTGTAGTGCGTGGTAAGCGCAGCGCACCCGCAGCGGCGGCCCGGCGCGGGAGCAGCGCGCAGCGGTGCCGGGGTTGAAATGCGGTGGCACAGCCGGGGCGTCGTACCGCCGCCATTCGCGGGTGCCTTGCCATTCGTTCCTCACGGCGCGTTACCGCGCGCTACGATGTGTGTAGCCATCTGAGGAGATTCTTGTAGCGCGTGGTAAGCGCAGCGCACCCGCGGGAGCAGCGCGCAGCGTTGCCGGGGTTGATTCTGTGCCTCTAGGCGTCGTGCCGCCGCCATTCGCGGGTGCCTTGCCGTTCGTTCCTCACGGCGCGTTACCACGCGCTACGATGAGTGCAGCCATCTGAGGGGATTCTTGTAGCGCGTGGTAAGCGCAGCGCACCCGCGGGAGCAGCGCGCAGCGGTGCCGGGGTTAATGCGGTGGCGCAGCCGGGGCGGCGTGCGCAGCCACCTGACGGTGATTCTCTTAAAGCGCTAATCACGAAGGCTCATGATTCGCCATTGGCGCTGTTCGGCTATCTGGCGGAGGGTGTCGTCCGGGTCAACGGCTACCGGGTGATCAACCTCTTCAAGCAGTGGCAGGTCATTATGTGAGTCGCTGTAGAACCAGGCGCCGTCCAGCGTAAAGTCCTTGTCTTCTAACCATTCATGCAAACGGGTAATTTTGCCTTCCCGATAACTGGGGGTGCCGGAGACGCGCCCGGTATAGCGACCATTCTCCATTTCCGGATTAACCGCGATCAAATAATCAACGCCCAAGCGCTCAGCAATGGGAGCGGTAATAAAATGGTTGGTCGCGGTCACAATAAGCAGCGTGTCGCCCCGGGTGCGGTGTCGCGCCAATAACTCTTCGGCCTTGGAAAGAATATGCGGTTCTATCTTGCTGGCCATAAATTGCTGATGCCAAGCCGCTAACTGTTCGGGCGTGTTATCCGCTAACGGCTTAAGCGCCACTTCCAGAAACGCCGCCATATCCAGCGTGCCTGCCTTGTAATCGGCCATAAAACGCTCGTTGGCTTCGCGATAGGCGACGGGGTCTACGGCGCCTTGCTCGAGCAAAAACTCACCCCATGCATGATCGCTGTCGATGGATATCAGCGTATTATCCAGATCGAAAATAGCCAGGCTCACGGCGCTCCCCTTATGGTCGATTATCGTTTGAAAGTTATAGGTATGAACGGCAAAACAAAGGGGCGGATTATCGCAGAGTCCTTGGTTCTTTCCCACCCGAGCCGCGCACGTGTTCACGACTTGGCGTTATATTGTATTGATACGCTTGTCACCCTTGTGGAAAAATGGGGATAACTGAAAATTTAATAAGGTGATGTCCGTGATCGACGCTGACGGCTTTCGCCCCAATGTTGGCATTATCATTGCTAACAGCCAGGGGCAGCTGCTTTGGGCGCGTCGTGTAGGACAGAATGCGTGGCAGTTTCCCCAGGGAGGCATTAACGCAAGCGAAACACCGCAACAGGCTCTTTTTCGTGAGCTTTTTGAGGAAATCGGCCTAACCGCCGATGATGTTGATATTATCGCCTGTACCCGGGGATGGCTGCGCTACCGTCTACCACGACGCATGATTCGTACCCATTCACGGCCAGTGTGTATTGGCCAAAAACAGAAATGGTATTTGCTGAGAATTCGCTGTCAGGAAAATCGAATTTGTATGACGGCAACGCCCAAACCTGAATTCGATGGTTGGCGGTGGGTGAGCTATTGGTACCCACTCGGGCAAGTGGTACCGTTCAAACGAGAGGTGTATCGGCGCGCGCTAAGAGAGCTTTCTCCCCGCGTTCAGCGCCTGGCACAAGATGATGAAAAATAACGTGCTCCACGGCTCTGGATGAGCGGTGAAAGTCTGTCGAAAAGATCCTCAGCGAGGCAAACAATGTGAAAAGTAAAACGTCCATGCTTGAGGTATTGCGTCGTGTTATTCAGGAAGTAAACGGTGCACGCAACCTGGACGCCGCGCTGTCGACGATGGTGCGTCGTATCCGCAAGGCCATGCAGACCGATGTGTGCTCATTCTACCTTTATGATAAAGAGCTTGAGTCGCTCGTTTTAATGGAAACGATTGGTCTGCGTACTCAAGCGGTAGGACGCGTTGTGCTGCCGTTAGGGGAGGGGCTGGTGGGCCAAGTGGCCAAGCGCAGCGAGCCATTGAACCTGGAAGATGCACGGCTTCACCCTCATTTTCGCTATTTTGAATCGACCGGTGAAGAACGCTATTCCAGTTTTCTAGGCGTGCCGATTATTCACCAGCGCCATATGCTGGGTGTGCTGGTTGTTCAGCAGGCTGAAAAACGCCGCTATGATGATCAAGATGAAGCCTTCCTGGTCACCATGGCCGCTCAGTTGGCAGGCGTGCTGGCTCATGCGCTGGCAACGGGTAACCTTGCGCGGCCTGCCTTGCCGGGCGGGCAGACCATGTTTAAAGGGGTCGCAGCGTCACCCGGTGTTGCCATGGGCGAGGTGGTCGTTATTACGCCACCGGCTGACCTTAATAGTGTGCCAGACCTAATCCCCAATAATGAAGCGTATGAAATTGCGCGTTTAAAAGAGGCGATCGGTAAAACTCGCGATGAAATTCGTGCAGCAGCCGAGCGTCTAGTCAACCGAATCTCCTCCCAGGAGCTGGCGCTTTTTGATGTTTACCAGCAGATGTTGGGTGAAGCAGCCCTTTCTGAAGAGGTTGAAAAGCGTATTCGTGAAGGGCAGTGGGCGCCGGGTGCGCTTGCCGATGTAGTGCGACGCCACGTTCAATATCTGGAGCGGGTAGATGACGATTATCTCCGCGAGCGCGCTGCGGATATTCGTGATTTAGGCCGCCGGGTATTGGCTCATTTGCAAGAGGGGGCGCCTTCAACGCCTGAAACCTACCCCGATAACGCCATTTTAGTGGGCGATGAAATTAGTGTCGCCATGTTGGGCGAAGTGCCGCGAGAGAAGCTCAAGGGGTTGGTTTCTGTGCGAGGTTCAGGTACATCGCACGTTGCCATTGTCGCCCGTGCTATGGGGATCCCCACGGTGCTGGGCATGATGGATTTACCCTTGCCACGCTTAAGTGGCGCACCGGTTGTGTTGGATGGTCACCGTGGGCGGCTGTTTGTTCGTCCATCGGCTGAGCTGACGTCGCGTTATGAAAGCTTAATTGCGGATGAACAAGCGTTAAGCGAGCTTCTGGAGCATGAGCAGGACCTGCCCAGTACCACCCCGGATGGCCATGAAATGCCGCTGATGGTCAATACGGGGCTGGCGGTAGATGCCACCACACTGCTCAAAAGCCGTATTGCAGGTGTTGGGCTTTATCGTACGGAAGTGCCGTTTATGATTACGGAGCGCTTCCCCGGCGAACAAGAGCAGATGCGCATGTATCGCGAGCAGTTGGAAGGGTTTGCGCCCTTGCCCGTGGTGATGCGTACGCTGGATATTGGGGGCGATAAAGACCTGCCTTACTTCCCCATTGATGAGGCCAACCCTTTTCTAGGCTGGCGCGGGATGCGGGTAACGCTGGATCATCCAGAAGTGCTCATGGTGCAGCTGCGTGCCATGCTGAAGGCTTCTCATGGGTTAAACAACCTCTCTGTGCTTTTCCCGATGATTACCAATGTCGAGGAAGTGGATGAGGCGCTGCGACTATTGGATCGCGCGATTATCGAACTGGGGGAAGAGGACATCATCATAAAGCGTCCCAAAGTGGGCGTGATGATTGAGGTACCAGCAACTATTTATCAAATGGATGCGCTGGCAAAGCGGATCGACTTTTTCTCTGTGGGCAGTAATGATCTCACCCAGTATTTGCTGGCGGTTGACCGCAACAATGCACGGGTTTCCAGTCTTTATGATGCAATGCACCCGGCACTGTTAGGCGCCCTGCAGGAACTTTCCCAGGATGCCAAGCGGCTTAATAAACCCATTTCGTTATGCGGCGAGCTGGCCGGTGACCCCGCGGGGGCGCTGTTATTAATGGCCATGGGATTTAACGCGCTTTCAATGAACGCCCCCAGTTTACCCAAAGTGCGTGCGGCCATTCGGCGCGTGACACTTCATGATGCCAATGCACTGCTGGCTGAGATCATGGGCCTAGATACGCCTTTCCAGGTACACGAGCATCTCAATAAGCGCATGGACGAGTGGCAGCTTTCGCACCTGTTGCCTCCACGTGATTAACGCTGCTGCCTCACGATATGGCCAGGGTCGTTTCGCCTTTGAAACGACCCATGGGCCCGAAGCGTTGCTCGGTGATGTCTATATGGCCTTGGTGATCGAGCGTTAACCAGCTCGTGGCGCGCGTGCCGTAAGTCTCGCCCAGAATAAACGCGGCAGAAAGCCTTCGCTCTAGCGCAAGCTCAACCCCTGTCTTGGGTAGCTGGGCGTCCGGCGCTTGTTGAGTGTTATGCAGCGCTTGGCCCAACGGGGAGCGCCAGTTATCCGGCGAGCTTTGCGCTAGTGCTTCTCGCACGCTTTGCACTTTTGGCCAGGGAGTGTTCAATTCCGCATTGGAAAGGCCATGCACGCCGGGCGGCACATCGCTGAGCGTAATGCCGTGCTGGCTATGATGGAGATACCAAAGCCGGTCGGTGGTGGCGACTAACAAATTAAACCCTGCGTAGCGGTGAGCTTTATGGTGAGCAAGGTCGGTTAGCCACTGCCCAATATCGCTGCACTGGAGCGCATTGGCGACAAGTTCGCCCCGGCTGGGCGCATCGGGAGGTGTCATCATCGCAAGGTCGCGTACATTGGTAAGCGCCGCGACTCTACCGCCTCGTGTGGCAGCAAGCCATGAGCCGCCTGCTTCAAGGTCACGCCCGCCTAAAAGGGCGGGGGCGTCATCCCAATAGCCTAAAGGCGCCGTTGGCCGGACATGAAATTCATCACGATTACCTGCCAAGCGTAAGGGCAGTGCTGTGCCAGGTTGCCAAGCGAATGCCATCAAGCACATAGTGAGTCCTCAGCATTGGTCATTATCGACACACTCAGCATGACAGCTTAAGGGCATAGTCGTACACTTGTGCGAGTAACGTAACACTCATCATCTCATCGGGGTGAATTGTCTCTAGCCAATCAGGAAGGCGCGAACGCATGCAACGCAATCGCGAAGAGCATTTCTGGAACGTCATCGTTTGGCCTACTCTCTGGCCAATGTTACTTATTCAGGCCGCACTAGTCGTGCTGTGCATGCTGGTTGGGCTCGCCGTTTGGTGGATGTCGCCTATACAGGCGTCATGGAGTACCACCTTGTGGGTGGCGTTTGCACTGCTATTGGGCAGTTCCATGAATGTATCCGCCTTTCTGATGCTGGTTAAAGTACGTACAAAACAGAAAGAAGCCTATTTTATGCAGGAGCTGGACGAGCTTGCACGGCATAGTGAGTCGCTGCGGTTTAGTGTCTTGCAAATGTTACCTGACAAAAAGCACACCGTACCTGAACTCAACAGGGCACCTGTTCGACCGCTGAGACGCCTGGCCCAAATCAATGCAATGTTTTCAGGGCTTGGGCGCTATATTGAAAGTGCTCAGCGATCACACCACCCCACCGAGCAAGTAAAAGAAGATCAGGCACTATTGGATGATATTCATCATCAACAGCAGCAGCTAAAGCAGCTTGTTGCCGGGCGTGACCGGGCGCGAGAAGAGTCACGTTTAAAATCAGGTTATTTAACACTGCTTCAGCGTGAAACTGATGACCTGGATGAGCAGTTAGGACGCATCCTGGAAAGTGACGAGTGTTCGCAGTGTCGTCGTCAGGTCGTGGATATCCGCGAGCACTTGGCTGATGTGCGCACGTTGCTGACCAATCTGGTTTATCAACGTGTTAATGAGAGCGACGTGACACCTGCTAATACCGTACCAAACCACGTTTTACGCGTTCTTGTGGTTGATGATGGTCCGGTTAACCTGATGCTGGCGCGGCAAATGCTGGAAGTTCACGAGTTAGAGGTCGAGGGCGTAAGCAGTGGCGAGCAAGCGCTTGAGCGCCAACAATCTACCTCGTTTGATTTAGTCTTTATGGATATTTTTATGCCTACTCTTGATGGCTTGGAAACCACCCGGCGCTGGCGGGCGTATGAACAGGCAAGCGGAAAGCGCCCTAGTATCCTGATTGCGCTAACGGCCAATGCGGACAACGCAGGCATTGCCGAGTGCAAAAAAGCAGGCATGAATGACTTGCTCACCAAGCCATATCAACCTGAAAAATTACTGGGCATGATTTCCAAATGGCTGCCCGATAGCCCACACAAGGCGCCTGGCCAATGAGTGTGATGACTATCTTGTTGGGTTACTTAGCCTTGGGCGCGGCGGCAGGTACGATGGCGGGGCTTTTTGGTGTCGGTGGTGGGCTTATTATTGTTCCGGTATTGGTTTTTGCATTTGGCCTGCAAAACATACCGCCAGAGATCACCATGCATCTTGCCGTAGGCACGTCGTTGGCCACTATTGTCATCACCGGGGCCTCCTCTGCGTTGGGGCATTTTCGTCAAGGAAGTGTTTATCGCCCCTGGTTTTTAGCGCTACTCCCGGGTTTGATGGTGGGCGCCATTGGCGGCGTGTTTATTGCGGGGAGTCTCTCGGGTGGCGTATTGGGCACGCTCTTTGGCGTCTTTGTTCTGCTGTTAGCAACCAAGATGGTTTTTGGTCTATCGCCCAAGCCTGGCTCTCTTGCCCCAGGCAAATTTGCGATGGTCGTGGCCGGCGGTATAGTAGGCGCCATATCCGCTTTATTTGGCATCGGCGGCGGCGCAATGACGGTACCATGGTTGTCTCGGTGTGGGGCTACCATGACACAAGCCGTAGGTACCTCTGCTGCATGCGGGCTGCCTATCGCATTAGTGGGCGCCATTACCTTTATGGTAATGGGGTGGGGGCATCCGCTGTTGCCTAACTGGGCTACCGGGTTTGTGATGTGGCCTGCTTTTTTCGGCATTGTCGTCACCAGCGTACCGTTTGCGCGTGTTGGCGTTCGCCTGGCCCATGTGTTACCTGCGCATGTATTAAGGTTGTGCTTTGCGCTGCTGTTGGCTGTGGTCGGTCTACGCTTCGTTTTGGCTTAACCGATGTAGTAATGGCCATAGTGACTTTCTTCCTCTTCCTCCGTAATTAGAGTATTTCAATGATGAATTACCCAGCAATTGACCCTGTGGTGTTCTCCCTTGGGCCGCTTCAAGTGCATTGGTACGGCCTTATGTATGTCGTGGGGTTTATCGCCGCGTGGTGGTTGGGCTGTCGGCGAGCTTCTCGGATAGGGCTTACTAAAGACGATATTGGTGACCTGATATTCTACTGTGCGATAGGTGTGGTCGCTGGTGGACGGCTGGGGTATGCACTTTTTTACGGCTTAGGACAGTGGTCGGCTGACCCGCTATGGATCTTCCGTGTGTGGGACGGCGGCATGAGCTTTCATGGCGGATTGCTCGGTGTGCTGCTGGCAGCCTGGTGGTTTGCACGCCGCAAGCAGCTTGCCTTTTTTACCCTGACGGATTTTATTGCCCCGCTGGTTCCCATTGGCTTGGGCGCTGGTCGAGTAGGTAACTTTATTAACCATGAGCTTCCTGGGCGAGTAACATCGTTGCCGTGGGGGATGCCGTTCCCCGGGATGGGGCCAGAGCCACGCCATCCCTCAGCGCTTTACGAAGGCCTACTTGAGGGGTTGGTGCTGTTTGTGATTTTGTGGTGGGTATCTGCCAAACCCCGCGCGCGAGGGTTCATTTCAGGGCTGTTTTTAATCGGTTACGGCGCATTCCGCTTCCTGGTTGAATTTGTCCGCATGCCCGACGCGCATATTGGCTACCTTGCATTCGGATGGGTCACCATGGGAATGTTGCTGACGGTGCCCATGATCGCACTAGGATTAGTCCTTATGGCATGGTCACGCTCGCAACCGGTGGATGCCAAGGTTTAAACGTTAGTAGTGAAGTAAGTGCCAAAGCAACAGCGCGTTACACCCAAATAATCAAAGCGTTAGGTGAATTTGTAGCGCGTGGTAAGCGCAGCGCACCCGCGAGAGCACCGCGCAGCGGTGCCAAGATGCAGGAGGTACCCATGGGCGTCGTACCGCCGCCTCCCGCGGGAGCACCGCGCAGCGGTGCCAGGGCGAATGAGGTGCCCAACGGGCGCCGTACCGCCGCCTCCCGCGGGTGCCTTGCCGTTCGTTCCTCACGACGCGTTACCACGCGCTACATCCAAATAATCAAAACGTTAGCTAATTTGTAGCGCGTGGTAAGCGCAGCGCACCCGCAGCGGCGGCCCGGCGCGAGAGCACCGCGCAGCGGTGCCAGGGCGAATGAGGTGCCCAACGGGCGCCGTACCGCCGCCTCCCGCGGGTGCCTTGCCGTTCGTCCCTCACGGCGCGTTACCACGCGCTACATTTAAATAATCAAAGCGTTAGATGAATTTGTAGCGCGTGGTAAGCGCAGCGCACCCGCGAGAGTACCGCGTAGCGGTGCCAAGTGCAGAAAGGTGCCAAGATGCAGTGAGGTACCAATGGGCGTCGTTCCGCCGCCTCCCGCGGGTGCCTTGCCGTTCGTTCCTCACGACGCGTTACCACGCGCTACATTTAAATAATCAAAGCGTTAGATGAATTTGTAGCGCGTGGTAAGCGCAGCGCACCCGCGGGAGCACCGCGCAGCGGTGCCAAGATGCAGAGAGTACCAATGGGCGTTGTTCCTTACGCCTTGCGAATGCTTCATCAGCCATTAATCCCTCGCGCTAGACCCTCGCAGCCAAGCGGCCTAGAATACGCTTCTATATAGCCTGCAATTTTGGAAACTCTGTGACTGTTACCACGCCTACATCAAATATGACGATGAATGCCGGTGCCCAACCTGCGCTTGAACAGCCGTATTTGGATCTAATGCGCACTGTGTTGGAACATGGCGTTGACCGCAACGACCGTACCGGGGTGGGCACACGCTCGGTGTTTGGTCATCAAATGCGGTTTGATTTATCACGCGGCTTTCCACTGATAACGACGAAAAAGCTGCATTTGCGCTCTATTATCCATGAGCTCTTGTGGTTTCTGAAAGGCGATACCAATATTGCCTATTTACAACAAAACGGTGTACGCATTTGGGACGAGTGGGCTGATGAACACGGCAATCTTGGCCCTGTTTATGGCTATCAATGGCGCAGCTGGCCCGACCCTAAAGGAGGCAACGTCGACCAAATTGCCAACGTGTTGAAGCAAATTCGTACCACACCACAGTCGCGTCGGTTGATAGTCTCCGCCTGGAATCCTGCTCAGGTTGATGAAATGAAACTGCCGCCTTGCCACTGTCTGTTTCAGTTCTATGTAGCAAACGGTCGCCTTTCCTGCCAACTTTACCAGCGCAGTGCCGATATTTTTCTTGGCGTACCGTTCAATATTGCAAGCTACGCGCTACTGCTGGCGATGGTGGCGCAGGTAACGGGGCTTGAGCCGGGAGAGTTTATTCATACGCTGGGGGATGCACATCTCTATAGCAACCATTTTGAGCAAGCGGAAGAGCAGCTCACGCGTGAGCCGAAAGTACCGCCACGGTTGGTGCTGAATCCTGAGGTGAAGGATTTATTTGCATTTACCTTTGATGATATCCACATCGAAGCGTATGACGCCCACCCCCATATAAAAGCCAAGGTAGCGGTATGAGCCTTACCAGCAATGAATTTGAACCTTTAGTCCCTGTTGCCATGATTGTAGCAATGTCCAAAAACCGTGTTATTGGTGTGGATGGTAAGCTGCCTTGGCATCTTCCGGAAGATCTTAAATTCTTCAAACGTATGACTCAGGCAAAACCGCTGGTAATGGGGCGCAAAACGTATTCCTCCATTGGCAAGCCGCTGCCGAATCGGCTTAATATAGTCGTAACACATAATAAAGAGTTCGCACCCGACGGTGTTCGAGTCTGCCACGACTTGCCCGCCGCTTTGGCACTGGCAGACCAGCAGGCAACGATTGATGCGGCTGAAGAAATTATGGTGATGGGGGGAGGAGAGATCTACCGCCAAGCGCTACCATTCGCACAGCGGCTTTACATCACAGAAGTGGATGTTGAAGTGGAAGGTGATGCTGCGTTCCCCGAATTGGCTGCCGACGAGTGGCGGGAAGTACAGCGTGTGGCTGGGACACCTTCTGAAGGCAAGCCAGCGTACGATTTTGTAGTTTATGAGCGCACTGCTGACTAAAAAAGGTCAAAGGAGAAGGTATGGCCGCCAGTGTAATGCAGTTATTAGACAGCCTGGAGTCGCGCCTTGAGCAGGCTCAAAGGGAGTTGCAAGCCCAGCGGCGGGAGAACGCGCAGTTAAAAGAGCAGCTCGCAGCGCAAGCAGTTACGCTGCAACAAACGCTCGACGAGCCCAGTGCGCCGAGTCAACAAGCAAGCACGGATGGCGTGCATGAAGGCACAGAACAGGTGGCGCTGGCTCAGCCTGCGGTTGAACCAAATCCCGAAGCCGATGCCGCTGAAGCCTTGGCTACTCATGAAACGCAGCCTCCGTCGCCTCATGCCCTTCTAAAAGAGTGGTATCAGCGTTACCCGAATACCTTTTTCAAAGGCCACACGAAGCCCTTAAAAGTCGGCATTCATCAAGACCTGGCAGCACGTGAGCCTTGGTCAGGAAAGCTGATTCGCCGCGCCTTGGCTAATTACGTGAATTTACCGCGTTATTTAAAATCGGTACGGGAAGGTGGGGAGCGTATTGACCTGGATGGCCAGTTGGCCGGAAAGGTAGATAAAGAGGCAGCTTTGCACGCTGCGGAGAAACGTAAGGCGAAACAAAAAGGATTAGAGACAACAGAGCGTGTACAGCGCACGCCACAAAAAAAGCCTTTAGAAAAAAAGAGCGCCCACCTATCAGCACCGGCGATAGCGACGCAAACCCTCCAGGCCAAGGGTGAAGAGGCGGATAAGGTTAGACAAGAGAAGCCGTTGAGCATGGAAGATAAATTAAAAGACCTGCAGCAAAGGTTCAAAGCGCGCTGAGACCTGATTACGCTGGTGGGGTTCCTTGAAATTGCTTATTTCATAAAAAAACACTGTTTTTTTTATTGCGTTAAGTGAAATCCCGGTATAGAGTTTGACGTGCGAGCATTGGACTATAACAAGGTTTGTTTGAGGACGTGCCACATACCACTGGGAAAAACCAGAGGATGAGAAAACGAGCACGGCCCGCAAGCCAACTGCTGAAGGCCCATATAAGCCCGGCAGCTACGATCGAAACAGTAAGCTAGTTAAGGAACCTATATCATGAAAAAGACACTTTTAGCGACTGCTATCATCGGTGCCCTGAGCGCCACGGCTGCCGCTCAAGCAGCTACCGTATATGACCAGGACGGCACCAAGCTGGACATCTATGGCCGTATCGGTCTGGGTATTGAAGGCGGCGGCTCTCAGTACAGCGATAAAACCTATGAAGATGCAGATGGTAATACCCAAGCACAGCGCATCAACCGCAGCGGCGATTTTGTAAACGTTGGTTCGCGTCTTGGTCTGCGCATGAGCCAGGCGATCACTAGCGACATGACTGCATTTGGTCGTCTTGAGTGGCGCTTCAAAGCCAACAGCAAGGAAGACGCTGGTACCGGTTTTGACGAACTTCGCCAGAGCTACCTGGGTATTCAGAGCCAGCAGTACGGTACCTTCCAAGCGGGTAACTTCGACAGCTTCTACCTGCAGTTCGTTTCCAGCCCGTTCGATGTTTACATCAATAATGGCCTTCAATTCGCTGGTCATGCTAAGCAGTCGCGTGGCGACTCCATTGGTTACTACACGCCTGACCTAGAAGGTTTCACTGCCTTCTTGCAGCTGAAAAACTACAGCGAGCGTGGTTATGTTGAGGATCCAAACGCTCCCCTATTTGACGGTCAAGAGCGGACTTCTGAGAAGGGCAACGTTATTGCTCCTCAGGGTGGTGTTCGTTATGAGAACGGTCCTGTTACGGTAGGTCTGGGTTTTGTTGAAGACGTACGTCGCGGCGGTGGTAACGGTAAAATGATGTATGGCCTGATCGGTCAATACCAGTTCACCGACCAGTTCTCTGCGCGTCTGGGCTATGAAAATCGCCAAAACAATAATGGCGACAGCTACAAAGACAGCATGGGCCCGAAAGACGAAAATGGCTACAACACGGTTGGTCTAGGTGCTACCTATACCACTGGTCCTTGGGCATTCACGGGTGATTTCTACAACATCAACCGCGACGGTCAGGACAGCAGCAAAGCATGGTCTCTGGGTGGTTACTACAAAGTTTCCAGCGCTATGGACGTGTTCGTGGAAGTTAACGATAACGATGCCAAAGCTGGCAACGACAGCACACGTCAGCAGTTTGATAACCTGACTGATGATGCATACTGGCTGACAGGCGTTCGTTACTTCTTCTAAGCCTGGTTTAACAACCTTGCTTTAAGAGTAATCTGCCTAGCAGACCTAATAGAACCGGCCTCTTGTGAGGCCGGTTTTTTTGTAGCTAACAATCAATTTCGTAGGGAGATATTAGCTCTTTAGGGTCGTTTATACGCTCGGCTTTGTACGAAGCAGCCTAAGCTTGAAGGCAGTTGTTGAGTGAGGGTTTTGAGGCAGAGGTTTTCTATCGCGTGCATAGGGGTAAGAAAGAGTTTATTATTCCTACTTATTATTAGCGACAGGAAGTGCCGGGTGCTGTGTATAGCCTAAAAGGCCGTGATATGACGCCCGCAAGAATATTATATAGAGAAGGTATGGTTTAATGCCTGCTAATAAATTCATTAAAGAGTGTATATGAGCTTAGTTAAAAATCAGTTATTAACAACATTTGCCGCCAGAGGGGTTGCTGCAGGCGGCACTTTTTTGCTCTCTTATGTTCTTGCTACACAGGTGAGCGTTCAAGATTTTGGCGCTTTCATGATATGTTTTTCTATTATGATTGGTTTGCAGGTGTTTGCCAGTATAGGGACGGATAGGGCAACACTGAAATTTATGGGTGTGGCACTTTCAAATAAAAGCAGGGATGAAGTGTACTGGGTTTATAAGCAAGCCTTTATTATAAATTTGGTATTTAGTGTGCTATTGGCTGCTTTGCTGTGGTTTTTGGCACCCGCTGTATCCGAGTGGTTCTTCTCTGATCACGGTTTAGGGGTGGCAAGCTTGAGGGTAACGGCAGCTATTGCGCCCTTGTATACCATTATTTATCTATGTAATTTCATTTTAAAAGGGTGGGGTAAGGCCAATATTTCTTGTTTATTTGAAATAGGCTGTATTTCGATTTTGCTTAGTCTCGTGATTATAGCGTGTTCAATATTGCTAGGTGTTTCATTAAATGTTATTCATTTGGTATTAATGCTGGCGGTTGTGTTGGCTATATACTTGGTAGTGGCGCTTGGGTTGGTAGTAGGTGTTTATAAGAAAAGTAGCCTTGTCTTTACAGATACACTAACATTTTCTAAGAGTTTTTATAGTAGTCTGCCTGACTTTTTGTTAGTGGGTATTATATTTTTCTATACTCAGTGGGGATTAGGCATTGTGCTTGGTCTGTTCGAGACCGAAAGTGAAGTGGCGATATTTAGTCTTGGCTTAAGAATGGCAATGGTCATCGGGTTTATTCTAACGGTGTACGATAGTATTTTAGGGCCACGGTTTTCAGGTTTGCATCATGAAAATAATATACAAGCTCTAAGTCTCTTGGCACAAAAAAGTGCTATGCAGATGTTTTGTTTTTCACTTATTCCTTCTATCTTTTTTTTAGTGTGGCCCGAGTGGGTGCTGTCTTTCTTTGGAGAAGAGTATAAGTCTGGAGGTAATGTGCTGCGCATTTTAGTCGTGGCTCAGTTAATTAACGTAATGACAGGCTCTGTTGTTTTGTTTTTGTTAATGACAGATCATCAAAAAATAGCAAGAAATATTCTCATTTATTCGGTGCTGATAGCAGGTCTCGCTTCTGTTGTTTTAATACCGCGATTTGGCGCAGAAGGCGCCGCATACTCACTGCTTTTATGTTTAGTTATTCAGAACTTCATGTCTGTATATATTGTGTTTAAGGAGTTTGGTTTTCTAATTGTGGATTGGCGAGGTATATTGGCGTCTAACAGGCAGCAACGTTAATTTTAGATAGGAAAGCTTTGATGATAAAGTTAGAAGAGGAATTCATCTTTCAGTTAGGCGAAGATTATAGTTTTATTAACCCATATTCGCTTGGCGTGGTATGTCAGTCACTGATCTATCAAGAGTGCCAGAGGATAAACTTTCTGGCCGATGGTATTGCTATTGTTGCCTATGTCCGATTGTTTAAAAAAAGGGTCATTAAGCGTACCAGTTTTGATGATACCTCCTTGGCACCGGTTGTCTTTCACCACGCCTGTCAAAACGATCTATCTATCGCCCTAATCGGAGGAACGCAAGAAAATATTCAACAAGCTAAAGATTTGCTTGAGAGCAAGTATCCAGGGATAAGAATACTGCTTGCCGAGCCAGGTTATTTTGATAATGAGGATGTCTATCAAAATTGTATAGATAAGGCGGTGTCTGCTGATATTCTGATTGTTGGTATGGGAGCAGGAAAGCAGGAAAAAGTATTGTTGAGTGCACGTGCAAAGGGGTGGCAGGGTACGGGCTTTACATGTGGTGGGTATTTGGACCAGCTAGTGCAAGCGCGGGGCGATGATTACTATCCTGAGTTCATAAATAAATTTCATCTGCGTTGGCTCTATCGCCTATTGAAAGAGCCGCGACGCCTGTCTAAGCGCTACTTTAGCGACTATCCTTATTTTTTGATCAAGTTCGGCAATAAAATTGAGTAATTTATGATACCTAAGAAAATTCATTTTTGTTGGTTTGGTGGGCGTGAAATGTCTGCGTTGTATAAACAATGCGTTGAAACATGGCGCCTTGCTATGCCTGATTTTGAAATCATAGAGTGGAACGAAAATTCGATTGATCGAAGTCATCCATTTATCGCTTTCTGCTTGGAAAAAAAACAGTGGGCGTTTCTTTCAGACTATATGCGTATGGTGGCGTTGCGTGACCATGGAGGGGTGTACCTCGACGTAGATATTGAAGCCGTGCGCAGCTTGGAACCTCTGTTAAAGCATGACTGTTTTTTAGGTTATGAAGATGAAGGTCGGCTCAATACCGCCGTGTTGGGAGGTGTAGCGGGCCACCATTTTTTTCAGGATGCTATTGAGCTTATTGAAAGTCGTCATCGCGAAAACAAGCCTTTTCTGATAGCGCCAGAAGTGGCGAATATCTGTGTAAAAAAAGATGCATCAGACATTAAGCTGTTACCCTGGCCGTGTTTTTATCCCTATAATCCCTACGCCAAGGTGCACGATAGAAAGCAGCTTATGTATAGCTATATAGAGAAAGATACTTATTTAATACATCATTGGGGTAAAGGGTGGAAAATGAGTTTTGTTGAAAGGCTCAAAAGAAAGTTTTTAAATAGTTAATAAAGTACTAAAAGACCAGCTTCCAGAAAATCAAATACTCAGTGAGTGAGGGTGCAATGAAGGGGATTAATGTTGTATTAATGTTTCTGGGAGGCTGGTTTTTTTTAAGCGGTGGAGATATTGATGACAGAATACTAACGTTTGGGCAGCAATACAGTTTGATGCTTGCTGTATTGGTGTTTTTTGGTGTTATAGTTTTCGTTAGAGGAGTTGTATTAAGTCCTAAGGTGTTTCTTTTTCCATTTTTGTTTTTCTATATGTTGTTAGTAGGTGTTTTTTTTGGAGGTTCAGAAAAGGAGGTAGTCAAGGTTGCCGCTTTTAGCTTGGTTGTTGGGGTGGCAGCTTTCTCTGCTAATAAGTTAACGCTGTTGGAGTTTCTTGAAACAGTGGTAGTGTCGCTTTTTTTATTACTGATAGCCAATATTGCTGTATCTGAATTTTTACCTCATATTGGATTAGAGGTTGGCAAGTTTGAAGGGGACTGGAAAGGAATTTACGATCAAAAAAATGCGTTGGGAAGAGTTGGAGCACTGCTGATAGTGTTTTCTATGTTGCTGATTTTTTATAGCAAAGATAGAGCAGTTCAACTGTATTCCGTTTTTGCCTTGATATCTGCTGCGATAGTTACGTTAAATGCAGGATCACGCACTGGCCTTGCCACGGGAGTACTGGTCGCTCTAATTACATTTGCGTTCGGTTTAACGTATTATGTCTTGAAAAGTGACTATGTTTATAAGAAAACGTTTTTAGCGATTTTAGGTGCGGAAATTTCAATAGCGACATTGCTTGTGGCTATGAATACTGAAGTGGTTGGTTTGTTCTCAGGGCAAGATGGAATTAGTGTTTATGGTAAGTTTTTGTCTTTGACGGGGCGCCTAACGATTTGGGAGTTTGCGCTCACTCATTTGAGTGGTGTGCATTTTTGGTTTGGTTATGGGTTGGATGGGTTCTGGACAAGAGAAAATTTTTATTTGCTTGGTCCGATACAAGGAATGGGCGATTTTTTCCCAGAAGATGCTCATAACGGCTATGTTGATATCATTATTCAAGGTGGCCTGTTGGGAGTAGTGCTGTATGGCGTTATATTTTATCTTATTATAAAAAGCCTTGTAAGAAACGATTGTTTTGGATTCAAGGAAATGGTAGTTTGCTTCGCAATTTTGACACTTTTTTTGCTTTCAAATATAACGGAATCCTATACAACTAAATCTACTAATGTCATTAATTTTCTTTTTGTGTACATCGCAGCATTTATTTTTATGAGCGATAGTGGCAGCAAGAAGGTTCGTGTTTTTCCTTTAGATTATATTAAGAAGCATCTGAATAGGGTGGTAAATAAATGAGTGTCGAAGCCAATCGACAAAAAAAGGGGGTTGTCTTTTCAGAGCGCTTCCCGCCAAAAGTCATATTTCCAGCGCTGGATATATTGATTATTTTTCTTTGTGGGGTAGGGGTCTATCTACTGAGATTTGACACCATCGCTTTGCATGAACGTTATGTTCTCGCTTTGACATGTATATCGCTAATAGTCGTCATGGTTAATAGCTCCACAGGCAGCTATAAACGTTGGCGCGTATCTTCCACAATAGATTTACTCAGTAAGTTGCTATTTGTATGGCTTGCCGTGGGGATCGTCGTTACATCAATTATATATTTTGCAGATGCATCGGAGCGTTACTCTCGATTATGGGTGGGGTTCACGCTGCTGAGTTCCTTTATGCTGGCCGCAATCGCCCGGGTGCTTGTGCAGTTTGGCCTGCATAGTATTCGTCTTCGTGGAGGGGCCCGGCGGCCGATATTCTTAGTGGGCCCTGGTCAAAACGTGCTTAAGGTTGCCAAGGGAATGAGAACTGCTGCCTGGGAGGGGCACTCTATCGCAGGGGTAGAGCGCTTTCATACAGTATCGCCCCCTACAGATAATCAGCTAAGAAATATATCGGATAGGATTAGCCGCTCTGGTGCTGCTGAAGTCTGGATATGTGCCCCGCTAGAAATGGGGGAGACCGTACATGCCCTGTTTTATGCGCTAAGAAACCATACCGAGGATATTCGGCTAATTCCTGACTTTAAAGATATGCGCCTACTGAACCATCGCACCAGCGAAATGGCCGGACACTTGGCCATCGACCTGAGTGTGTCGCCTATAAATGGTATGGCACGTTTTTTTAAGCGCGCAGAAGACATTGTATTGGGTACGCTCATTACACTAATGATTTTGCCCGTGTGTGCTGTTATTGCCGTCATCATTAAAATGACATCACCGGGGCCTGTCTTGTTTAAGCAGTACCGAACAGGCTCAAGTGGTAAGGTTTTTAAAGTATATAAATTCCGTTCTATGAAAATTCATAAAGAAAAGCAAGGCGTCGTGACGCAAGCGACCAAAGGAGATAGCCGTCTTACACCGATAGGCGCCTTTCTGCGCAAAACCTCATTAGATGAATTACCGCAATTTTATAATGTGTTGCAAGGAAGGATGTCGATAGTGGGGCCACGTCCTCATGCACTAGCTCACAATGAGTATTACAAAGAGCTTGTGGAGTCCTATATGCGGCGGCACAAGGTAAAGCCAGGGATTACAGGTTGGGCTCAGGTGAATGGGTTAAGAGGCGAAACCGATACGCTGGAAAAAATGCAAAGACGCGTTGAGTACGACTTATGGTATGTCGATAACTGGTCTATCTGGCTCGATCTTAAAATCATTTTTATGACTGTTTTTAAGGGGTTTAAGCATAAAAATGCATATTAATGAGATGTTGTCATGATTTTATTAACAGGCGGCGCAGGTTATATCGGTTCTCATATTGCAGTAGAGCTGCTGGAGATGGGGGTAGAGGTAGCGATTGTCGATAACCTCTGTAATAGCAATCGCAGTGTTATTGAGCGTATAGAAAGCATTGCGCAGCGCCCGGTTGTATTTTACGAAGGCGATATCCGAGACGCTGCTTTACTAGCTTCAATCTTTGAGATGTGCCCAATTGAGGCGGTGATCCATTGCGCAGGGTTAAAAGCGGTGGGCGAGAGTGTCACCATGCCGCTGGCGTATTATGACACCAATGTTTACGGCTCTATATGTCTGTGCCAGGCAATGCAAAAAGCCAATGTAAAAAAGCTGATCTTTAGCTCATCGGCGACTGTCTATGGTCCTGATGCCGAGGTGCCTTATTTGGAAAGTATGCCGAGGGGCGTGGCTACTAGCCCGTATGGTGTCTCCAAAGGAATGGTAGAAAAAGTGCTGGAAGACCTTGGTGCGAGTGACCCTGATTGGTCGATTGTCGTGCTACGTTATTTCAACCCCATTGGTGCGCATCCGACAGGGTTAATTGGTGAATCTCCCCAAGGCACGCCCAATAATCTGATGCCCTTTATCAGCCAGGTAGCGGCTGGAGTACTTTCAAAGGTAATGATTTTTGGTAATGATTATCCAACCTCGGATGGCACCTGTGTGCGTGATTACCTGCATGTGGTAGATCTTGCCGTCGGTCACCGTGCCTCGCTGCGGGTACTGGACAGCCCGGGTATGCATTATTACAATCTGGGCACGGGATGTGGGACCTCGGTATTAAATATGGTGCAAAGCTTTATTGAAGTCACCGGTGTCGATATCCCTTATCAGTTTGCGCCACGCCGCGAAGGGGACTTGGCGGCATTTTGGGCGAACGTATCCAAAGCCGAGCATGAGCTAGCCTGGCGCGCTGAAAAAACACTGAATGATATGTTGTCGGATACATGGCGCTGGCAGCAGTACGCCATTGTTCACGGCCATTAAGTAGAGTGATAATGAAGCCCGGCACGACGCGATCAATGCCCATGGAAATGACGTAATAAGTTGCAGATCTGTAAGCCAACGCCTGTGCAGTAGAACGGCAGGCGAGGTAAGAGGCGATAACCTCTTTCTGGTTCGGGTTTTAGCTGTGGTAGCATTCTCGCTCTTTCTGTTGCCACTTGTCGCAGCGCTTAACGAAGGATGCCTGTCTTGAAGCCTGTCATGAATACGCATGTACCCCATGCGTCACCTGCCTTTCCTCTCATCCTGAGCGATATCGCCGTTTTTCTGCTTACCAGTATTGCCCTTATAGTGCCTAGCGGTTACTCGTTAGGCGCTTTGATCCTGGTGCTTGCGGGTACTTATTTATTAGTTCGGTGGCGTCTCCCAACGCTGACACGAGAAGATTGGATGATTGTTGCGTCGCTTTGCGCCTATGCGCTAGTTGAGATAATTGAAGCGCTATGGGATGGGCAGGGCAGTAGTGGAATAGATAAACCGATACGTTTTGTGCTGGCCGTTCCCGCTCTGTGGTGGGTGTTGCGCTACCCGCCCAGGCTATCCGTTATGTGGGTGGGTATTGCCATTGGCGGGATAGGAGCGGGCAGTTGGGCCAGTTGGCAGAAGTTGGTTGAAGGTATTGAAAGAGCGCAGGGATTTACGCACGTTATCCAGTTTGGCAACCTGAGTATGCTGTTAGGGGTGCTTTGCCTGGCAGGCTTGGGGTGGGCGTATAGTCGAGATCAATACCGCGCATTTTGGGTAGCCCTACTACTGGGTGGATTCTTCGGTGGTGTGCTGGGGTCTCTCTTCTCCGGGAGCCGAGGGGGCTGGATTGGTTTTCCGTTTGTCATGCTTGTGCTCTATCGTGCCTATGGGAATTATCTGGCTACCTGGGTAAAGCTGGCCATCATTGGCTCGGTATTGCTGGCGTGTGTGGGCGTCTATTCAATACCTCAAACAGGGGTGCAAGATCGAGTAGCCTATACCATTATTGATCTTAACAATTATATAACGGGCGAGAACCGCGCTAACTCCTTGGGCGCTCGGTTTGAAATGTGGCGTGGAGCCAGTCATTTAATAGCTGAAAAACCGCTAACCGGTTGGGGTACGCAAGGCTACATCAAGGCAATGCAAGAATTGGGTGAGCAGGGCGTTATTGACGAGCGAGTCACGCAATATGGTCACGCTCATAATGAATTCATGGATGCATTTGCAAAACGAGGGTTGTTAGGTTTAATTGTTCTGCTAGGGCTCTTTCTTGTACCAATGCGCTTATTTGCCAAGCAGCTAAAAGCACAAAACCTGGCAACGAGGGCGGTTGCTACCGCCGGTGTGCTGCTACCTGTTACGTATATAGACTTTGGGTTATCTCAGGCGTTTTTAACCCACAACAGCGGGGTGATGATGTATGCATTTTTGCTGGCTGTATTGTGGGGAGTTTATACGAATCAAAAGCGAAGAACTCCTCAGGAGGCAGTATCGTAATCATTGGGTAATAGGAGAACTACTGTCAGAAAGCCGACGTTAAGCGTCGGTTTTTTTTGATTTTATTCGCTAGGTTATAACGCTAAAAGAAATGAACAGCTATATGTACGCTGACGGTGTAGAGCCAGGCCGCCTAATCCCTTACAATGTTCTTGGTAAATTTCGAAGTAAATGTAAATCAACTACATCCGCACAGCGTTGGGCAAGGGAATACGCCCGTTACAATCCCTGGGCGGTAGCGTGCCTTTTTTTGGAAATTACTATGCCAAATACCTCTATTTTTTTAATAGCGCGACCGGCTCGCATGCTGCTGGCCGCGCTAGGTATCGTTGCAGTCAGTGGATGCGCGACGAATTATCCTTCCGGCAGCGCTTCTCAACAGCCCCACTATGTGCTGAGCAGTGATGCTGCCAAGCCTATCCTTGATGAAAATATTAATGGCTTTTTAAGTCAGGCACCGGCAGGCGGTATCGTGAGTGCTGCCACAAGCCCGTGGGGTGACAATATTGAGATCGTAGCCGACGAACCCTATATGGCTGCCAGTGGTCGCGAATGTCGACGCTTGCAAATTATTGCCATGGGCGGTGAGGCACGACGTGCCTTGGTGTGTAAAGTTTCAGAAAATTGGGTAAATCAGCGAGTCATAACGCAAACAGCAGAAGGGCGCCTTTAATGAATCTGTTTGTCGCACGTAAGCGCACATACTTATCGAAAGCGCTGACCATCGTTTCGCTAGCTTGTTTCGCCGCGTTTAGTGCACCTGTCTATGCGCAAATTCTTAGCCTGCCTGATGAGCTCTCAGGCCAGCAAAGTGGTCAGTCGCAGTCATCATCGGGCCAAGGGCAAGTGGAGGACATGCCACGAGCCGATTGGCGCAGTGGTACCTACGGGCCAATTGCCACACCGCCCCGCGACCCGGATGCACTGCCCCCCTTTGGATATAACCTCTTCACAGGTGGCTTTCGCGGCGCCATGGGCGATGGACTGAATGCCGATTACCGAATCAAGCCGGGCGACCAGGTAACCGTGCGTGCCTGGGGTGCTTTTGAGCTAGACCGCGTGCTCCCGGTTGATGCGCAAGGCAATATTTTTATTCCTGGTTCTGGCCCCCTAAATGTAGAAGGCCAAAGTAGCCAGCAGGTTGACAACAGCGTTCGCCAAGCGATTACCTCCGTCTATCCAGATAATGTAGAGGTGTACACCAACCTGCAAGGCGTCCAGCCCGTCGCCGTTTATGTCACAGGTTATGTGCAAAACCCCGGGCGCTATGCCGGTACGCCCGATGACTCGCTGCTCTACTTTCTTGACCAGGCAGGCGGGATCGAACAAAACCTGGGCAGCTATCGCCAAGTGCGCGTAATGCGCAACGATCGCCTGGTTGCAACGGTGGACCTCTACGACTTTTTGCTTAACGGCACCATTGCACGCCCGCAATTCCAGGATGGCGACACCATCGTTGTGGAAGAGCGCGGCCCGGCGATTGCGGTTACTGGAGACGTGCACAGCGAGATGCGCTACGAGCTAACCAGTAACACGCTTAGCGGCGCCGAGCTTTTAAACCTGGCGCGGTTGAAAAGCGGTGTCTCCAACGTGCTACTGCGTGGTCATCGTACCGATGGTCCTATCGCTCACTATTTCCCTATCGCCCTGTTTGCTGGCCAAACTATTCGCAGTGGCGATGAAGTCACTTTCACCGCCGACCAGCGCAGTGAAACCATCGTGGTCGAAATAGAAGGCAGCTACTTCGGGCCTTCACTTTACGCCTTGCCGCGCAATGCTCGCCTAAGTGAACTGCTTGATGCCATTGCCGTACCTCCCAATTTAACCGCTGTCGAGAGTGTCTCCCTGCATCGTGAAAGCGTCCGCGAGCAGCAAGAGCAGGCGCTTGAAGATAGCTTGCGTCGCCTGGAAACCACGTACTTAGGCGCGACATCACGCACCGACGAAGAAGCGCAAATTCGCCTTCGCGAAGCCGAGCTTATCGAGCGCTTTATCGAGCGCGCACGGGATCTTGAGCCCAGTGGCCGTTTGGTGGTCGCGCAAGACGGCAAAATTTCAGATATCCGCCTCCAGGATGGCGATGTGATTACCATTCCTGAAATCAGCGACTCTGTCCTGATCAGCGGTGAAATCGTGGTGCCCCAAGCCGTGGTGTACCGCCCCGGTATGAGCGTGATCGACTATGTGAATGGCGCCGGTGGCTTTACTGAACGGGCCAATGAAAATCAGATTCTATTGGTACGCCAAAACGGTGCCGTAGAGCATGCCAAAAACTCACCGTTGCGGCCTGGTGATGAAATCCTCGTCATGCCCAGGGCTCCGGTACACAACTTGCAGCTTGCCTCTACGCTTACCCAGATGCTCTTCCAGATCGCCGTAACCACCCGCGTCGCGCTTGATCTCTAGAGAAGTGAGTGGTGAATAGTGAGGGGTGAGGAGTAAGTAGAAGGATTCTCGGGTGCCCTTGTAGCGCGCGGTAACGAGCGCAGCGAGGCACCCGCGAAAGGCGGCGCCCGCCGCCCGAAGCCGCACCCGCACATGCAAAAATTCATGACAAACAACACGTACCTTAAGGCAGCAACACGCCATGGCTGATACTCAAGCAACACCCCGGGGTGCCCGTACGCCTTGGCAAGTGACCCGCAGCGTGTGGTATGCCATGTTCATGCGCGAGGCAATCTCACGCACCATGGCAGATCGTATGGGCTGGTTCTGGATGATTTTTGAGCCTGTTGCGTTTGTCGGCATTATGGTTGGCGTGCGCAGCTTTATCCGTGGTGACCGGTTGGTCATCAACGCGGAGTTTATTCCGTGGCTGATTGCCGGCTTGTTGGGTTTTAGCTTGGTACGAGAAGGAATGCTGCGCGGCATGGGGGCTGTCGACGCCAATAGTGCTCTATTTGCGTATCGCCAAGTGCAGCCCGTTGATCCTGTTCTCGTACGCAATTTTTTAGAAGGTGCACTACGCAGCCTGGTATTTCTGGTATTTATCTGCGGCGGGTTAATGCTAGGGCTGGACATGTACCCTGATAACGCTATACGGGCGATGTACGCATGGCTCTCGCTTTGGTGTTTGGGGCTGGGGGCCGGGTTGGTAACGTCTGTGGCCGCTTCACTAGTACCTGAAGTTGGTAAAGTGATACGCATGTTATCACTACCATTGTTAATCGTTTCCGGGGTGATTTTGCCACTCAATAGTTTGCCGCATTGGCTGCTTGAGTACCTGATGCTAAACCCTATCCCGCATGGATTAGAAACACTTCGGCTGGGTTTTTTCGATAAATACCAAGTGGTCCACGGTACTAGCATGCTCTATTTTTGGTTGTTTACCCTCACTTTGATGTCGGTAGGTCTATTAATGCACCTACGTTTTGTTGACCGTTTAAAGGCAAAATAATCCATGCAGCGCTCTGTACGCCGTTTTTTTACCCAACACCCTCAATGGGCGACCGCGCTTGTTGCTATCCTTCTGGTTTCCTTTTATTGGTTTGTCTGGGCGCAGTCTCGCTATGTGTCCAGTGCAACGGTGGTGCTGGAAAGCCCCCAGGTAGCTGCGCCTGAAATCAGCTTTGCATCCATAATGGGAGGGGGCGGGAGCGGTAATACACACGATTTATTGTTATTGCGTGAGCACTTGCTCTCGGTAGACATGCTGCGCAACTTGAATGAAGCGCTGAATATTCGTCAGCATTACAGTGAACACGGTGATTTTTTTGCCCGACTACGTAACGCTGATGCGCCCATTGAAGAGCTGCACAAGTATTACCTGCGCCGCGTAGATGTTGAGCTGGATGAATACGCGGGCGTACTGAATATCAGCGTACAAGCATTTACGCCAGAATTTGCGTACGACATGACAGAGTTGCTTCTAAAAGCGGGCGAAGATCACATGAACCAGATGGGGCACCGCTTGGCCGAGGAGCAAGTGCTGTTTCTGGAACAGCAGATGGTAAGGCTAGAGGATCGTTTTCGCGAAACCCGTGCGGAGCTGTTGGATTTTCAAAACGAGTATGGCCTGGTATCTCCCACCGCCACCGTTGAAAGCTTGAACCAAGTGGTTGCCACGCTGGAAGGGGACTTGGCCCGCCTGCAAGCCCAACGCGATGCTATGGCCAGCTTCCAAAGCTCGCAATCTTCTGAACTACGCCAGGTAGAGCGCAATATTACGGCACTAAGAGATCAGATCAGCGAACAGAGCGAGCGCTTGGCCCAGGCCGCAGGTGGCGCACTCAACCGCGTTTCTGCCGAGTACGAAACACTGGAACTGCAAGCGCAGTTTGCTCAAGAGACTTACTCTAGTGCTTTAGCCGCGTTGGAAAACACTCGCTTGGAAGCGGCACGCCAGCTCAAGCAGGTAAGCGTACTGCAAAGCCCGCTATACCCCGAATACCCAACCGAACCCAGGCGGCTATACAACAGCACCGTATTTGCCATCATCACCATTTTCCTCGCCTTCATCCTCAGCATGATCATCATGATCGTAAAAGATCACCGAGACTGATGACGGCGAACGGCGAACGGCGAACGGCGAACGGCGAACGGCGAACGGTGAAAACCAACCCCGGCACCGCTTCGCGCTGCTCCCGCGGGTGCGCTGCGCTTACCACGCGCTACGAAATATCTACCCTGCTGGTCGTGTAGCGCGCGGTAACGCTTGCGAGGCACGAGCAAACGGCACCCGCGAAAGGCGGCGGAACGACGCCCCGGATGCGCCCCAACGCTCAACCCCGGCACCGCTCCGCGCTGCTCCCGCGGGTGCGCTGCGCTTACCACGCGCTACAAAATATTTACCTGGTGGTTGTGTAGCGCGCGGTAACGCTTGCGAGGCACGAGCAAAAGGCACCCGCGAATGGCGGCGGAACGACGCCCCGGATGCGCCTCGATGCCCAACCCCGGCACCGCTTCGCGCTGCTCCCGCGGGTGCGCTGCGCTTACCACGCGCTACGAAATATCTACCTGGTGGTTGTGTAGCGCGCGGTAACGCTTTGCGAGGAACGAGCAAAAGGCACCCGCGAATGGCGGCGGAACGACGCCCCGGATGTGCCCCAAGGCCTAACCCCGGCACCGCTTCGCGCTGCTCCCGCGGGTGCGCTTCGCTTACCACGCGCTACAAAATACCAACCCTGCTGGTTGTGTAGCGCGCGGTAACGCTTGCGAGACACGAGCAAAAGGCACCCGCGAAAGGCGGCGGAACGCCGCCCCGGATGTGCCCCAAGGCCCAACCCCGGCACCGCTTCGCGCTGCTCCCGCGGGTGCGCTGCTCTCGCGGCATAAAAATGCACGTCCTTGAGCAGTACTCTTCAATGAACGGCGGAAACGCAATTGGGTCTATACTGCTGGTAAATGCTGGTCGATCAACAAGTTTTCGCGCAGTAAAAAAGCATATCCAATTATTGGAGGAGCGCTTTGGTGATGAAATCAAAAATATCTTCGGAATACAAACCTCAGCCCTCACCGCCAACGAAGCAAGTTATCTCGTCGGCTTTAGAACCGCTGACGAGATCCGAAATCGATGCGTTAAGGCAGAAAAAGAAACAACTAAGCGGTTATTATCAAAAAATTATTCAAGCTAGGGTCGCTAGTAGATGCTAGGCACACCTTCGAGTAGCGCGCGGTAACGCTTTGCGAGAAACGAGCAAAAGGCACCCGCGAAAGGCGGCGGAACGATGCCCCGGATGTGCCCCAAGGCCTAACCCCGGCACCGCTTTGCGATGCTCCTGCGGGTGCGCTGCGCTTACCACGCGCTACGAAATATCTACCCTGCTGGTTGTGTAGCGCGCGGTAACGCTTTGCGAGGCACGAGCGAAAGGCACCCGCGAAAGGCGGCGAAACGCCGCCCCGGATGTGGCACCAATGCCTAACCCCGGCACCGCTCTGCGCTGCTTCTGCGGGTGCGCTGCGCTTACCACGCACTACGAAATATCTACCCTGCTGGTTGTGTAGCGCGCGGTAACGCTTGCGAGGCACGAGCAAAAGGCTCCCGCGAATGGCGGCGGAACGACGCCCGGATGTGCCCCCATGCCTAACTCCGGCACCGATTCGCGCTGCTCCTGCGGGTGCGCTGCGCTTACCACGCGCTACGAAATATCTACCCTGCTGGTTGTGTAGCGCGCGGTAACGCTTTGCGAGGCACGAGCAAACGGCACCCGCGAATGGCGGCGGAACGACGCCCGGATGTGCCCCCAATGTTCAATCCCGGCACCGCTACTTGGCTTCGGTGAAGCCCCTAGCAACACCAAAAAAGGAGCCTCATGCTCGATATTATTCACCACGGTGGCGCAACAGGCGTAACCGGTAGCTGCCACCAATTGATACTGAATAACGAGCATTCACTACTCATCGATTGCGGCCTCTTTCAAGGCGAAGACGCGGAAGAAGACAGCTTTGAACAGCTCCAAATCGAATTTGATATCAGCACCGTACAGGCGCTTGTTATCACTCACGTACATATTGACCACGTAGGCCGTTTACCCTACTTGCTGGCAGCTGGCTTCAAAGGCCCCATCATCTGTTCCGAGCCTTCTGCCAAGCTACTGCCCTTGGTCATTGAAGACGCGCTAAAAATTGGCTTTACCCGCAACACACAACTGATCCAACGCTTTCAGGAACAGCTGGAAAAGCAAATTGTTAGCGTGCCTTACAAAACATGGCACCGCATCGTTGAAGATGAAAATGGCACCACCCGTATCAAGCTCAAACGGGCAGGGCACATATTAGGCTCCTGCTACGTTGAAGTAGCACACCAGGCGGCCAATGGCGAAAAAGAGCGTATCGTCTTCTCTGGCGACTTGGGCGCTCCCCACGCGCCGCTGTTACCCGCGCCTACATCGCCCCACGGCTGCGACCAGCTAGTGCTGGAAAGCACCTACGGCAACCGCACCCACCCGGACCGCCGCCAGCGCCGTGCTGTTTTAAGAAAAGCGATAGAACAAGCGCTAGCCAACGGCGGCACGGTGATGGTGCCCGCCTTCAGCATAGGCCGCACCCAAGAGCTGCTCTACGAGCTGGAAGGCATTATTCATGAAGCCAAAAACAGCCAGTGGAGCACGCTCGAAATTATCGTCGATTCACCGCTGGCCGCCCGCTTTACCAAGGTATACCGCGAGCTCAAACCCTACTGGGACGATGAAGCCCAAAAGCGGCTAAAAGGGGGCCGACACCCGCTCAACTTTGCCAGCCTCTACACCGTAGAAAGCCACACCGAACACGAGCAAACGGTTGAATATTTAGCCAAAACCGGCAGGCCCGCCGTGGTAATCGCCGCCAGCGGCATGTGTGCAGGCGGGCGTATTATGAATTACCTAAAAGCCATGCTGGGTGATGCCCGCCACCAAGTACTGTTCGTAGGCTACCAGGGCGCTGGCACCCCAGGCCGCGCTATACAGCAATACGGCCAAGGCGGCTGGGTAGAAATTGACGGCGAGCGAATCGACATTAAAGCAGGCGTCACCTCCATCAGTGGTTACTCGGCCCATGCCGACCAAAAAGACCTGCTCAATTTCGTAAAACGCATGCGCCGCTGGCCCCACACCATCCGCTTGGTACATGGTGACCAAGCGGCTCGTGTTGAGTTAAAAAAAGAACTGGAAGCGCTCTATCGGCGTAAAGACAAGCATTTGAGGATCGTAAATTTCTCCTGAAATGCACAGATAGGTTAAACGATCAAAAAATTAGTAATCTCAATGTTAATACTGAGACACCATGAAAAAGATAGCGGTAGCAGGTACTGGTTACGTTGGCCTTTCAAATGCTATGCTGCTGGCCCAGCATAACAGCGTTATAGCGGTAGATATTGTTAAAGAGAAAGTAGACAAAATTAATGCTCGCCAATCACCGATTGTTGATGCGGAGATTAGCAGCTTTCTTAAACGCGATGATCTTGACGTTAGCGCAACGAGCGACTCCGAACGTGCCTATGCGGCAGCGGACATTGTGATTATTGCTACGCCAACCGACTATGACCCCACCACCCATACCTTTAATACTCAAAGTGTTGAGGCGGTGATATGCCAAGTTATCAAGGTTAACCCCAGTGCGCTAATGATTATTAAATCTACTGTGCCGGTAGGTTTTACAGTTAAAGCCAGTCAACGTTTTAATACCAAAAATTTGATTTTCTCGCCGGAGTTTCTCCGCGAGGGTAAAGCCCTTTACGATAACCTTCACCCTTCACGCATTATTGTAGGTGAGCGCTCAGAGCGAGCCGAGCACTTTGCTAACCTGCTCAAACAGGGCGCCATTGAAGAAGAAGTGCCGGTAATACTGACTAACAGTACAGAAGCTGAAGCCATCAAATTGTTTGCCAACACCTACTTGGCCATGCGTGTAGCCTACTTCAACGAGCTTGATACCTACGCTGAAACTAACGGGCTGGATACGCGGCAGATTATTGAGGGGGTAGGGTTAGACCCACGTATAGGCAGTCACTACAACAATCCTAGTTTTGGCTACGGCGGCTACTGTCTACCTAAAGACACGAAACAACTGCTTGCTAACTATCAAGATGTGCCCAGCAATATGATTCAAGCAATTGTGGATGCTAACCGTACACGCAAGGACTTTATTGCTGAGTCCATACTGAAGCGCAACCCTCACGTGGTCGGTGTGTACCGACTTATCATGAAGGCAGGCTCTGATAATTTTCGGGCCAGCGCTATGCAAGGTGTTATGAAGAGATTGAAAGCCAAAGGAATTGAAGTCATTGTGTTTGAACCCACACTACAAGAAGAATTTTTTTTCAATTCACGCGTTGTTAATGATTTGGCAGTATTTAAAGAGGAGTCGGATCTTATCCTGAGTAATCGTGTTGTTAGCGACTTGGATGATGTTATAGCGAAGGTTTATACGCGTGACCTGTTTGGTAGCGACTAACTAAGTATTAGAAGTAAGCGGGTTGTGGTTTTAAAGACTCATTTGTCAGCCTTGAACATGTAAAAGTATCAATTTTGCTTTTGGATAAATATTCAAATGAATAAAGTTTTTTTTATTACCGGCGGTGCGGGGTTTATTGGTTCAGCAGTAGTGCGTGAACTCATTCAACACACACCGCACCAGGTGATAAATATTGATAAGCTGACGTATGCAGGTAATCTGGAATCGCTCAACGGCATTGAAGGCAATGCCCGCTATACATTTGTGCAAGCGGATATTTGCGATGCTGCGGCGATGCAGCAACTCTTTGAAGCGCACCAGCCTGATATAGTGATGCATCTTGCCGCTGAAAGCCATGTAGACCGTTCCATCGACGGCCCCGCCGAATTTATTCAAACCAACGTCGTGGGCACTGCCGTACTCTTGGAAGCGGCACGCAGTTACTGGAATAGTTTGGAAGGCGAGCGTCGCAATGCCTTTCGCTTTCATCACATCAGTACCGATGAAGTGTATGGCGACCTGGACGGGACGAGAGACCTGTTTACCGAACAAACTTCTTACGCGCCCAGTTCACCTTACTCCGCCAGCAAGGCCAGCTCAGACCATCTAGTACGTGCCTGGCAACGCACGTACGGCCTGCCCACGCTGATAACCAACTGTTCTAATAACTACGGCCCCTATCACTTTCCGGAAAAACTGATTCCGTTGATGATTCTCAACGCCTTGGCAGATAAACCGCTGCCGGTATACGGGGATGGGCAGCAAATCCGCGACTGGCTTTTTGTTGAAGACCACGCTCGTGCGCTCATCAAGGTAGCAATGGAAGGGCAGGTAGGTGAAACCTACAATATCGGCGGCCACAATGAAAAAGCTAATCTTACTGTAGTCGAAACGCTTTGCGACTTGCTGCAAGAGCTGGTGCCAAAAGATGCTTCCTATCGGGAGTTAATTACCTTCGTCACTGACCGGCCAGGCCACGATGTGCGCTACGCCATTGACGCCAGCAAAATCGAACGTGAGTTAGGTTGGGTACCGCAAGAAACCTTTGAAACTGGCCTGCGCAAAACCGTTGAATGGTACCTCGCCAACGAAACCTGGTGGAAGCGCGTTCAAGATGGCAGTTACCAAGGTGAGCGCTTGGGTAAGGCATGATAAAAGTATGTTTTGTAATGCGTTGATAAAGGCATGGTAGCGATATTTTGTAGCGCGTGGTAAGCGCAGCGCACCCGCGGGAGCACCGCGCAGCGGTGCCGGGGTTGGAAATGCGGTGGCGCATCCGGGGCGGCTTGACGCCGCCATTCGCGGGTGCCTTGCCGTTCGTTCCTCACGGCGCGTTACCACGCGCTACAATGTGTGCAGCCATCTGTTAGGGGATTCTTGTAGTGCGTGGTAAGCGCAGCGCACCCGCAGGAGCACCGCGCAGCGGTGCCGGGGTTGAAATGCGGTGGCGCATCCGGGGCGGCTTGACGCCGCCATTCGCGGGTGCCTTGCCGTTCGTTCCTCACGGCGCGTTACCACGCGCTACAATGTGTGCAGCCATCTGTTAGGGGATTCTTGTAGTGCGTGGTAAGCGCAGCGCACCCGCAGGAGCACCGCGCAGCGGTGCCGAAGGCCACCACGGCAACAATCAAGGCTCCAAAAGCGAAAAAGGATTTTCCATGAACATTTTCATCACCGGCAGCAATGGCCAGGTCGGCTTTGAACTCCAGCGTCAATTTGCCCTTTTCGGCAACATCCTGGCACCCACACGCCAGGAACTCGATTTAACCAATGCCCAAGCCGTTGATGCTTTTCTTGCCGAGCACAAGCCCGCATTAATCCTAAACGCCGCCGCCTATACCGCCGTTGATAAAGCTGAAAGTGAGCCAGAGCAGGCAAAGCGCTTAAACACTGAATTACCCGCCCAACTGGCACACTATGCCGCCCAGCACGATATTCCCCTGGCGCACTACTCAAGCGATTACGTATACCCCGGCAATGGCACCGAGCCTTGGCAAGAAGATAGCCCCACTGGCCCATTAAGCGTTTACGGCCAAACTAAGCTGGAAGGGGACAACGCCATCGCTGAAAGCGGCGCCAACTACCTCATCTTCCGCACCAGCTGGGTATACGCCGCGCGCGGCCATAACTTCATGAAAACCATGTTGCGGCTTGGGCGCGATCGCGATGCGCTCAACATTGTGGATGACCAAATAGGCGCGCCCACCCCCGCACGCCTAATCGCCCAGGTAACAGCACTGGCTTTTACTCCTCACGCTTCACACGTCACCCCTCACGTAATATCCGGCGTTTACCACCTTGCGCCACGGGGTGAAACCAGCTGGCATGGCTTTGCCTGTGAAATTTTCAAGCAAGCGGGCAAGTTAAATGAAAAGCTGACCATTCAGTCAGGGCGTGTAAGTGGAATACCCACAAGCGATTACCCTACGCCCGCTCAGCGCCCGCTTAATTCGCGTTTAGCGCTCAACAAACTGGAAAATGCACTAGGCATCATCATGCCTACCTGGCAAAGCCAGCTTGCCCTAACACTGCAGGAGTATTGTGAGGAGTAAGATGTCACACCCCAAGCATTACACCTCATAAAATCAGGATTTCAGGAATGAATACCTCACCCCTCACACCTCACCCATCACAAAGAAAAGGCATTATTCTGGCGGGTGGCTCCGGTACGCGTCTGCACCCCATTACACGCGGTGTTTCAAAACAGTTGTTGCCTGTTTACGACAAACCGATGATTTATTATTCTATCTCGGTGCTGATGCTGGCAGGCATACGTGAAATTTTAATTATTTCTACACCAGAAGACCTGCCCCAATATAAAAACCTTCTTGGCAGCGGCGAAGACTTCGGCCTGCAATTTGAATACGCCGAGCAGCCATCGCCCGATGGCCTGGCGCAAGCCTTTATCATTGGCGAAGCATTCATCGGAAAAAGCCCGGTTTGTCTTGTGTTGGGCGATAACATCTTTCACGGCCAGCACTTTTCAGACCAGCTTAAACGAGCCAGTACGCAGCCTAACGGCGCCACAGTGTTTGGCTACCTGGTAAAAGACCCTGAACGCTTTGGCGTTGTAGAGTTTGACGAGGCGGGCAAGGCAATCTCGATAGAAGAAAAGCCTAAAAAGCCCAAGTCTGCCTATGCCGTTACCGGCCTTTATTTTTACGATAATGACGTAGTAGACATCGCTAAAGCGGTTGAACCCTCTGAGCGCGGCGAACTTGAAATTACCAGCATCAATAACGCGTATCTTAAGCGGGGTGACCTAAACGTCGAACGCTTGGGGCGTGGTTTTGCCTGGCTGGACACAGGCACCCACGATAGCCTGTTAGAAGCCAGCCAGTACGTACAAACCATTGAGCATCGCCAAGGCCTCAAAATCGCCTGCCTGGAAGAGATCGCCTGGCAAAATGGCTGGATTAGCGATGAGCGCTTGGTAGAACTCGCCAAACCGCTGGCTAAAACCCAATACGGCCAATACCTGCAACGTCTTTTAAAAGTGAGGAGTAAGACATGAGGAGTGAGGCGTTTTGCCCTTCACACCTCACATTTTACCCCTCACTCCTCACGGTTTAACTATGCACTACGAAAAACTCGCCATACCGGATGTCGTTCTTCTTACCCCTAACGTTTTCGGTGATGAACGCGGTTTCTTTATGGAAACCTTTCGCCAAAATGAATTTGAAGCCCATTGCGGCAACTATCAGTTTGTGCAAGATAACCATAGCCAATCGGCTCAGGGCATTTTGCGCGGCTTGCATTACCAGTTGCACCAGCCCCAGGGAAAACTCGTGCGGGTCACTCGTGGTGAAGTGTTCGATGTGGCCGTCGATATGCGCAAAAGCTCGCCCACATTCGGCCAGTGGGTAGGTGCTATGCTAAGCGAAGAGAACAAGCAAATGCTGTGGGTACCGCCGGGGTTTGCTCATGGTTTTTACGTGACTAGTGAAAAAGCAGAATTCCAGTATAAATGTACGGACTACTACGCTCCGGGGGATGAAGTATCGCTACGTTGGGACGACCCTGCGCTCGATATTCAATGGCCGCTGCTCACTAATCAACCGCCGCAGCTTTCAAGCAAGGATCAGCAGGGCCTATTATTTATTGATGCACCATATTTCAGGTAGCACATGATTGAGATACGCAACCTCTATAAGCGCTACCACAACCACCACGGTAGCGATTGGGTATTGAAAAATATCAACCTTACCATTCCCCCCAAGGTGAGCGTGGGCCTGATAGGTGCCAATGGTGCGGGCAAGTCAACGTTACTACGCTTAATTGCGGGTATGGATAAACCTGAACGAGGCGAAGTGATTCGTCATAGCAAGGTTTCTTGGCCCGTAGGGCTGTCAGGTGGTATGCAGCAAAATATGACAGCACGACAAAATGTAAAATTCGTTGCTCGGGTTCACGGTAGTTCCAGCGAAGATGTAAAGCGAGTCATTAAGCATGTAGAAAACTTCGCGGACATAGGCACCGCGTTCGACGAACCTGTTAGAACCTTTTCCTCAGGGATGCGCTCGCGTGTCTCGTTTGGCTTATCGCTCGCATTTGATTTTGATGTCTACATCTCTGATGAAGCAACCGCCGTGGGCGATAAAAACTTTAAAGCCAAAGCAAAAGCCGCCTTTCGGGAAAAAACGGGCAAGGCCAGTCTTATCATGGTCTCGCATAGCGAAGGCATACTCAGAGAGCTTTGCCAGGCAGGTATATTTATTAACAAAGGCGAAGCCACCTGGTTTGATAGCATCGACGATGCGATTGATGCTTATCACAAGGCATATGGTCTGGTTGAGTCTGAGCGGCTCAAAAAAACGCGTCAAGAGGTCACTGCATCAAGAAAAGTGTTTAGAGAAGCCAAGATTATTTATAAAGAGGCAAAAGATAGCAACAGTGTGTCACCAAAAGAGTTAGTAGAACTAAAAAGCGACATGAATGCCAAACTTCGCACATGGCGGAAACAAAAAGCTGAGCTGAAGTCGCTTCAAGAAGCCAACGACGACGAATAGATTCTTTACAGGTGGCTATTAAACACTATGTTCTCAACACATACAGACAGTATTGCGCACGCCAACGACATCGCCTCCCTACAAGCCTGGAAAGACTTTACGTTCAGGTTCTGGGAAGATAATGCGCCAACCATAAAAGAAGAGCAAAGCCGCCAGCTATTTCACAGCGGGTTCTACAGAAGCCGAGCAGGCCTGTACGATTTAACGGAAAACGACCTTAATGCCTACCTGAGTGATTACCAGTCACTTAGGCTGCAATCGATTAACCAAAAATACCAAACCGTCCTCTCCGACCGTGTGCTATGTGGCCATGTGTTGGCCAATTACTTCGACGTTGAAAAAAACATCTGCATCATTTCCAAGAATGGTGCCCAGTGGTTAGAGTCACCGTGGTGGACAACCGGAAATACAGCGCCTGGCGAGGTGCACGTGCATTCGCTCGCACCGGATAGCCATGCGCAGTACCGCAAAATAAAGCTGGCTGAGAGCAGTGACTCGCAAGTGTTTCAAAAAGCATTTATTAACCAGTTGGTTGAAGAAGCGCAAGAACACAGCGAAGCGTTGATCATTTCCACAGCGCCAGTCCAGCATAGTTGGCTAACAAAAGTAAGCCCTGAAGGCTACCATTTGCTGCATGTCTTACTGGTACGTGAGCCCGATGAAGGGTTACCTGAAATAGCCGCTGCCAGCTTAACAATAGGCCGTGCAGCAACCCTCTCCAGCACACCCGCGCGGGTAGAAGAAGGCGCGCTCAGTGCCAGTATCAATCCTCAAACGGGCTTAATAACAGCATGCCGCGGGCTTAACCAGCAGGGCACGATAGACACCTATGTGCAACATCCTGACACTGCCATAACCCTTGCCGGCGAACACCTGCCTAACTGGGAAGCGATAAGAAAAGCCCTGCTGCGTTTCTTTGATCAGTCATCATATTTGCACGTTTGCAGTCTAAGCTTTGTGATTACCGAAACAGGCGTATCTTTCTTTGGTACCAACACCGACGTTATGGCAGCACACCAAATGCATCAACCACTACTTGAACATGCCAGCATTGCTAATCACTTGAGCAAGGTGAGTGGCTAGTTATGCAAGCGCAACACGTCGTGCCAACGCACTATATGTCAACGCTATTCAAAACGCTTGAGTGGCGCCTAAAAAGGCGGTTGGGTTATCAAGAGGCTATAATACGAGCAGAGGTAGAGCAAAGTGGCTACTTCCATTCAGAATGGTATCTTGCTAATTACCCCGAGTTGCTCAATGAGCCCAGCGCCGTAAAAGACCCACTAGGTTATTACCTGGCTAGCGGGATACAGCAAGGTCACAACCCTGGGCCGGGGTTTCATACCCAGTGGTATCTGGAAGAGTACGATGATGTGCGTAACGCTTCCATGAACCCGTTACTGCACTATTTGCGTTTTGGCCGTGAAGAAGACCGCAGGCCAACGCCCTTTCTGGGCGGTGTGCAAAGCATGATGCACAAGCAAGGAAGCGCAAACCAGCATCGCGTGATTTACAAAACACGCAGAAGCGTAGACCTAAGCCATGTTGGCCGCGTCAAAAGACTAGAGCACTTTGAGGGCGTGCAAACCTGGCGCGAATTTAGCCACACTTTTCGGGGGCAGCAGGGAAGCCTTTCCCAGCAGGAAGCAGAATACCTACATAATCGTGGTTTTCTACCCAACCGAAAGCGCTTTTACAAGCTGCCAGATACGCGGGTAGATGCCTATATCAGCGACCTTCAGGTTAGTTTGCTAGCCCAAACAAACGGGTCAATGCAACCGTTGTTGGAAAACACAGAACTCCAGTGGCAGCTCTACAGCCAGCGCATACCGATGGTTGCCAATCCCGTAATGACGAAGCAAGCACAGCCCACAGGGCCGGTTCTTAAAGTTATATTAATCATGGACCCCGCAGGCGCTGGGCTGGTGCCTCTCGCAGTCGTGGCTACCAAAAAAGCGACGGCTGCCACCGTGGGTATGGCGCTTAGCATGCAGCTATCGCCCAATAGCGGCCGCACCCGAAGCGTTGTACGTTTTAACACCAGTGGGACGATCGTCGGGCCTAGAAAACCGGTACCTTGGGAAAAATACCGCTACAAAGCTGCTTGGCAACAAGCCAGTAAAGACATTATTTTTCCTATTCAAAAAGAGTCGCTTTACTCTTTTGTTCAAGTGGATATCGATATTTCAACGCCGAACCCAATGCTGATTCGACTTGCAGCTGCTCCTACGGTGGAAGATTTCCAGGTACACGGCCCGTTAATGCAAAGCCAAACAGCTATCGACTTTATGCGTGAGTTTGGAATATGAAGCGAGACACCACCTTTTGGGCCCCCAGGCACTCATCTAAAACCACCCCAGACACTCGGGAAGCGCAAGCGGTAGAACTGAGCGATACAGTGCTGCCGAAGGATCATCACAAGCGTTTAATGGAAAGTCTTAAAGAAACCGACCAGCTTACACTGTTAAAGCGCTTTACGCTGGATTTTCATGCCGACCCTGATTTGGCAAGCCTTAGTGAAGAAGACGCTCAATTCTTCTACGAGCGTGGCTTTCTACCTGAAAAGGCAAGGCTTTATGGGCTCAACCGCGACAACATCGACCGTTACTTAAGCGATGTTCAGCGTTGGCTTACCCGGCTAGTCAATGGCCCTTATAGTGTTGTTTTCAATAATAAAATACTATTTGATCAGGTGTTCGGCCAATATTGCAACGTACCACGTACCGTTGCGGTATGCCGACAGGGCAGAGTAATCCCTCATACTGACCTATGGCAGCAGGTCGAGGCAGGCCAAGCAGGCCCGCTAATGTTAGTCGCCAAACCCTTGGGCGGTGGGGGCGGCGGCAGTGTTTACTTTATTCGTATAGATAAGCGCCATGCCGTAGTAGAAACCAACGATGCAACAAACCCACGCTTTAGTGTAAAAGCCGAAGCATTAGGAGAAGTGTTTAGTCGGCAACGGGTGCCGTTTATCATTAATGAATATGTACAACAAGGCGAGTTTTCCAAACGGCTTTATCCACTTACGGTTAATACAGTGCGTGCTTTAGTTGTTCGTAACGCAACAACTGGCGAGCCTTGTTTAGTACGGGCAGTGTTAAGAGTAGGTAATAGCGAGTCTTATCCCATCGATAACTTTTCGCTAGGCGGGTTAAGCATAGATATTAATAAAGAAACAGGAGAGTTAGGCCATGCTGTAGCAGCAGCTGGGCGGTTTACCGGGCAGCGATGGACAACACACCCTGATACTGGTGAGAAAATCATGGGTGCTTATATTCCTAACTGGAATGCATATAAGAATAAATTAATAACAATATTCAATAAACTAACGTACCTAAAGTACTGTGGCTTCGACTTAATACTTCAAGATGATGATTTTGTTGTGTTAGAGGGAAACAGCTATAGTCAGGTGAGACTTTTTCAAATGCATGACCCCCTGTTTAGCAATGAGAAAGTTACTGAGCTATATGCTAAGTATGATATCATTCAACAGTGTTAAGTTTGATTAGCATTTGTTGCTTGCTTTATTAACTTGTAACTAAAACTGTACCAGAGGTGGACGTATGAAAATTTGTAATACAGAAGTGGTTCTTTTGAAAAATAAACCACTAAGCCGTTCTGAACGCGAGGCAAGCGCACAAGATACACCGGCACGCGAGCCAAGCGATTACTCGATTTTCATAAGAATAACAGGAGAGCATGATGGGGCTTCCTTAATAGGCTTAGGTGAAGCGCGACCAACAAGTGCCAGCGGTGAATCGCTGAACAGCGCCTTGCGCTATGCTCGAAAAATGGCAAGACGCCTTATCGGTAAGCAGCTAGACCTGACATCCCAAACGCCTACCGAGCAAGTGAATGACGTTGTCCAAAACGTCATCAGTGATATTTTTGGTATTAGTGGCAATGGCGCAAGTCAGCAGCGCCCAAGCCCTTCTGTTTGTTTTGCAACTGAATGCGCACTGCTGGATTTGATTGCTAAAAAGCAGGGCGTTAGCGTTGCACAGTTAACCTGCTCAGATGAGCCAGTCACTGTTGAGCGCAATGTATACAATGAGCCTCTCAAGAACCCTGAGCGGTTGTTGCGCTCTATTGCTAAAGGAAAGCAAGTGAGTGGCTGGCTTCGTCGTGGTAAGCGTATCACTGGAAAGGATGCCAGTGCTCTAGTGAACTCACTGCTATTCGCACTATCTGGCCATACTCACGATCTTAACGGTATTATCCTTAATGCTGGTCAGCGTTGGTCAACAGATGAGTGGAGCGATTTCTGCGATGAAGTTGCCCTTACTGGCTTGGCAGCTAAGCAAAATATAAACGTTATTGTAGAAGATCCTTTCCACGAAGACGCTGATGCTTTTTATCAGCAAGCATTCGCCAAAATGGAAGGCACGCCAGTAAGCATTATGCTATCTAAGCCAGTATGGGGTCGCGAGTCCATTAACCGTCTCGCTGCTTACTTACCCCATGTTGAGCTTAAAATTACTCCTCAAAAAGCAGGCGGCTACCACGAAGTGCTGGAAGCTGAAAAAGAAGCAGAGCAACACGGCTTCAGCAAAGGCATTTTCCTAGCGGGTATTAATGGCACTACCAACCATAACACTATCGCTATGGTATCGTTGGCAAGTGCAATGCGCTTTAATCGTTATTTCTCAACTTCATTCAAGAAAGAGGGAAAAACGCGGTTAGTGTATCCGTGTGTTACGCTTGAGAATAACAAGCTACAAATCCCAGAAGGGCCAGGTTTTGCAACCAACCTGTGCCGTTCGGGAGCGCGCAAGCGCTTGCAGGCATTGCACGCGTTTAACGTGGACGGCCGTACCAATAAGCGTGAGATGCGTAAGGCACTGTTAGAAAGCGTCTATGATGATCGATTTATTGACCGCGAACTGGCAGAGCAAGAGCGCTACAGTTACTCTGACAAAGCGCTTGAAACCACCCTCAACTCGACTCATTAATGGTGTTGTAAATGTCGCAAGACCCTTTTTATGTTACACGCATCGAGCTAATCGCCTATGACAAGCCATATAATGAGCCTGTTGCGCACAACGTAAAGGCAAGTGGTGCACAGCAGGTAAATTTTTACCTTAAAGTGGCTGTTGACTGTGCGGGTGAAGAGCGTGTAACTGCTATAGAGGGGGGGCTGGGACAGCGACGCGGTAAGCCAATGGCTGCCCGTTACTGGGATTACCTGGAAACAGTGGCGTCACGCCTAATGGGCAGCCAACTGACATCTGAATCTCTGCAGAGCGGCAACATGCCAGTTGCCGCTAGAAAGTGGGTAGAAGCCACCGAGAGCTTGATTGATAACGCAGGTCCGCTCGATAAACGTCAGTGGAGCAAGATACAGTCTGCTGTTACCAGTACCTACAAGCTACTTGGCAAGGTATTCAAAGCGCTGGCACAGGAAGAGGCAGTCGAAAAGGCTGCTTCAGATGCTGCGTTAGTAGAAGCACTGTTCTCACGGGCACAGAATGTTCTGTACCTGCCCGAGGCCGCGCCGCCGACGTATACCTATCAGCCCACTATCAAGGGTAAGCCTCAGACCCCTTCAGAACCGCTATCTCCCAACAGTTCTAACGACACCGTGCTTATGCTTCCGTTAGGAACGATGGATGCAAAAAGCCACTTAATGGAGCGTGAGTGTGTACGTCAGGGCTACAACGTCCTGCGCACTGGTAAAGGTGTTTTTACGGCGGATAACAACGGCCAGCGATTCTATTTCAAATTAAGTCGTTCGCCGTTGGTGAGTATTGATGCTATTTCGCTATGTACCCACAAAGAAGCGACGCGTGAATTTTTAGCGCCACTCGGCTTTCCTGTTCCTCGTGGGAGAATGTTCCCCGCCGGTGATTATGACAATGCGACGAAATTTGCCAATCTGATCGGCTACCCCGTTGTTGTAAAACCTGCGACAGGGGTTCGAGGTATTGGCGTTGTGCCGAACATTACCAGCGATACAGAATTAAAAAGTGCTTTCCATGTGCTTGAAAGCAGTAAGCTAGGCCATGACGACTTTATCGTAGAAAAACACATATTCGGTGAAGACTACCGGATTATGGTAATTGGCGGTACGGTGCGTGCTGCAACGCTAAGGGCACCCGCGAATGTAACAGGCGATGGAAAACATAATATTGCCGAATTGATACTGATCAAAAACCGCTACCGCCAAAACATTCCGCACCTGAAATCACGACCTATTGTATTTAGCGAAGCTACCCGTTATCAGTTGGATAAACAGGGGCTAACACTTCATAGCGTACCAACGGCTGGCAAGCAGATTATCCTGTCTGGTTCATGTAATCTCTCCCAAGGCGGGGACAGCGTCAATATCCTACATGAAATGCATCCAAGTATTATTAAAGTGGCCGAGGATGCTGTTAAAGCTGTGCCAGGGCTTGATTACTGTGGTATCGACTTTTTGATCGAAGACCACCGTAAACCCGTAGGCGAAACCGATATAGGTATTTGCGAACTTAATGCCCATGCTGCGATTGGAACCGCGTGTTACACCATGTTTGGTGAGCCGGTAAACGTTCCAAGAGATGCTATTGAAGAAGCGCTGGTCAAGCATAATTTACCATTGACGCCATTGCCTGAAGATAACATCGCAGTAAAAGTAAATATTCGCGGCAAAGTAACCGGTGTTGGCTACCGTAAGTGGCTGGCTCGTCACGCGCAGCGTAGTGGGCTAAAGGGACACGTGAAAAATGTAGGGCCAAGGGAGGTAGAAACGGTGTTGCAAGGATCGCTAGTAGGTATCACCGCGCTTACCACTGCGTGTATTCGTGGGCCATCCGAAGCGCTGCCAACCTCGGTTCGCACAACGCATCTCGAATCAGCTCACTTCGATGAATTCACTCTCATTCCCTGAAGGCTAACCCGTGATGGATGCAAGTCTCGAAAACTTCATAGATCTACTTGGCAAGCTGCCTAGCATTACGCGGGAAGGGTTGTTAGTGCATGCGTTGCGTATGCCCACCAGCGCCCAATCATTACTGTTACCCCGCCAGTTGGCCTATTACTACCAGCAAATACCCAATCCTGAAGCAGGTGCGGAAAACGCTAAGCCAAGTGGCTATGTATGCGGTGTAAGTGGCCGCAATCTGCTACCTGAAGTTAACTTCTGCCAGGATATTCGTGCATGGCGAGCCAGGCTAGAGCGTGCCGGGGTTAAAGTTGTAAAAGCCGCATCTTTTTCGGGTCGCTCAATACGCGATCACATTCGTTACGCGCGGAAAATTGGCTACCCTGTTGTACTCAAGCCCGTTATCCGTAACACGCTATTTGAAGAGTACATAAAAGATATTAAAAACGATGCTGAACTGGAGTTTCTTTTTAGGCAGTCTAGAGAGCTTAAAAAGCAAAAAGCCAGTGATTTATCTGCATCGCCTTATGCCATGACACGGCTTTCAGAAGACCACATAGACGAGCACGGCCGTAAGTTTCTGCCGTTAAGCGTACGTTATATGGTTGAAAAACAACAGGAAGGCGAGCAACTACGTCTTATTGTGGCATTTGGTAAAGTCGTCGCGGTACTTACCAAACCTGCAGGCGCCAAGCAGTGGCAGCAAAGCGCTGATATCCATGAAAGCTACGAAGCAGTTGGCCGAAAGGTAGCAAAAGTATTGCAGGGAATGGATTTTTTGCGGGTCGACTTAATCGTCGATAACCCTACCGAACCTGCAAACAATGACAATTATGTGGTCATCGCACTTTCTGAACACCTTAAATGCTACAAACTCATCAGCGATCATTTTGATGCCACACAAGCAATTTTAGAGCAGGTAGCAGAGTGTAAAATGCCTGACTTATCAAAGGAAGCTACGATACATGTTGAGCTTTCAGGGGTGAGTAACGGGCAGCGGTTAAAGCAGGAGCTAACCGACGTTACTAATGTATTAGCACTTGCATTAAAACTTGATGACTTAGATGAAGTGACTGGTCGAGTCCATTTCGAGCTAAGTGGGCCTACTTGGGCGCTTGCTAGCCTGACGTGGATTTATGCAAATGGCTTGGGCATAAATGAAGTGCCCACAAGTGTAACAGTTTCATAATTTTTTATTTAGGAAGTGCTATGTATAACATAATCATCAGAAAAATATTTGTCAGTGGCAAGATTCAGGGAGTTGGCTTTAGGAAATATTTAAAAAGTGAAGCCGATAAATTAAATATATCTGGATGGGCTAGAAATCTAGACGATGGTCGCGTTGAGGTTCTTGCTAAAGGCAATGAAAATAATATAGAAAGTTTTTACATTGCGGTTATGAAAGAAGCTAGTGGTTTTAAAGTTGATTCCATTGAGAGGCACGAATCGAGTCTTAAAGTAACTGACGGCTTTAAAATTCGTAAGATGCGAGCTATTAGTAATAATGGGGAGATTAAAAAATCATTATTGTTAAAATACGTCGATGAGCTTTATGAAAGCCCTCGTGCTGCAGGTTTGCGCTTGGATTTGCCTAAAGTTATTTCAGATATAATTGAAGAAAAAAGCCAACAGTTCTACAAGTACCGGATAACAAGAGAAAATCTTGATAAACAAAGAGGCTACAGTGCAAATCAATTAAACACATTGGTCTCTTTGGCGCACCCCCGCCAGATTAGCCATATTATGCTAAGGCATATTGAAAGGAGAAAACTTTCAGTAAAAAGAGCGTTATCATTTCACACAATAATGATGCAGGAGTCTGAAGAGAGACGTATTGGTTCGCCAGTACTGGGGTGGCAGCTTGATGAAAAAACAAAGGCTTATAATTTTGCTGACTCAATAGGGCTAAGACGGCCAGACTGTAATAATCAAACTTATACATTTGAGGAGATTGAGAAGCCCACAAAACCAATGGTTTTAAAGCCGGTTAAATCAACAGGCTCTAGAGGCGTTGCTTTTTTCTACTCGGAAAATGATATTGTATTGCTAAGGGATAATAAGAAATTTTTTTCCTGGGAAGAGTTTTCAGAATATACTAAAAAATATGTTTTAAAACATGAGGATAACTTTCAGGGTATACGTGATAAGTGGATGTTAGAAGAGTTGATATTAGAAGATAAGGAAAGAAAAACGCCAGGACGGGATTTAAAGTTTTTCACTTTCTACGGAAAAGTGGTATTTATTTTAGAAATAGTAAGAGGCGAAAAGGTTAGACACTGCTTTTGGTCTAGAGATGGTAAGCGCTTAGCGGACACTGGACAGTACATTGATGAAGATTGGATCGGGGAGGGCGTTTCACTTAGTAAAATAGAAAGCGTAGAGGCGGCAAGTTTAAAAATCCCTGTTCCATTTATGCGTATTGATATGCTTAAAAGTGAGGGTGATATGGTACTTGGAGAGTTCACTCCTAGGCCGGGACAGTGGGATCGATTCTCAGAAGATTATGATCGTTGGCTTGGCGAAGAGCATGTCAAAGCACGCAGCAGAATTTTGTTAGATTTGATTCAAGGCAAAAAATTTACTGAATTTTCAGAACTTATGGAAGGCAAAAAATAAATGGGTATTAAAACAATTGCTTTTGGTGGGGATACAAGTCTCGGCTATCGTTATTTTCAAAATCCTAAGTGGAGACCTGTCTTAGAACGAGTTAAAAATGACCCGATTTCATTTTTCAGTGAGGTAAAACCATCGTTAGAAGGGGTTGACCATCTCGTGGTCAATTTAGAGACAGTTATTTCCGAAACTGAAGGTATTGCAGCCCCAGGCAAGCTATATTGTGGGATTGATGATCCTGAAAATACAATAAAATGCCTTAATTATGTTGGCGCTAAAACGGTATCATTAGCAAATAATCATGCTATGGATTTTGGAGTCGAAAAGCTTTTAGAAACCATTGTCCATCTCCGATCAGCCGGTATGGAGGTTATAGGTGCTGGTACTAGCCGCAGACAGTCATTAAAACCTGCAGTAATTACAGTTAATGAGGGTTCAGACAAAAGTAGGAATGTATATGTTTTAGGAGCATTACGGGCTTCTAAAAGGTACTCTGAATATGGTTTTTTTGCAAAAGGCAATAAGGCTGGTTTGGCTAGATCAACAGCTTCAAGGATTGATGAGGCTGTTAAAAATATAAAGGAAAAAGACCCCAACGGTTTTATAATTTATTATCCGCATTGGCAGGGCTGTGATTACGGAAATGTGACTGACGCTATTGCACAGTATTGTAGAGACAGAGTTGATAATGGAGTCGATTTAATTATTGGACATGGTACGCATACCATTGGAAATATAGAGAGCTATAAAGGATCGCTTATATTTCACTCTATCGGTAATATGGTGTTCAATACTCAAGGACAGTTTTACAAAACAGGAGCGGCTTCGTTAGGAGTGATTGTTAAGCTTGATTTCTCAATGTTTAAGAGCTCTGGACTTCCAACTGTTTTTGTTTTACCTCTAAATACTAATAATAGGGAGACCTCCTTTATTACAACACCAAAGTCAGCGTCAGAACGTTTTACGTACTTTTATAAAAAAAATGATGCTTTATCTAAAAATCTTTCATTAAAAAATTCAGTAGGCGGCTGGTTGGAGATTGAAGGTGTCTGATGATATTCTAAAGGAAGTATTGAAAGTTGGAAATAAATATCCAGGTTGGAGTAATCATGTAGCAACTAACTTTATCATTGAAGAGCTTAAGTCTAGATCTATACCAGCAAAAAAGTTAGGAAGAATAGCATGCTCATATATAAATGGAGCTCCTCTTTACTATAATCAGGCATTTAGTTCTTGTTTTAATGGCGTGGCCTCAAGAGCCATAAACAATAAGCAAGCTACAAAGAATCTACTTACGAGTGTCGGTGTTAATACTGCAAAAGGTTCAGTGTTCGCTAATCATGAAGTTGATGCAGCTCGAAGCTTTGCGCTGTCATTGCCCTCTGCTGTGCTAAAACCTCTTAGTGGTGCACGTGGTAAAGGCGTATCTGTTGGTATTAAAACAGAAAAGCAGTTTGACAGTGCTTGGGAAAATGTTGTGTCTATTGGGGCAAGAAAAATCCTTATAGAAGAAGAGTTTTTTGGAGAAGAGGCTAGGTATTTAGTTGTAAGTGGAAAGTGCTTGTCAGTAACTAAGCGTGTGCCGCCATTTGTAGTTGGTGACGGTGTTAAAAATATTTCTGAATTGTTACTAGAAAAAAATGCGATTAGAAATGAAAATCCGAGCTTAAAGTCAAAGCTGATAAAAATTAACTCACATAGAGAAAGTATTTTAGAAGAGCAGGGGGTTAATATTAATGACATACCCTCAAAGGGTACGAAAATTTATATTGATTATATGTCAAGTATTTCTGCAGGTGGCGAAACGATAGAGATCACCGAGTATGTTCACCCGAATTTAAAAAAAGCAGCAGAAAATGCCGGGTCAATTTTTCCAGGCATGGACGTTATTGGCGTTGACTTAATGGCACGTAGCCACTTTGATGACACGACTAGCGATGAATATATCGTTATTGAAATAAACGCTCAACCAGGGCTTGGAAGTCATCAGTGCCCTGCTTTTGGTAATCCAAAGTGGGTAATCCCTAATATAGTTGACGCTGCCTTAGAAAGCTTAGCATGTGCTAGTTATGAAAAAGTGAATTTGACTAATGAAATGTATGCTTATGCGGCATCAGGGCTGGATTTTAAAGAAAATAAAAAAGTAAAGGAGGACTCTTTTGGGCTTTCGAATAAAACTGATAGTGGAGTAGACGGTTCAAAAAAATCACATACGCTCTCTTTTGCTTCTAAGCGGACAACTCCGAGTCTGTTAAAAAAAGCACTATCTAACCAGCTTTTTTTCAGAGATTTTTTGCTTCATAATGAGCTTCCAGTTATCACAGGTCAGGCTTTCGCATTAAAAGATATTGGTGAAATTAAATCTTATGCGGGTAGGTTGAGATCTTACTCTATATATCCATTTAATTCTGATGTTAGAATTATACCTAGCGCCAAGGGTGGAGTTTTAAGGCTTAGAGATATAATTAAACGCGAGGTAAGTGTTAAAAAAGCTGTTGCAAAAGGACTCTATGTCGATGACTTCTCAGGTGTTTTAGGAAGAGTCAGTATTCTCTCAATTCATGGATTGTCATCAGGGTTTTCCATTGATTCTTTCAGTACTGATACTGAGGTGGAGATTCTTTCCAAGATAAATAAGTTTCAAATGATCGACATGGTTAGCTTTATTCAGAAAAAAATACCTATGGCTGATCTTTTTTCTATATCTTTTATTATCTTTGAAAATGGCTCTTTTGTTCCTGATAGCCTGGATGCCAATCCTGATTTGTCGGTTTTTTTAAACGGCTTTTTTAGCTTTGGAGAGATTTTCTCTAAAGTCGGCAATCCCCGCGAAAAATAATCGTGGAGAGTAGTGAAATTTTGTAACCTGAATGAACAGGAAGTTTCACATGCGCAAACCACTCTTCACCGACAGCCAGTTCATGGCGATTCTCAAGCAGGCCGAGTCCGGTGTGCCGGCACGGCATGAGCAGTGCTTCTACAAATGGCGCGCCAAATACGGCGGCATGGTCACCTCCATGATGAAGCGCCTCAAGGAACTGGAAGACGAAAACCGTCGCCTCAAGAAGATGTACGCCGAGGAACGACTCAAATCCGAGTTACGCCATGAGGCCCTTGAGGGAAAGAGGTAAAGCCATCTCAACGCCGAGAGATGTCGAAGCATGTCGTTGAGGCAGGCCGGTGCAGTATTCGACTCGCCTGTGTGGTTTTTTGGCATTAGCGAGGCCTGCTATCGCTACCAGGCCAAGCTGAGCCATGAGAATACGGTCATCGATGATTGACTGATGCGCACCACCATCGCAACTGGGGTTTTGGAATGTGTTATCTGTACCTGCGCAATGTGACAGGCTTTGCCTAGAACCATAAGCTCATCACCGGATTTATCGGGAGCTGGAACTGAGCCTACGGTTCAAGCCTAAGATGCGCCTCGTTCGAGAAAAGCCGGAACCGCTCGCGGTTCCACAGTCACAGGGTGATTGCTGGTCCATGGATTTTATGCATGACCAACTGTCCGGTGGCAGAACGTACCGACTGTTCAACGTGATTGATGATTACAATCGGGAAGGCCTGATGATTGATGCAGATTTATCCCTGCCAGCAGAACGCGTGATACGGCCTTTAACCCAACTGATCGAGTGGCGAGGGAAGCCCAATGTCATTCGCTGTAACAACGGGCTGGAGTGAGTATATCAGCGGCAAGTTGATCAACTGGGCGAAACAGGAAAACATTGAAATATAGTATATCCCCCTCTGTCAGCCTAGTTGTCCGGCTAGTGATATTGCTTAAATCTGCGGCATGGAGCCCTTGTGCCACGTTATTCTGCAGAGCGTAAATCAGCCGTCCTGAAGAAGTTGTTACCACCCCATAATCACAGCGTGGCATCGATAGCGACAGAGGAAGGCATCTCTGATGCGACACTGTATAGTTGGTTAAAACAGTGTCGAGTAAAAGGAGTGCCTGTGTCGGGTTACACCCAAGGCGACAACGAATGGTCGCCTGACGCTAAGCTAGCCGGGGTCATCGAAACCGCCACCCTGTCAGAGGCTGCGCTTGACGCTTACTGCCGCGAAAAAGCCCTTTATCCCGAGCAAATTCAGCAGTGGAAAGCGGCTTTTCTCGAAGGCGCTAGTGTGGGCAAGAGGATCAGGAAAAAGTGGCGCGCAAGCAGCGTAAAGAAGACCGTAAGACCATCAAGCAGCTTAAAGTGGAAGTGCGGCGCAAAGACAAGGTATTGGCAGAGACGACATCATTGTTGGTGCTCTAAAAAAAGTTCGATGTCTTGTACAGCAAAGATTTCGACAGCGGCGAGGACGACTAACGCCTCTCGACGAACGTGCAAGGCTCATCGCGCTATTTAACGAAGCGGTTGTGGGTGGCGCTTCGCTGGTATTATCGATGTAAGCGAGCGCACACTAAAACGTTGGCGATCAGCGTCCACAGGCGGGGCAAGGCAGGCAGCCGCATCAGCTGACGCATGAGGAAGAGCAGACCATTTTGATCACTTTGTCATAGCCCCGAGTATCAGACTTGCCGCCGTTTCAAATCGTGCCTTTACTGGTAGACAACGGCGTCTATCTGGCCTCCGAGTCGTCGTTTTATCGTGTATTGAATAAGTATCGTCAGCATCACCATCGAGGCCGTGCGAAAGCACGCCACACAGTGTCCGCGACGACCAGTTTTACGACGACAGGGTCGAACCAGGTCTGGAGCTAGGACATTAGTTAGTGTTCTTCCGTTGTGCGCGGCCAGCACTGGTATCTCTACCTGATCATGGATATCTACAGTCGCAAAATCATCGTCTGGGAAGTCCACTAGGCGGAATCAGGTGAGTTAGCGAAACACCTGCTAGAACGCGCTTTATTGCGAGAAGGCTGCTGGCACCAGCCTCCAGTGCTGCACTCGGATAACGGTGCGCCAATACGTCTTATACGCTTAAAGCAAGGTTAACAGAGCTGGGGATGTTGGTTTCTTACAGCCGACCGAGAGCGAACAATGACAACCCTTACTCGGAAGCGTTGTTCCGCACTGTCAAATATTGCCCGGCGTGGTCCATAAAGGGCTTTGCATCGCTAAACGCGGTACGTGACTGGATGCTGGCGTTAGATCAGGCTTACAACGAACAACATCTGCACAGTGGCATTCGGTACGTGACGCCCGCTGATCGGCATCAAAGTGTCGACCGTGAACGTCTTGAGTACCGTAAAGCGGTTTATGAAAGCGCTAAGCGTCGACATCCACAGCGCTGGTCAGGTAACACCCGAAACTGGGAGATATCCGGTTCGGTATCACTCAACCCTGGCAAGTTGCAGGAAGTCGAGCGTAATAAACAGGCTGCTTAGAGACAGCTATTTGGACAACTGGGTTGAAAACCACCGATATAGTGAGGTTTAATTGTGTTTACTTTTAATGATTTTTCTGAATTAAAAGATGCGTTGGGCGATATTGCGTATCATAATTTGGATACTGATCAAAGAATTAAAGGTATTGGTTTTGATAAGAGCCTAGTTCTTGATGGTGAAGATGGTTCTTATTTTTTAGTGGTTCCTAAGGGGGTTAAGAGTTTTTTTAATGGAAGAAGGGGGGTTTTGCCAGAGGATGTTAAATCCTTGTCTTTAGATAAAGTTGTGTTTTTAATTGATAAAAATTACGATTTTAATGAACTTCCCTCTAATAATAGAATTGTTGTACCTTCTGTAGCTAAGTCAGTTGTTGACCTGTTGAATTTTAATGCAGAAAAGGAGAAATGTAAGTTAGTTGCTGTAACAGGCACCGTTGGTAAAACTTCTACAAGAAAAATAATATCGACTTTGCTTGAAAAAAATGGCTCAATTGGTCACTCAAAGTCTAATATGTCTTATGGAATTTTGAAAAGAAGTTATTTGCTTTCTGGCTTTGATTTTAAACTTTTTGAGGTGTCTGCTAACGCGCTAAATTTTTCAGAGGATATCGTTAAGTCGGATGTTGCAGTCTTGACATCGATAGGCGAGGGGCATTTTGAAAAATATGGCAACATGGAAAATATTTTTGAGATTAAATCAAGGCTACTTTCTAGCATTAAATCGGGCGGCACCGCTGTTGTAAATTGTGATATTCCTTTTTTTGAAAAAGTAAGAGGTAAGTTAGCAAGTGGTGTTAATTTAATTACTTTTGGTGAGGATAGCTTTGCTGATATTAAATTAGTGGATTACAATTCACAGAAAAGTACAGTTCTTGCTTCCATATACGGTGAGGAAGTTGGGTTTAAACTTGGTCTAGCTGGTAAGCATAATGCTATAAATGCACTTGGTGCTATTGCGGTAATGTCAGCATTGGGTTACTCATTTAAGTCTTATCGCGATGCTTTTTCAAAAATAACGCCTGTGAAAGGTCGTGGTGTTGTCCATGATTTATCATTAAATGGTAAAAGGTTTAAATTGATAGACGACTGCTATAATGCTAATCCCTTGTCTATGAAAGCTTCTATAGAGGCTTTTTCTAATTTAGACTGTACTGAGGGGAGAAAGATAATGGTGCTAGGTGATATGCTAGAACTAGGTGAGAAATCTAAGCATTATCATGATGAGCTATTAGACTCAATCAATAGTTCTGAGGTTGACAAGGTTTATTTAGTCGGAAATGCTATGGGGGATCTTTGGTCCAGGCTTAATCCAGAAGTTAGAGGTGCCGCCCTTACAAAATATACTCAAATTTTCCCTCTCCTAAGACGTGATATGAAAGATGGAGATACTGTTTTAATGAAGTCATCTAACAGCGTAGGTTTGACTAAATTAGTAAGTTCACTTGTTAAGAAATTAGGGTCTAAGAGCCATGACTAAAATTGCTGTTTTAATGGGCGGCATCTCCGCTGAAAGAGAAGTGTCTCTCAAAAGTGGTACTGCTATTCTGAATGCTTTGCTCCGTTCTGGTGTTGATGCTTTTGGCATTGATTTACAAAAAAATGCAGTACAGCAGCTACTAGATGCTGAGTTTGATGTTGCGTTTGTTGCGTTACATGGCCGCGGTGGCGAAGATGGCTGTATCCAAGGGGTTTTAGAGTGGCTTGGTAAACCCTACACCGGAAGCGGCGTTATGGCATCAGCTATTGGTATGGATAAGTATAAGACCAAACAAGTTTGGTCTATGGGAGGTTTGTATACGCCTAAAGCTACGCTTCTTCACTCTAAAGAAGAACTAGATAGAGTTTGTGGTACTTTTACCTTTCCTGTGATGGTGAAGCCAATTCATGAGGGTTCTAGCATCGGTATTGTAAAAGCAAAAGATCAAAATGAGCTGATTGAAGCTTATCAGGATGCTTTGCAATACGATAAGCTGGTAATGGTAGAAGAGTTTGTTAAAGGTAACGAATATACAGTTGCAGTAGTTTCTGGCGAGGCGCTGCCGGTAATTGGCATGGTTCCTTCCAATGACTTCTATGATTACGAAGCGAAATATCAGTCTTCAGGCACAGTTTATAACTTACCCTGCGGTCTTGAGCCTGCAACAGAAGAACGCCTCAAAGCGCTATCTAAGAAAGCCTATGAAATGATAGGCTGTGAAGGCTGGGGTCGTGTAGATGTTATTATTGATGATTCAGGTATGCCATGGTTAATTGAGATTAATACTTGCCCAGGTATGACTGAGCGTAGTTTGGTCCCTCAAGCAGCTAAGCATGCGGGTACAGATTTTGATACTTTGGTTATATCGATTCTTGAAACTGCGAGTTTAAAGGCCCTTTAATTATGAGCCAATCAACAGTTATTGACAGCACAGGGCTAGAGCAGTTTGAAAAAAATGATTCTTCAATTCGCTTTGGTCATCTGCGTTACCAAGAGGTGGCTTCTGAAAACCTTGTATGTTTAAACGATGAGTTATGGCTACATAAACATACTGCCTTCGCTTTTTTCGAAATGAGCAATGCTATGCATAAGGATGGCGTTGTACCTGTTATTATTAAGAATGGCTATCGATCTTATGAGCGCCAAACCAGAACTTTTGAATACTATCGTGTAAAAAAAGAGTTGGGTACTGCTAAAACTCTTACCAGAGTTGCTTTACCCGGTCATAGTGAACATCATACTGGATTTGCAATTGATATTCGTCTTCCAAAGCAGATAGAGGACCGGCGTTTATCTCGTTCAGACTCTTATAAGTGGCTTAAGAAGCATGCGTATCAGTATGGGTTTTATGAGTCTTATAAAAGAGATAATATCTTTGGTGTAATTTTTGAACCATGGCACTGGTGTTTTAATGGTTGTGCTGAAAGTAGAGCGATTTTTTCAACACGATCTTTGCTCTTAAAACATATTGATCCGTCAGATCAAGTGTTATTGGACATTATTCGCAGCAATGACCCAATGATAAATTATTCTGATAATCTTTTTGAAAAATTTCCCAAAATATATTCTGCATTAGCCACACATTAGTTGTAAATATTTAGGGCTGTATTTTTCTCGATTATTTAGTGGTTTAATATCGGCCCTTTTCCCCCTTCTTGTATCTATTTGCCACGGCTTTTTCGATGAGTGAGCTTGTTATTCCTTCTTTTTGTGATTTTCTTCTGAAGCCAGAACAATTGGCTTGGATACAAGCTTCCCACCCTGCTCGTAAAGGTACTTTGCCCGCGCCCCCTTCCTTTCGTTCCGCCGTAGATGCGCTAGTACGTCGCTACCAGCGTGAAGAACAACAGCCAAGAGTTACCAGTTTTGCAGAACTGGCGGGAAACCGTGGCTGGGTGGCTAGCCAGATGGGGGTGTTAGGTGTGCCCACCGCGCAGATCCTGAAAGATGACTTTTCTTTGCAGCATCTTCGGGATGTGCTACAAGGCGTTGATGCGTGTGTTATTAAACCAAAAGAAGCTCATAGCTCCCGAGGGGTGCTCTCACTTAAGCGGGTGGATGAGATTACCTTTGAATGCCTGCAGTTGCGCTGCCGTTTGCGCTTGGTAGATATCCTTGAACGGCTTTATCAGGAAATGCGCGAGCATCAGTTCCCCAACCACTGGCAGTTGGAAGAGCTATTGTTGCCGCCTTCTGGATTGCTTCGCCCGGTGGATGATTTTAAGTTTTATGCGTTTCGTGGTCGTGTGGGCTTAATCCTACAAGTAGCTCGTCAGCCCGAAGGGCAGTATTATCGTTGGTATGACCGTGATTGGCACCCTGTTGAAACAGGTAAGTATGCTGATGCAATTGACCCAGCGCTGCTACCCCCGCGCGACCCTGATGCACTATTGTACGTTGCAGAGCGGGTGTCGGCGGCGTTACCTACCCCTTTTTGCCGAGTAGATTTATATGAAGCCCGCCAAGGACCGGTGCTGGGTGAACTTACGCCGGTGCCTGGTACTTACCATGCCTTTGGTGAACAGGCCGATCTTTACCTTGGGGCGATGTTTGAGCTGGACAACGCGGCCGCTGATAAATAGCCTACAAGCCATGCCTTTAAGAGCTTGATAATGAAGAATTCTGTAGTATTGCCTAGTTATACGGGCGATGAATCCCTGAACAGTTATACCGATGAGCTAAGTAATCTCGCTCGTAGTGTCCATGAAACACATTTACTGGGGCCTTGGTTAATTGCCCGGGTAGCGGAAAGTGAAGGTGCTGAGGTGACGTGGTTTAGCCGGGCTATGTTTTTAGCTTCGCTCAACGGCGTGCAGGTGTTTTTTTGGGACGTGCGCTCTAACGAAGCTGCTGTTGGTGCCAAAATTGCTACCCATAAATTGTTTACTCACCGTTTTTTAGATAGGGGCAATGTTTCTAAACCGCGCTATAAAGTAGTGCACTCTGCTCAAGGTGCCGCTAATTTTGCTACTAAGCTTGCCAAGCCTGTCGTGGTTAAGCCGATCAAGGGCACTCGAGGTCGCGGTGTTAGTTTAGGATTGAGTGATAAGTCCGAGATTGTCGATGCTTATCACAAGGCGAAATCCTCCATTGGCGTATTGGTAGAAGAACAGGTTTCTGGTATCGAATACCGTTTTTTTGTACTGGGCGGTCAAGTGCTTTCTGTTTTGGGTAAAAAATCTGCCCATGTGGTGGGTGATGGTACGTTATCAGTAAGTGAATTGGTGGATGAGAAGAACGAACTTCGCGCCTTAAACCCCCGTTTAATGACCAGCTTGATCCCCAAAGATGAGTGGGTGGAGCAGAATCTGGCTAAACAGTCACTAACCTGGGAAAGCATACCGGTTGAAGGAGTGGAAGTAGTGCTTCGCCACGAGGCAAATATTTCGTTAGGAGCGGACTCGTTTGATGCCACCGATAGCGTTCCTGAAATAGCGAAACAGGCGGCTATCGAGGCCGTTGCAGCTATTCCTGGTTTGGATTGGGCAGGCGTCGATGTGATGGTAGATACATCGGATAAGTCTGCACCGGCCGCCTACATTATTGAGGTAAATACAGGCCCTGGGATTGGTGGCCACCATTTTCCTATGCGCGGTGCACCACGTGATTTAGCCACACCTATCTGGCGACGCGCTTATGAAAAACAGAAGGCGTTGGCCGGTACGTTTTCGATTGCACCTATTCAAGCATCGTTACCTAAGCCTTGCCAGCGCCTTGTTTCGATTGAAGGCAAAGTGCAAGGGGTGGGGTATCGTAAGTGGTTGCGTCGTGAGGCAGCAGCGCTGAATATCCAAGGATGGGTGCGCAATCGCGCTGATGGCTCAGTGCAGGCAGTATTGAAAGGCGACCTTGCTAAGGTGGAGCGTATGCTTGGTAAACTCCATTTTGGCCCGAAGGCGGCATCTGTGGCTAAGGTGTCTGTTACCTCGCATAGTCGCGCTCTCAGCTATTCGGGCTTTAGAATATTGAAAACTCGCTAACCATGCTGTTCATTAGTGTGCTTAATATGTGTTCAACTTACCCGATAACTGTTGATTAATAGTGGCCATTATTTCTTATTTGAAAGCGCTGTTACCGCTTACCAGCGCCAAAGAGCGCAGCGACATAGGTTTGTTAGCACAGCACGGTGTGTTCGAGCGGCGCTATTATCAGCAGCAAATGCCAGCCTTGCAGCGGTGGCTGTGGGTAAGGCCTGAACTGCATTTCTTGCGCTTGGGGTGGCGTGAGGGGCTAACCCCGAGCCCTCGGTTTGATGCTCAGTGGTACACCTCTCGCTATGCGGATATCGGGCGGGCTAAAGTGAACCCGCTGCTGCACTTCTTACGTTATGGCATTCATGAAGGGCGCTTGCCTTCCTTTGAAGGCCATATCAGTGATTTTCCTCTCTTCCAAGGGCAAGCGGTTTGGCTGCATCACCAGGCTTGGCATGGCCACGCGGGGGAGGCAATTCCTAAATTGCATGCGCTGGCTGCTCAGGGGCAATCGGCGGCGCTGTGGTACTTGGCAGGCTGGTATTATGGTCAATCCCGTTATGAAGAGGCGTTGACGCATTTACAAACGCTTGCGGAAGGTGATGCTGAACGGTACCAGCAGTGGATACCACAGGCGCTGCTGAAATGTTATGTACGCTTGGATAAGCAAGCTGAGCCTGAAGCGCTGCGTGATAAACAGCACGTCTCAGGCAATGGCTTGGATGAGGCGATGTTGCAACTAGCGTCGATTAATCTACCCTTGGAGCAACGGTTAGCCCCGTTAAATCAGTGGTTTGCTCGCCGTAAGCTGGTGCCGTTGCTGCCGTTAGAGTCAAAAAGTGGCTTAGGGCGATTAAAGACACGCCGAGTGAGAGCCAAGGTGCGTCGGCGTGTGCCGTTGGTATCGGTGGTGGTGCCTGCCTATAACGCTGCAAACACCATTAATGTGGCGCTGAAATCGTTATTAGCGCAGAGCTGGCCCAACCTTGAAATTATTGTAGTCGATGATGCCAGTACCGACGGCACGGCTAAACGAGTCGAGAAACGTGCGCGTCTAGAGCCCCGTCTCACGCTTATTCGGCATGAGACAAATCAGGGGGCCTACAGTGCTAGAAATACGGGTGTGAAGGCCTCTAAGGGGGCCTTTGTAACGGTGCATGATAGTGATGACTGGTCACATCCGCAAAAAATTGAACGCCAGGTATTAACACTTATGCGCCATGCTGAGGTGATGGCTACCCAGTCTTTTTGGGTGCGCGTAAATGAGCATTTGCAGCCGTTAGGCCCATGGCATCTATGTTCTGATTGGCTGGAACCCAACCCTGCTTCTGTCATGGTACGTCGTGAAGTGCTGGATACGCTGGGGCTGTGGGATGAGGTCGCGGTTGCAGCGGATAATGAGTTTGTTGAGCGGTTACAAAGGTACTATGGCGCAGAGGCACTATTTAAAGTGGCGACTGACGTGCCTTTGGCTTTTTCGTTAGTGCAAGCAGCTTCGTTGACGCAGCGCAAAATAACCCATGTGCGCACCATTCACTGTGGATTGCGGCATTTGTATCATCAAGCGGCAGCATGGTGGCGGAAGCGCCAAGTGGTGCCGGTTATGTCTAATCAAGGGCATCGGCGGCTTTTTCCCACGCCGCTTGGTAATTACCCGCACCCCTGTATTCGTTATGACATTGCTGTCGTAGTCGATGCCTCTGCGCGTAACCCAGAGCTTTTACAGCTATTGAATACGCTGTTACGACTGTGCCAAGCAGGCTACCGCATTGTGGTTTGCCCTTGGAGCAAGCCTGATGACTTTAATACGCGCTGGTTAGCGGATGAGATGTGGGAACTTTGCCACGAGGAAGATATTGCGGTTGCTCATGGCGGCATCAAATTACACTGCGGTGAAATACGTGTGCAATCGCTTGCTCCTTCGGTTAGCTGGCCTGATAGTGTGCCGCAGCTAACCACACAGGAAGGTGTGCGTGATTTGGCAGGTAAACCATTGCCGACCTTGCAAACCGAAGAACTAATAGCCTACTTGGCGGGTGGTGGCCGAGTGGTGCTATGAGAGCGTGGCGGGTGGTGAGAAGCTTGGGATGGGCACAACATATGAAGGGGTGGCGACTGCATAGCTGGCGCTACCCTTTTTTATGTTGGGCAGTCGCCCGTCTGTTTAATAAGCAATGGTACTTACAGAATAATCCTGATGTGGCGGCGGAAGGGGGAAATGCTTTCGCCCATGGCTTGTTATATGGCTTGGCAGAAGGTCGTGAGCTTTCGCCGCATATCAGCATCAGTGGTTATGGCTATCGTTATTGCGGACATCCTTCGTGGAAGCCTTCCCAAGCCGTTATACATTACTGGTGGTGGGGGCGTTGGAGGGGGTTAAGCCCATTACCCCGTTTCGCGGGTACCGACACACTGATGAGCCGCCGCAGTCAGCTTTGTTTAGCGGTATTTGCTCATAGTGTGGGCACTCGGTTATATGGTGCCGAGCGTAGCTTGTTGGATGTGCTTTCCACTCTGAAATCGCTGGGTGTTGCCACCGTAGTGGTCGTGCCAAATGTTAGCAACCCAAGCTACCTGGATGCGTTGCGCCACGTTAGCCGTTCGGTGTATGTCGTGCCGTATGGCTGGTGGCGAGAAGGAGAAGCAGACCATCCTGTAACACTTGCGTCAATTCAGTCATTGCTTGAAGCGAGCCATGCAAACGCTGTGTATGTAAATACGCTAACACTTCAGGCGCCAGCGGTAGTCGCCAGACGCTTAGGCTTGCCTGTGTTGACGCACGTCCGCGAGCTACCTGTGTATGATCATGGTCTTTGCCATGCACTAAACAGCTCGGCGCAGGGGGTTGTAGCTCATGCAGTTACCCATTCTGATCTTTTGGTTGTGAATTCTCAGTGCACGGCTAATGCGTTTCAATATACAGGTGCGCCAGTCGCTATTGTGCCAAATACGATAGATATGTCTGGTTGGCAGGCGGTTCCAGTCTTACAACCTGATAGACAGCGGCCACTTCGGATTGGGCTGCTGGGCAGCTTGATCCATAAAAAAGGGTTGGAAGATTTTGTCGCGCTTGCCGATAGCTTGGTGCGTAAAGACGTTGCGGCAGAGTGTTATTTGTACGGGGAAAACACGCCAGATTTAGACGCTTTACTCGATCAGCGGCGTAAAGTGGATAAGGCGTCGGGTAACAAAGGCAGCGTGTTTCACAAAGGGTATGTGCAAGACCCAAAGGATGCGCTGTCAAATCTCGATGTTGTGGTGAACCTCTCCCATTTCCAGGAGTCTTTTGGCCGTACTGTATTGGAAGCGATGGCGGCCGCAAGGCCAGTCGTGGCCTACGATTGGGGCGCGCTACCTGAACTGGTAGTACATGGAGAAACGGGTTTTTTAGCCCCCTTGGGGGATGTGCAACGGGTAGCACACTGGATTGAAGTATTGGCCAATAACCCTGCGTTGCTTGCCTCTATGGGGCGTGCTGGTCGCCAGCGTGCTGATGCTTTATTTGGTACCAAAGCTCATCAAGCAGCAATGGCGCACGCATTAAGCCGCCTATTTCCTACTGTTGTCACGGAAGTCAATCAAACGAATGGTAGTAGATGAGGAGTGAGTTGGGGTTGGGAACTATTTTAACGCCGGAGGAGTTGCCCCGATTAGGTGTCGCGGCAGTCATTAAAAATGAACTGGATGCATTGCAAGAGTGGGTTGCCTTCCATTTAGCTGTCGGCGTCGAGCATTTTATTATCGCAGACGCAGGTAGTAGCGATGGCTCTTATGCGTATTTATGCGAACTTTCACGCCTTGGTTTAGTGACATTAGTGCATCGTCGTCCATCAAAAGTGGACGATGCGTCAAGTACGGCTTTTGCTTACCAGTCTCTGTTAGCCGCTTGCCCTACGATGCTAGATATCGTTGCCTTCATTAATGTGGACGAGTTTTTATTACCGCTAGAGGAAGAGAGTACTCAGGAGAATTCAGAAACCAGTACAAAATGCTCTACTGATAGCATGGTGCACCCTGACAAGTTGCGTACTTGGCTTAGGGATATATTCAGCGATCCCGCGGTGAGCGCTTTGGCGCTTAATTCTGCTTGTTTTGGGTCTTCTGGAGAGCGCTTTCGTGGTGATGGCTTGGTGATTGAGCGTTTCACTCAACGCTCTTCTCGTACCTTTCGTTACAATCGACTCTACAAAAGCATAGTTAGGCCTTCGCGGGTGCAGCACTTTGATAATGAACACCATGCGACGTTAAACACGGGGCATTACGTTAATAGTAAGGGGGCTCCGTTACAATGGGTTGAAGGGCGTCCTGGTGTCAGTCGTCGAGTATGCTGGCAAGGGGCGCGTATTAACCATTATGCAGTTAAGTCAGTGGAAGAGTTTGTGCGAGGCCAGGTATTGCAGCGCACTAGTAACACATTCACAGCCATGCAAGGTGATGATTACTTCGCCCGTTTTGATCGGAATGCTCGCGAGTGTTATGCCGCCCAGGCATGGGACAGCCATGTCTACCTAAAGGCACTGTCGCTACCCAGCACAAGCACCTTTGCGGTGCCTGTTAATGCACCTCGGCAATCTCGGTGGCGTGAAATACTGGCGGCTTCCTTATCGTGGTGGAAGCGGGCACGTTATGCGTTTGTGCACGCTCATGCTGTACCGCTGCAGCTTCCCATTACTGGCTGGAAACGAACGTGGCCCCAACAATCGCGGGTGCTGCTTACCCAGCGAGGGGTGCTGCTCCAGGCTAGCGTGAGTGCTGCCGGTTTATCATCTGTTAATAGCAATGTGAAGCTTGCCTGTCGTTGGCACGAGGGCGTCGAATGCGTGTTTCCTGCTACTCGCTTTGAATTTACTGATGGCGACAGTACAAGCGGTACTGTTCATTTCCGTGTTGAGCTGCCGGTTCGGGCCGGCAATGTAACGTTATCTGCTGTGCTAACCACTGAAGCAGGCGAGCAGCGTATACCGCTAGAGCGTTTAACGCTGATGCCTGATGCTTCAGCGCAGGAGCTTCAGGCCAGTGCTCTGATTGGCCGACAGGGCTGGCTGTTTCTCGATCAGGATACTAACGCAAGCCTGTACCAGCACCTTGGCTATATATCGTTACGTCAAGAAGCTATCGATAATTGGGTTACCTATGCAGAGCAACTCACGACGCTTTCTGGTCAGGTAAACGCGAACGTTTTGATGGTGGTTGCACCGAACAAAGAGAGGGTGATGCACGCTTATCACCCTTACCCAATGGGAGCCGTTACGCCGGTTGACCAGGTTGTTGAAGCGTTGCCGGATGATTTTTGTCTGTATCCTGAAGCGCTGTTGAAACAAATGGGTGATGACGCTTACCACATGACGGATACCCATTGGACGCAGCAGGGTGCTATGCACGTGGCCTGCGAGGCGGTAAGTAGATTAGGGTTGGCGGCACGTGAAGATGCCAAGCGTTGGTTTGCTGAGGATCAGTATAAAGTTGTGCGGGTGCGTGGAGATTTGGGGAGCAAGTTAAATCCCGTGCGCATGGCTGCAACTCCGCGCTTAAGCTCATTTGACCATCAGGAACATAAACGCTACGACAATGGCCTGCCCAACTTTGGGCGTGTCATTGTGTGGGAAAATAGCGATGCGTTTCTTGATCAGTGTTGCTTGGTGATGGGAGCTTCTTCAAGCTATATGATGTTTCCGTTTTTAGTACGAATATTCCGGCGCGTGGTTTTTGTGCATAGCGCTGGCAATATTGATGCATCGCTTGTTCAAGCCGTCTCAACTCAAACGGTGTTGGTGCAGACTAACGCACGTTTCATGGTGAGGGCGCCACAATTAACGTGGTCGTTGCACGATACCATTCTTGAAAAAACAGAAGGCGTAAGCATGGAAGAACACACCGCTGCGTTTGCTCAACGTATGCCCGCTGACCAAGCTGCCTTAGCGGACTGGGGATTAGCTAAATGGAATGATTGTCTTCCGGAAGGGTGGTTTAGCGCGTGACGATAACAGCCAGTATGCAAGTGGTGCTGGGCAAGCTGTCATTTCAGCAAGTGCTTGAGCCTAAAGATAACGTGGTATGGGATGCCTTTCACCATCGCTGGGAAGCGTTAGACGAGTCGATGGAGTTTATCACTCAGCGCAATATCTATTTACCCGGCTGGTATATGATTGAGCTGCTGGTAGACCGCTCGGTCACCTCGGTAGCGGCTAGCTTTCGCTTTGAAGCAGGCAAGCACACTTTCAATATCGATATGCCGCTACGCGTAGGCAAATTGAGTAAGCGGCTGGTGTATGCGCCCTGGGGCGTAAAGCGTATCGCTTTCAGGCCAATGAATGCGAAGGGGCATTTTTCGATACTGCATTTTCGTCTTGTATGGGTAACGCCCGCGTTTGCGCGTGATCGTTTATTACAGCGCTTAATCAATATCCATCAGGATTATCGCGATATTACCCAGCAAGCTGCATCTGCCATTGTCCGTGAGCGTGCTCGTGAGCGAGGCGAATCATGGCGTAGAACGGCTATTCGCGAGTATGAATCCACCTATATCAGCTTATGTTCGCGGCGTAACTATCGACTTTGGGTGCGTCAGTTTGAAGAGACACCTGATCCTGCGAAGATGAGGGCGGACATTCAGGCGCGTCAGGCCGTCGTTGAGTCAGCAGGTGTGTACTATTTTTATATTCCTGTCGCGGATGCTGATACTACGGACGCTCTTGCTACTACGCTTTCAAGCCTTCAAGATCAATCGTTGGGTAATTGGAAAGCAGTCTTGTTGCCTGCAGAAGAGTGTTCGGCGGACATTCGGCAGCACATCGAAACATGTGTTGCGCAAGATCCACGTATCACGCTGTCAGTGTTGCAAGACGAGCCCCAGCAAACGGTACTTTCTGCAACGGTGTGGGTGTCTATCCTGTGCCCTGGCGACCGGCTTGCAGCCCATGCGCTTTACTCGTTGGCGGACAGTGCGGGCGCTGAATTAATTTACAGTGATGAAGATGAAGTAGGCGCGGATGGAATGCGTCACTCGCCGCTTTTCAAACCCCAATGGAACCCGGATTTACTCCTTTCTCAGCCGTATATTGGCTGCGCAGTATGGGTTCGCGGCGATAAGCTACCAGGACTAATGCCTGCCGGTGGCTTATCAAATTCTACCGCTGTGGGGAATTGGCAGGCTAAGCTGGCACTTAATGCATTGGCGATGGGGGCTGAAACCGAGGCTGTGAACGTTAAGCGCATAAGCCGGATACTGTTCCATCGAGCGTCCCCATTCACGTTGTCGCCAGCTGACGATTATGCTTCGCTAGTGCGCCTTAGCCTCCAGGAAATGCAGTGCTCTGCTCAGGTGGTTCCTGGGCGTGTGGTTAATTCTGCGCGGGTCAAGTGGCCCGTACCCTCACCGCAGCCTCTGGTGAGTTTGTTGGTGCCAACCCGTGATGGTGTCGAAATACTTAAGCCGTGCGTGGATGCTATCTTGGAGCGGACCGACTATAGGCACTTTGAATTACTGATTCTGGATAACCAGTCCAGTTGTGCCAACACATTGGCTTATATGGAAGAAGTAGAGCGGCGTGATGCGCGGGTGAAGGTGCTTCGTTGGAATCACGAGTTTAATTATTCTGCGGTTAATAACTTTGGTGCTAAGCATTCAAGTGGCGACATCATCGGTCTGATTAATAATGATGTTGAACCTATCGATGGTGAATGGTTGACAGAGATGGTTAGCCAAGCATCCCGGCCAGAAATAGGCTGTGTAGGAGCAAAGCTTTACTACCCCAATGGGACCGTCCAGCATGGTGGGGTTGTGTTAGGAATAGGTGGCGTTGCTGGGCATGCACATCGTTTTTTTCAGCATAACGAAGAAGGTTATACTGGGCGATTGCAACTTATTCAGAATTTAACAGCAGTAACAGCGGCATGCTTATTACTTCGTCGTGATGTGTTTGAGAAAGTTGGTGGCCTAAATGAACCAGATTTAGCAGTCGCTTATAATGATGTGGATCTATGTCTAAAGGTTCATAGGCTTGGACTGAGAAACCTTTGGACACCATATGCTGAACTTTACCATCACGAGTCCATTTCTCGTGGAGCAGATAACACACCTAAAAAGCGGGCTCGTGCATTAAAAGAAGCACGTTATATGCGTAAGCAATGGGGCAGTTTGCTAGATGAAGACCCAGCCTATAATCCTAACCTTACGTTAGCGCACGAAGATTTCTCGTTAAGGTAAAAGGTCTTGAGGATTTCGTAGGTCTTGGCAAGAAGAGGTAATGGCCATTAATTATGTTTCTGGAAAGCCCTCTTCCTGGGTCGTTCTAAGCGATGGTGGACAGCCAACAGAAGATATCTATTTTCTGGAGTCTGCAGCTCCTGCACTTCAGCGCCAAGGCACTAAGGTGAAGCGTGTTACCGCCTCCCGCTCATTAGGTGCTGCTCTGGTGCATGGCCGGGCGTTTCTGCGTCAATATGCGGGCGCCAATTTATTGCTTTGTCGCTCGCTACCGCCTGGTTGGTTACGCTGGGTAGAGCGCCATCGCAGCGCCTTTGGGTATATCGCTTATTTGATTGATGACGATATTGCTGCTGCTGCCAACGACCCAATGCTACCTGCCGCATACCGCCAGCGTATGCGGCGGATTGCTCATCTTCAGCCCCGCTTGCTGATGCTAAGCGATGAAGTGGTTGCTTGTAGCGAAAAGCTTGCTCAGCGTTTTTATGCGCAGCATGGAAATGTTTCGGTATTAACGCCGCCACTGATTGCGCCATTACCAACCCGTGAGCATTTTACATTATCGCCTTCAGCGCAGGCACCGTGGAAGATTGGTTTTCACGGTACGCGGGCTCATCTTACTGATCTGCTGCATATAACGCCTGCATTATGGGCAATTCAGCAGGGCAGGTTAGACACGCAACTTGAACTAATGCTGGGTAAACATACGCCTAGCCAATTGGCCGGATTGCCGCGCGTTCAAACGCCCGATCCGTTGCCTTGGCAGGCATTTCGTCACTACCAGGCGAACTGTCGGTTACATATTGGTGTGGCGCCGCTGTTGGAAACCCCGTTTAACCAAGGCAAATCCTTTATCAAGTTTTTAGATATTGCCGCGATGGGAGGGGTGGGTATTTACTCAAACCGCTACCCCTATACGGAGATCGTTCGCCACGGTGAAAATGGCTTGTTGGTAGAGGATTCTCCTGCCGCGTGGCAGGCTGCTTTACAGCAGTTAGTAAATAATCCCCAAACAGCCGCTGACATGGCCCAACAGGCGGCGATCGATGCTCAACGTATTGGCGACCTGCAACAGGCCGTTATGTTTTGGCAGACTCGGCAAGACAATAATTAAGTTTAAAAAGGGAGCTATTCGTATGGAAGCTATTTTTAACGCGTTTTACGAACAAGTACCGAATGCCAATGTGGCCAAAGAGCGGGTGGCCTTTGGCACGTCTGGCCACCGAGGCCGCGCGACTGAGCGTACTTTTAACGCAGCCCATATTATGGCGATTACCCAGGCCGTGGTGGATTATCGTATGGAGGTCGGCTACCAAGGGCCGCTGTTTTTAGGCTTCGATACTCACGCGCTTTCCCGGCCTGCCTGGGAGTGCGCGCTGCGTGTATTGGCCGCCAATAACGTACCGGTGCTAATCGAAAAAGATCACGGCTATACCGCGACGCCGTTGGTTAGCCACGCCATTTTGCAACACAATGCATCCAACACGGCGTTAGCCGACGGTTTGATTATTACGCCGTCACATAACCCGCCTGAAGATGGCGGTATTAAATACAACCCTTCCCACGGCGGCCCTGCTGATACAGAAGTGACATCATGGATGGAGCTACGCGCCAACGCGTATCTGCTGCGTGAGCTGGGCGATGTGCCGCTTGCCTCTGTGGACGAGGCGCTTGCTCATGCACAAGAGTACGATTTTACCGCTCACTATGTGGCTGACCTTAATAGCGTAGTGGATATGCAGGCTATCCAGCGGGCGGGGTTAACCTTGGGCGCTGACCCCATGGGTGGGACCGCGTTGCCGGTATGGCAGGCGATTTCAAAGCACTATGAGTTGGCGCTAGAAGTGGTCAACATGGAGGTTGATGAGTCCTTTGCGTTTATGCCGCCCGACCACGACGGTAAAACCCGTATGGATTGTTCAAGCACGGCGGCGATGGCGAATCTGTTAACGATGAAAGACCGCTTCGATATCGCCTTCGGCAACGACCCGGATGCCGACCGTCACGGCATTGTGGATGCTAATGGCTTGATGAACCCTAACCACTTTCTAGCCGTATGTATCGACTACCTGATGGGGCATCGGCCTGAGTGGGCGGCGTCGCTAAAAATTGGTAAAACGCTGGTGTCGTCTTCCATGATCGATAGGGTGGTAGCGTCTCATAACCGCGAGCTTTATGAAGTGCCGGTTGGGTTTAAGTGGTTTGTCGATGGACTACATGAAGGCTGGTTGGCCTTTGGTGGCGAAGAAAGTGCTGGCGCCAGCCTGCTAACCCGCGATGGGGCGGCGTGGTCAACCGACAAGGATGGCATTGCGCTATGCTTGCTGGCGGCAGAGATTCTGGCTGTCACTGGTAAAGCCCCTAGTGCCTATTATCGCGAGTTGACTCAGCGCTTTGGTGAGCCTTGCTACAAACGGGTCGATACTGCTTGCACGCCTGAAGAAAAAGCGGCTTTCAAAAAGCTGAACAGTGAGAGTGTGACTGCACAAACACTGGCAGGAGAGTCGATTACCGCTGTACTGGTGACAGCACCCGGTAATGGGGCGAGTATTGGAGGTATTAAGGTGACCACCGAAAACGGCTGGTTCGCTGCACGCCCCAGCGGCACGGAATCGCTCTACAAGGTATATGCTGAAAGCTTCAAAGGCCCTGAGCATCTGGATGAGTTGATCGAAAGTGCTAGGGCGTTGCTTTCGGATATGTTATAGCGCGTTACCCGCTAGTAGGTGGCGCCCGTTACGAAATGAAACAAGGAAATAAGTAATGACCCAAGTGCGTAAAGCGATTATTCCCGTCGCCGGTTTTGGTACGCGGTTGTTGCCCATTAGCAAGGCAATTCCCAAGGAAATGGTGCCTGTTGTGGATCGCCCCTTAATTCAGCACGTCATAGAGGAAGCATTGGCAGCTGGCATTAATGAAATTATCCTGGTGACACGTTCAGGTAAATCGGCGATTGAAGATCACTTTGATGCCCATGTTGAGCTTGAGGATGCACTGGCTAGCAAAGGAAAAGATGCATTGCTGGCAACGCTTGAAGCCATTGCCCCGCCAGAGCTTAAAATTACCAGCGTGCGTCAGGCAAACGCCAAGGGCTTGGGGCATGCGGTTTTTTGTGCTGCGCATTTACTGGGTAACGATGAGCCGTTTGCGGTTATTCTGCCGGATGTGTTGGTAAAGCCTCAGCCAAGCAGTAATACCTGTGATCTGGGCCGTATGGTGGAGCTTTGGGACGCCAGCAACGCCGGGCAAATTATGGTGGAAGCCGTGCCCCAGGAAGACGTTTATCGTTATGGTATTGTTGACTGTGATGAGCCCAGCGCCGGTGAAAGTGCGGATATGCGCGGCGTGGTCGAGAAACCCAAGCCCGAAGACGCGCCTTCACGGTTGTCGGTCATTGGCCGGTACATTTTGCCGTATCGGATTATGGAGCTTTTGCGTGACCAACCGCCTGGCGCTGGTAATGAAATTCAGTTGACTGACGCCATTGACCGCTTAATGCAGGAAGGCCAGCAGGTCCAGGCGTTCCGCATGCAAGGGCGCACCTTCGATTGCGGCCATATTGAAGGCTGGCTGCAAGCGAATAACACGCTTGCCCGTGAAGCGGGCTACGGTCTGTAAGTTAGCACGCCAATATGTTTGCATCGTAAGCCGCCACGTTTGGCGGCTTTTACGTTTTAGGCTGCGGGTTAAAACAATGTAGCAGACAAGGGGGCAGTATGAATGATTTGTTAACAGAGGTATGTGTGATTGCTCGTGAGGCGGGCGATGCTATTTTACGTGTTTACGCTCAACCGTTCGACGTAGCGATTAAATCGGATAACAGCCCCGTCACCGCCGCCGATAACGCGGCAAACCAGGTTATTTTAGACAAGTTGAAAGCGCTTCCAGAGGGGATCCCTGTCCTTTCAGAAGAAGGGGGCGAGGCGTTCACCGGGCCGGATGCCAGCGGGCGCTATTGGCTGGTGGACCCGTTGGATGGCACGAAAGAGTTTGTAAAGCGTAATGATGAGTTCACGGTGAATATCGCTCTCATCGAGAACGGCAAGCCTGTATTGGGCGTTGTGCTGGCACCGGTATTCAACGTGGCGTATATCGCAGCCAGCGGCGTGGGGGCGTTTAAGATTGATAAGCATGGGCAGCGAGTCGCTATTCATGTTTCCGGTAGGCCAAAAGAAGGTACCCCGTGGCGCGTAATGGGGAGCCGTTCCCATGCCAGCCCCTATTTGGAAGATTGGTTAAAGCAGCTAGGCCCTCATGAGACAAGGCCCATGGGCAGTTCGTTGAAATTTGGCATCATCGCCGAAGGCAGTGCCGATGTATATCCACGCCTCGGCCCCACCAGCCTATGGGACACCGCCGCCGCTCAAGCGGTAGTCGAACAAGCGGGTGGACGGATAGTGACCCTGGACGGCACCCCGCTTTGTTATGCCAACCCCAACGAAACCCTCAACCCGGATTTTGTTGTTTGGGGGCATTAGCGAGAAAAACGCCACCATCACGTAAATGATGCAGAGGTAGTGCGGCTCCAGACCAAGGAGGCACACCCGGGCGGCTGGCGCCGCCTTTCGCGGGTGCCGCAGGCTCGTTCCTCGCCTGCGTTACCACGCGCTACGATTCTGCGCATGCTTCAACCGTAGTGCGGTGTGAGCGAAGCGCACCCGCAAAGCAGCGCACCGCGCTGCCGGGGTTAGGTGCGGTTATCCGGGCGGCTGGCGCCGCCTTTCGCGGGTGCCGCAGGCTCGTTCCTCGCCTGCGTTACCACGCGCTACAATTCTGCGTATATCGATGCCGAGTGCTGTAACCGTAGTGCGGTGTAAGCGAAGCGCACCCGCAAAAGCAGCGCTCCGCGCTGCCGGGGTAGGCCAAGGAGGCATACCCGGGCGGCTGGCGCCGCCTTTCGCGGGTGCCGCAGGCTCGTTCCTCGCCCGCGTTACCGCGCGCTACGATTCTGCGCATATAGATGCGAAATGGTTCATGTAGTGCGGTGTAAGCGAAGCGCACCCGCAGCGGCGGCCCGGCGCAAAGCAGCGCATCGCGCTGCCGGGGTTGGGTGCGGCAATAGATACTACTCACAGGCTGTTATTCCCAGTCCATTGTGGAAACGTCGGGAATGCGTTCTGAACCCCAATCACTTTCGTACCATCCTTTTTTTACGTATTGATGGAAGCTTGACCACTCCCAATCGCGAGGTGCTCTGCTCCAGCCGTGTTTCACCGGGTTGTAGTGAATGTAATCGATATGCCGCTGCCAGTCGTTTTCGTCCCGAATAACGTGCTCCCAAAAACCTCGTTGCCAAGCGTTTGGGTTTCCAGAGGGAAGGAGAAAATCTTTCGATGCATACTTTTTGATATCTCTCCAACGAGAAGAGTAATCAGAATCATCTTCCGGGAGGGTCCAAAGGCAGTGGAGGTGATCGGGGAGAAGTACAAATGCCTCCATCACAAAAGGTTGCTCCTCGCGTACTCGACGAAAAGCTCTCCCAAGCGCATTAATATTGAGTTGATCGGCGAGCAGCGGCTGGCGTGAATGGGTCACGACCGTAAAGAAATAGCTGCCTCCGGGCACGTAGGCTCGCCGATAGATTGCCATTACTGTCTTCCTTTAAAATATTATAAATATTACGAAGTAAGGTTAATGGCTTATGAGGTGTATGTCATCTTGAGGGCATTTTTCTCGCGGGTGCGCTAACGCTTACGCCACATTACAAGGTGTGAATGTAGTGCGCGGCAGGGCTTTGGACGCGCCCGCGATGGTGCCAAAAGGCGGTAAGAGCGTTTAACGATGGTGCTGCTTTTCGCGTTCGGGCTGCCACAAGATGGCGTCGATACGTAGGCGGACTTCGGAGTTATTGGGTAAAGGCCAATCAATAATATCGCCTACTTTAAGACCGATAAGGCCCGCGCCAATGGGTGCCATTACCGAAATGCCGTCCTCAACCGTGCTGAGTGCATGGGGGTAAACCAGTGTACGCACCATTTGGCGCCCACGGGTTAAGTCGGTGAAGCGGATTTGGCTGTTCATGCTGACCACGTTGTCGGGGATTTCCTGGGGATCAATCACTTCCCCGCGGGATAGCTCTTCCTCAAGCAGCGTGGCCACGGCAAGCTCTTTATCCGTAGCGTTATCAATCAAGCGCTGCAAGCGCTCTGCATCAAGACGGTTAATAATAATGGGAGGACGTTGTCCCATGGTCACTCTCCTTGGAAAGCAATGAAATCAATCGGATACTTTTATTTTACAGTAAATAAACGATTTTATAGCTGTCAATAAAAACAGTCCTCCCCGAAAAGGGAGGACTGTTCACCATGACCAGTGTAAGCGATCTAGCAGAGGAAGGCGATTACATTACTCCTTGCTCAATCATGGCATCCGCCACCTTTCTGAACCCGGCAATATTAGCGCCCAGTACCAGGTTGGTGGGGTCGCCAAACTCTTCCGCTGTGGTGGCGCACTGCTGGTAAATATTGGCCATTATCTCTTTGAGTTTTTGGTCAACTTTTTCCATGGGCCACTGCTCCATGCTGCTGTTCTGTGCCATCTCCAGCTGGCTTGTCGCTACGCCGCCGGCATTAGCGGCTTTACCTGGGCCATAGGCAATTTTAGCGGCCAGGAAGCAGTCAACAGCCTCGGTGGTCGAAGGCATATTGGCGCCTTCGCTCACGCAGGTAATCTGATTGGCGAGAAGCGTTTTGGCATCAAGCTCGGTTAGCTCGTTTTGGGTGGCGCAGGGGAAAGCGGCGTCTGCCTGAATGTGCCAAACTGCATGCCCACCTTGTGGATAATCCCGTGCGCTAATGTAGTGCGCGTCAGGGTGCTCGCTTAGGTACTCTTCAAGCGATACCCGTTTAACTTCTTTAAGCTGCTTAAGAAGCCCAAGGTCGATACCCTTTGGATCGTGGACTGTGCCGCGTGAGTCGCTACAGGTGATGGGGGTGGCGCCCAGCTCATACAGTTTTTCGATGGTGTAAATGGACACGTTCCCCGCGCCAGATACCAGGCAGGTTTTGCCTTCCAGGGTCTCGCCGCGTGCCGCCAGCATGTTTTGCGCGAAGTAAACAGCGCCGTATCCGGTGGCTTCTTTACGGCCAAGCGAGCCGCCCCAATTAAGGCCTTTGCCGGTTAATACGCCTTCATAGCGACCTGTCAGGCGTTTGTACTGCCCATACATATAGCCGATTTCACGCGCGCCAACCCCAATGTCGCCAGCCGGTACATCGCGGGTAGGGCCGATGTGGCGGTAAAGCTCTGACATGAAGGCTTGGCAAAAACGCATTATTTCGTTGTCTGACTTACCCTTGGGGTCGAAGTCAGAGCCACCTTTGCCGCCGCCGATAGGCAGTCCGGTTAAGGCGTTTTTGAAAATTTGCTCAAATCCTAAAAACTTGATGGTGCCTGCCGTAACGCTTGGGTGAAAGCGTAAGCCGCCTTTGTAGGGCCCAAGGGCTGAGTTGAACTGAATACGATAGCCTTTGTTGACCTGTACGCGGCCAGCATCATCTAACCAGCAAACGCGGAACATGATTTGGCGCTCTGGTTCGACCATACGTTCAATAATGCTGTGCTGTAGGTAGTGCGGCTGACGCTCAAACAGAGGACGCAAGCACTCTAATACTTCTTCTGCCGCTTGATAAAATTCAACCTGAGCGGGACTGCTAAGCTTTAAACGGGACAGCGTATCGTGAACGTAGGGCATGAAAAAATACCATGTGTAATTACTAAAGACGTTGTTAGCTGGTCAGCTATTTGAGGGACATTAAACGAGGAATGCGCTTTCTTGCATACCCTATGTCGTTTCGGAATGAGTAAAAAAATAGTGGAATTTAGACCAAAGTCGCAGTGTTTTGCTTAAAAAAGCAGGATATTAACAAAGTCAGTTAAACGGTATTTAAACGTAATGCGGTGCGTAGCGCCAGCCATCATTGCCATGTTGGTGAGGCGTGACTCAGCCGTCGGGCGCGGCATTGTTATTGTGTGCGGTAATTCATATGACGCGATCGTAGTGCGGTGTAAGCGAAGCGCACCCGCAAAGCAGCGCACCGCGCTGCCGGGGTTGGGGGCGGTTTCAAGCCTAGGCGGAGCATCCGGGCGGCTGGCGCCGCCTTTCGCGGGTGCCGTAGGTTCGTTCCTCACCAGCGTTACCACGCGCTACAATTCTGCGTATATCGATGCAGAGTGCTGTAACCGTAGTGCGGTGTAAGCGAAGCGCACCCGCAAAAGCAGCGCATCGCGCTGCCGGGGTGAGGGTTGGGCGCGGTTCCAGGCTTGAGCGGCACACCCGGGCGGCTGGCGCCGCCTTTCGCGGGTGCCGCAGGCTCGTTCCTCGCCTGCGTTACCGCGCGCTACAATTCTGCGTATGTCGATGCAGAGTGCTGTAACCGTAGTGCGGTGTAAGCGAAGCGCACCCGCAGCGGCGGCCCGGCGCAAAGCAGCGCACCGCGCTGCCGGGGTTGCGTGCGGTTCCAGGCCTAGGTGGCACATTCGGGCGGCTGGCGCCGCCTTTCGCGGGTGCCGCAGGCTCGTTCCTCGCCTGCGTTACCGCGCGCTACAATTGCCATGCTGTTGTGGCGTGATTCAACCATCGGGCGCGGCATTTATTATCGTGGTGGTGATTCACGGTGTGGCTCAATCGTAGTGCGCGGTAAGCGAAGCGCACCCGCAAAAGCAGCGCCCCGCGCTGCCGGGGTTAGGGTTGGGTGCGGCTCCAGGCCGGGGCGGCACACCCGGGCAGCTGGCGCCGCCTTTCGCGGGTGCCGCAGGCTCGTTCCTCGCCTGCGTTACCGCGCGCTACAATTGCCATGTTGGTGTGGCGAGGCTTAACCATCGGGCGCGGTAATGGCGTTTACCGGCGCTATATGGGCAGGGCGGCGCCGTCTGTGCGGGGTTCGGTGCCGCCCTGGAATGTGCCGGTGGCGGCGTTGCGTAGGATGATTTGCCCGCGGCCAAAGGTCAGCGCATCGTTCGTCCTGACGATGTGATGCCCGCGCCGTTCTAATGCTTGGGCGAGGTGGTCGGGAAAGCCGGGTTCCACCGCAACGGTTTTGCCTGCTACCCATTTCCAGCGCGGTAGGTCCAGTGCCGCCTGTGGGTTGAGCCTGTCTTCCAGTAGGCTGGTAACTACCTGTACGTGGCCTTGAGGCTGCATGTAACCGCCCATCACGCCGAAGGGGCCGACCGCTTGATTATCCTTGGTGATAAAGCCGGGGATAATGGTGTGGTAGGTGCGCTTGCCGGGGCGCAACACGTTAGCGTCTTCTTCGTTAAGCGAGAATGACCAGCCTCGGTTTTGCAGGCTGATACCGGTGCCTGGCACGACAATACCTGAACCGAAGCCTTCAAAGTTGCTTTGGATAAACGAGACCATATTGCCTTCGTCATCTGCTGTTGCGAGGTACACCGTGCCGCCCAGAAGTGGATTGCCGTGTACAGGGTCAATGGCTTCGTTTCCGATCAGCTTACTGCGCTGTGCCAAGTAGGCCGGTGAGAGCATCTGTTCGACGCTTGGTGCCATGTCTTCTCGCTCGGTGATATAACGCAGCCCATCCACATAGCCCAGCTTGGTCGCTTCGATGCGGCGATGCAGCGACTCAACCGCATCGCGTGGCTCATCGCCCAGTGCTTCCAGCATGCCGAGTGCCTGTAGCGCGATTAAACCGCTGCCGTTGGGCGGAGTTTCCCAGATATCATGACCGCGATAGCGAGTGCTAATAGGGTCAACCCATTCCGGCGTGAAGGCAGCAAGATCTTCCTTGCGTAGAAAGCCCCCATGCTGGCGCGAAAAAGCATCCATGGCATCGGCTAGCACGCCTTCGTAGAACGCATTGGCGCCGCTTTCAGCTATCGCGCGTAGCGTGTTGGTCATGTCGGGTGAATGCCAAATGTCGCCCGCTTTTGGGGCATGGCCGTGTGGTGTAAAATGCTCAAACCAGGGGGCAAACTCAGGGCGGTTGTACTGCTTGTAACGGGTGAAGGCTTTGTGCCATAGCTGACTCACCACGGGAGAAACCGCAAAGCCCTCTTCGGCCAGGGTAATCGCCGGGGCCAGCAGTGTCGCAAGGGGAAGCGTGCCAAAGCGCTCAGAAAGCGTGGCCCAGGCAGCGGGGGCGCCGGGTACGGTCACTGGGGTTAGTCCGTGGGCGGGCATTGCATCCAGGCCAAGCTCTCGTACGGCGTCAATACTAATCCCCATTGGGGCTCTGCCGCTGGCATTAAGGCCGTGTAATGTATCCTTCACCCATACTAGGGCAAATGCATCGCTGCCAATACCGTTGGAGGTGGGTTCAACCACGGTAAGTGCGGCGGCTGTTGCAATCGCCGCGTCAATCGCGTTGCCGCCATTACGCAGAATATCGGCACCCACTTGGGCGGCAAGCGTTTGGGAGGTGGCGACCATGCCGCGCTTACCCAACGTCACCATGCGTCGGGAGGCGGCCGGGTAGTAATGAGGGTCGAGGTTCATTGAATTATCCTTGTACGATATGCCAAGCAGGCCACTGTAGGGCTCAACATTAGCAGGATAATCTTATGAACGTCTTCTGATAGCCTTGATTACGTATTAGGCTTTGTACGAAAACTGCTTGCGCTCGACCATACGGCGTTAAAAATCAGCTCAAAATACTCAGTAAGTATCCCCCGGCAAAGCCGGGGGCTTTATATTGTTAGCCCCTCAAAGGGGCAAGAATCTGAGCCGCCTGAAGGCGGCTGCCTCACATTCCAAATTTGAGCTGATCATAATGCTCATCCACCTTTTCCTGATTCCGGATATAGGCCCTTACCATTCCTTCATCAAGCCCTACTGTCGAGACGAAATAACCTCTCGCCCAGAAGCTTTCACCAGAGAAATTTCGCGATCTGCCCATGAAATTTCTGGCTATAGATATCGCACTCTTCCCTTTGATGTAGCCAACCACATGTGACACCGAGTGCTTCGGAGGGATGCTGATACACATGTGAACGTGATCACGCATCAGGTGCCCCTCTACAATCTGGCACTCCTTCTGTCTTGCCAGCTCATGGAACACCTCACCAAGGTGTTTTCGGATACCACCAAAGATCGCCTTCTTTCGCTTTTTGGGGATGAACACGACATGATACCTGCAGTTCCATGTTGTGTGAGCAAGACTCTGGTACTCTCTCATTGGGAACTTCCTATCTCTTGGCTGAGATTGGAGGTTCCCTTTGACCGCATCACACGGTCAAACCTCGGGTAGTCCCCCGGCAAAGCCGGGGGATTACCTTATTTATTTACCCATGTAAACTCCGTTTTTTCGCTGATTTTTGCCTTGTCTGGTCTTCGCTCAGCGACTTTTCGTACAAACCCTAGGCGAAGCAGGCCGCAGCGAACCGTTGGGGGGCTCACCTTTCAGGGCTTACGCAACAGTTCAATCGGCACGTTAAGGTGTTGCGGGCGCTGGAGTACATTCAGCAACACAATGGCGCGCTCTTCGCCCTTGCAGCGCTCGAATATAGCATCGAGGTCTTTAAAGGGGCCGTCAGTAATGGTGACTTTTTCGCCCGCGCAGAAATAGGTATGACTCCCTTCTAAGCGGTGAGGTTGGGCGCGAAGCGTCTCCACCAGTGTATTGGGCACGCTAATGGGCGTATTGCCAAACGTCAGCAGGCGTAATACACCACGGGTAGAGCGAATGGGGCGCCAATTGCTGACAACCAAGTCTAAACGAATAAACAGGTAATAGGGAAACAGCGGTTCGCTCACCGTGGCAAGCTTGCCCTGGCGCTTGCGTTGTACATTCAGTACTGGATGAAACACCTCATAACCCTGGTGAGCGAGGTGTTCGGCCGCACGGAATGATTCGCTGCCTTTGCACTGAATAACGTACCAGTTGGGCAGGGCGCGCTCTTCAATGCTGGTCTCGGAAGTGGTTAGCTCTAGGTCAGTGGGTTCCATGCCGTTAGCTCTGTGCCTGGGCGAGCAGTGTAGCTAGCGCTTCTAGGGTTTGGTCGATATGTGCCTGAGTATGATCATAGGCAAGGAAAAAGCGTAGCCGGGCGCTCTTTTCCGGTACGGCTGGGTAAAGAATCGGCTGAACATTGATGTGGTACTGTTCAAGCAGCGTGTGAGAGAGGTGTGCTGCCAGCGGTGAACTGCCCACAATGATGGGAACAACGGCGGCGCCGATGCTGTGCCCGGTATCCATGCCGTGCTTTTTGGCTTGCTGCAGGAAGTAGCGCGAGATCGAGTGAAGCTTTTCCACCCGTTCAGGCTCTTGCTGCATAAGCGCTAGCACTTTGAGAGAGGGGGCGGCGACCTGGGCAGGCATCCCCACACTGTACAAGAAACCGGGCGCAAAGTAGCGCAGCGTTTCAACCAGCGCTTTAGTGCCCGCAATGTACCCGCCGCAGCCGGAGAGCGTTTTGCTCATCGTGCCCATCCAGATATCTACATCACGTGGGTCGATGGCAAAGTACTCATGAAGCCCCAAGCCGTTATGACCCATAACGCCGAAGGAGTGTGCTTCATCAACCATTAGCCATACCTGGTGCCGCTTTTTGAGCTCGATAAAGCGGGGCAGATCAGGAATGTCGCCATCCATGCTGTAAAGCCCTTCGATGACGACAATCACCCGTTCAAATTGATGCCGATGACGGCTAAGCAAGGCGTCGAGGGCATCGGGGTCGTTATGCGAAAACGATATGCGTTTGGCGCCGGAAAGCTGCGCGCCAACCAGTGAGCTGTTGTGAATATACTCGTCATGTAGCACGAGGTCTTTAGGCCCAAGCAGATAGCCAAGCGTTGATACGTTAGTGGCATGCCCGCTTACAAACGCGACCGCATCATCGACCTGATACGCCTTGGCAATGGCGTGTTCCAGCTCCCGATGAATAGGGCGCTCACCAGAAACGACTCGGCTGGCCGATACGGAGCTGCCGTAACGCGTCACCGCCTCGCAAGCGGCTTGGTTAACGCGCGGGTCACCCGAGTAGCCAAGGTAATTGTAGCTGGCGAAGTTAATGCACGGTTGCCCCTGAATAACGCTGGTTGCTCCGGCAATGCCTTCATGCACCTTAAAGAAGGGGTCTTTTAACCCCAACTGTTCAGCACCCTGGCGCAGCATGGCAAGCTGCTGGTAGCCTGGGTGGGCATCAAACCGCGTAAAGCGCTCGGGCACCGGATTGCTTGAGTCGTTGCCCTGTGAAGGGGCGGCAGTGTTGGACGTTGCGCGTGGCGTCGTACGTTTACGTGCTTGTTCCAACAGCTGCCGTTTTAAATCAGAGCGCTTAGCGGTCATGGTGTCTCGGTTGTCGATGATGTTGATGCTGGCTCGGTGAGCCCGCCTGCCCCGTGGCGAGCGGCCAGAGAGGCTAACGCATCTTGCGGTGCTTCTTCAACATCGCCGTCATGCTGATGGAGCTTTTGAATCAGCACACCCGCCAGCTTGTTAAGCGTTGAGGCTTCGCTAAGTATCATTACCGGCACCTGAACACCCAAGCGGTTCTCGATTGCTGTCATCAGCTCGACCCCCATCAGCGAGTCAAAACCCATGTCGTAGACCGAGCGATTAACGTCAATCTTTTCCTCTTCAATTAACAGGATGCTGGCAAGCTCTGCTCGAAGGAGCTCTGTGACCGTACTATGCAGCTCTTCCGGGGAAAGGTCGGCAAGCAGAGCGCTGATATCGTCATCGGTATCGTTGCTGCTGTCGTCATCGCTGGCACGGGCAATCTCGTTAAAGCGTGGCGCATTGGCGGTCGGCAAGAAGCGGGCGAGCGCTCCCCATTCAAGCTCCAGCACGCCAAGGCTGGGGCCGGGTGATACCAGCATCTGCTCAAGCACGTTAAGCGCGTCATCTGAACGAAGGGCAGAACCGCCTAAACGCTCTTGCAGTGCGTCACGCGTGCGAGAGTTGCGCGCCAGGAAACCGACATCTTCAATAGCACCCCAGCGTACACATGTGGCGGGAAGACCGGCAGCACGACGATTAGCGGCAAACGCTTCGAGCCAATGGTTGGCAGCCACGTAATTGGCCTGACCTGGGTTGCCAAATAGCGTGGTCGCTGACGAGTAGAGGATAAAGAAGTCCAATTGCTCATTACGCGTTAGCGCATCCAGGTGGCGAGCACCCTCTATTTTGGGCGTTAGCACCTTTTGAATGCGTTCGGCGTCCAGGTTACGGATCAAGCTGTCATCTATCACCGTGGCGGCATGCACGATACCGCGCAGCGGGCCCAGCTCATCCTTGGCGCGAGCTAGCACGCTGGCCAGTGCGTCGTGGTTGGTAATGTCGCAGGCTGCGGCCATTACCTGTACGCCCTGAGCATTAAAATCCGCAATAGCAGCTTGTGCTTCTTCGCTGCCCGGGCCGCTGCGGCTAAGCAGAATCAGTTGGCGAGCGCCTTTGCTTACCAGCCATTGGGCGGTTTTAAGGCCGAACCCGCCCAAGCCGCCGGTTACCAGGTAGCTGCCATCGTTTGATAGGCTCAGCGTTTCACGGCCCAGCGCTTCGCTCTTGGGCGGCGCAACAGGCTGCTCGTAGGTAACGACGACTTTGCCGATCTGGCGCGCTTGCTGCATATAGCGGAAAGCATCGATTACCTGGCTATGGCTGAACGCGGTAAACGGTAGCGGGCTGAGGGTGCCGTCGTTAAACAGCGCCATCATTTCGCCAAACAACCGCTGGGTCAGCGCAGGCTGTACTTTCATTAGCTGATCGGAGTCGATACCGAAATAGCTTAAGTTATTGCGGAAAGGGCGCAGGCCAATGTGGGTATTCTCGTAGAAATCGCGCTTACCCAGTTCCAGGAATCGACCAAAGGGGCGCAGGGCGCGCAGGTTTTGGTTGATGGCTTCCCCGGCAAGTGAGTTCAGTACGATATCGACACCTTCGCCCTGAGTGTCTTCAAGAATTTCTTCAGCAAAGGTGAGCGAGCGGGAATCATAAAGATGCTCCACGCCCATTAGCCGTAAAAAGTCGCGTTTCTCTTCCGAACCCACTGTGGCGTAAATTTCCGCGCCAAGCCATTGGGCAATTTGCAGCGCGGCAATACCGACACCACCGGCTGCACCATGAATCAAGACTTTTTCGCCTGGCTCCAGGCGTGCCAAGTGTTTAAGCGCGTAGTACACGGTAAAAAACGTGGTCGGGATGGTGGCAGCGGCGGCGTAACTCACGTCTTCTGGAAGAGGCGCTATCGCGTGCTGACTAGCAATCAGCCGGTCACTAAAACTGGCTGGCCCAAAGCCGACGATGGCTTGCCCTGGGGCTACGTGAGTAACGTTGTCGCCCACGGCAATAACTTCACCAGAGAACTCAAGACCCAAGGTTGGCCCCGCAAAGCCGTTCTCGATCGCTTCGTCAGAAAGCAGGCCGAGCGTGTACATCACGTCACGGAAGTTAAGCCCGGTAGCTTTTACCTTGACCTCAACCTCATCGGCCTTAAGCGCAGGTAACGCTCGTGGGCGCCACTGTAACTGGCGCAACTGCCCGGGTAGAGCAAAGCCGAGGGTCATTGCTTGATGGGCAGGCGTACTAACGGTTCGTTGAGGTGCTGGTGCAGGCAAGGTGCGCAAGCGGGTGGCAAAGCGTTCACCGCCTGCATGGATGACGACTTCGTTTTCGCTGTCCGCGATAGTCAGCGATGCAGCCCATGTACTTAACGCTGCATCACTAACCTCATGGGGGATATCCAGCAGGCTGGCCGTATGCCCCACGGCTTCATTGGCAAGCGAGCGACCAAAGCCCCAAAGTGCCGCATCATCGGGTACGTTGTCGTGTGCTTGCTGTGTTTGCTGAGTGTGCCAAAGCAGGCTAACACCTTGAGTGGTAAGCCATAGTGTTGCCGAGCTGAGTTTGGCCGCTTCCAGCGCCAGGCTCCACTGCTGGGCACGATAGCAACGCAAGGTTTGCACGCTGGTGTCGCTACCGCCCAGGTCGCGCAGGTCAATCACATTCAACGTTTGAGCAGCATCGCCCCATTCGCCGAGTGTATGTTGCAATAGCGTATCGGGTGCGTCGTTGCTTTGCTCAACCCGGACCTTGGCCTGGTGTGCGGTAAGTGCTTTAGCCAAGCGCGCCGCAAGCGCCTCGTTGGTCGGGTCGGTGATGATTAACTGGCAAGGCGTGTCGGCAAGGCTTTCATCCGCCTGAGGAGTGACGGATGCCAGTGGCAACTGGGCATGCAGCAGGTAAGCGCCCGCCGAGCTCTCTTCAAGCTCAATAGGGGCTGAAACCATAAAGCCTTGGGCACTTAGCCAATCGCTTAGTGTGCTGTGTTCCAGTGCCGTCTGGTCGATGCCTGGCGTTGCCAGCACGTCGTCTAGCCACTGGCTGGGGGATATACCCATTACCATAAGGTGGGCGCCAGGAGCCAGCTGGGCAGGCAAGGCTTCAATCAGCTGGCGCGTGCGAGCAGGTTGAGTGGCATCGGTACTGATGAAGGCGAGCTGGGCTTTTTCTGCGTTTGCTAACGTGTGTGGCGCATCATCCAGCGACTGCACATCAATAAGCGGGTAGCGCTCTTGCAGCTGTTCTGCCTGGTGGCGTGCGCTGTCATGCGTGGTAATCACTCGGTAGTGGTGATTACCTGCCTGGCCTGCATTGGCTAGCTGTTCCAGCAGACGCTGGCCCAGCGCAGGCGCGCAGGGGCCCGCTTCAAGCAGTTGCAGGCGCTTGCCTTGGCCCAATAGGGAAAGTGACGCTTCGATCAGGCTGCCAAGCTCAGTGGCAAGCGCTTGCCAACCGCATTCACCGATCAGTACACGGTTTAGCCTCGCCATTAGCTCAGTGGTAATGCCCAGTGTCTCAAGCGATGTCGTGCCGCTGAGTAGTGCATCACGGTGCAAGCCCAAGCGGCCCACCAGGTGAATCGGTGCAAAATAGTCGGGGTAATCCTGCACCAGTAGTTGCCAGATAGCTTCGGGCGCCAGTGCTTCCTCGTCACCTTCAATGGCATAGCCATGCTGGGTAAATGCTTCGCTTAGGCTATCGAGTAACGGAGCGACTTCCTGGGCGTAGCGTTGACCGGTATATGACGCGTAGTGGCCGCTTAGTTGCGCCAAGCGGTTTAGGGCATCGGCCGCCAGGGGCAGTGGCTTGGCGTCAAGCGGCGCTGGCGTAAGCTCGATATCCAGATAGCTAAACGATTGATGATGCGCGCGGTTCAAACGAATCGCCTTGAAGCGTGTTTGGCTCAGCACGGCCACGGCGTTTCCATTCGCATCGTACAGTTCAAAATCTGCGGTAAACGAGTGGGGCGCGCGTTTGCCCATCACGGCGCGAGCCAGTACCGGCACACCCGCTTCGAGGTTGACCTGTATACGACCAACCCGAACAGGCACAAACGCAAGCTGTGCGGCAAATTCGCTGTGCTGCGCTAGCAAGGGGATAAACATCTGGAAGGCGCTATCCAGAATGCCGGGATGAAGGTGAAGCGTCGCTAGCTGTGCCTGCACGTTACTGGATAAATCGATGGCGCCGATGACGGCGTTATCTTCGATCCATCCGTGGCTAATTGCCTGGAAGGCAGGGCCATAGTGCAGGCCGATGCGCTCGGCCATTTGCAGGTGTTCCGTTAGCGTGTAGTCCGGTGCGCGCGAAGGCAGTTTAGGTGCCCGACGGTTGAGCAGAAAGCCACGGCTTTCGTGCATATTGCGCGCTACCGCGTTTAACTGCCATTCGTGACCATTGGCTGGTTCGCGGGAGTGAATGGCGATGCGGCCGTCTTCCGAATTGAGCGCTAAGCGCAGAGCACGACCGTTAGGCCCATCCAGCAAAAGGGGCGCACGAATTTCCAGCTCTTCGATATCCAAAAGCGGGGTATCTTTTTGCTGTAGTGCGGCGGCCAGGGTTAGCTCAACAAATCCGGCACCGGGGAACACCGCGCCTTCACCCACCACGTGATCGGCAAGCCAAGGCTGACGTTTAATGTCCAGCTGGCTTTCCCAGGTGTGCTCTTGCTGCGCCAGCGGGTAGCCCAGTAGAGGATGCTGGTAATAGCGTGACAGTAGTCCTTGGCTGTCTTGTGTGCTGCTGACCCAGTGCCGCGTGCGTTGCCATGGGTAGCGGGGCAGTAAGGTACGTTGGCCTTCCACGGGGAACACATGACGCATATCAAATGAGAGCCCGCTCAACAGTAACTGGCCAACGCTTTGTTGCAGTTGTTCAAGACCAGGCTTGTGCCGCTCAATAGTGCCAATTGCCAGCCCTTTACGCTCTTGCTGGCGCAGTGTTTCATTGAGGTAGCGGCGCAAAATGGGATGCGCGCCAACTTCTACAAATACGTTATAACCTTGTTGTATCAGCGCGGTGGCTGCGTTATCAAACAGGACCGGTTCGCGGATGTTTTTCCACCAATACGTGGCGTCAAGCTCAGTGCCCAGGCTAAGTTCACCGGTAACCGTTGAGTAGTAGGGCAGCTGTGTTTTACAAGGGGTAATGTCGGCCAGGGCATCAATAACCCCCTGCTGGATGCTATCCATGGCGGGGCTATGGAAGGCGTAGTCCAACGGTAGGCGCTTAGCGAAAGTGCCTTGTTCACTTAACGCGGCTTCAAGCTCGGCCAGTTGATCGCGGTTACCTGCCAGCGTGATGCCTTTAGGGCTGTTAATACCCGCGAGGCAAACCTGGTCAAATTCTGGCTTGGCAAGCCATGGCGCTATGTCTTCGGCGCTCATGGCGACGGCGCTCATTTCGCCCTTGCCGCGGGTTTTGCCTTGATAAAAGCTGCGGAAATAAATGACCTTGACGGCGTCTTCAAGACTGAGTGCGCCTGCAGCCCAGGCTGCAGCGACTTCCCCGACACTATGCCCAAACACAGCGGTAGGTATAATGCCCTGCGCTTTTAGCCATTCTGTTAGCGCGACCTGTAGAGCAAACAGGGCTGGCTGAGCGATTTCGGTAAGCTCGAAGCGGTTCTCTCCGTTCTGTCCCTCAAGTTCAGCACGTAGCGAGAAATCGCCGTGCTGCTGAAATAGGCTGTCCACGCGGTCAATAGCATCGGCAAAAACGGGGGCTGTATTGAGCAATTCACGGCCCATGGTTTCCCACTGGCAGCCATTGCCGTCATAAACAAATACCGGGCCACGCGCATTGGGCAGTCGTTCCAGCGTGATCACATGCGGGGTGTCTTCGCCCTTGGCAAATTGGCTCAGCGCCGCTGCGGCTTCTTCTGGCGTTTGCGCAAAGCAAAATGCGCCAAAGGTGTGCTGTTCACGGTAGTTAAACAGTGTATGGGCAACATTGTAGAAAGCGCTGCTGCCTTCTATGAGATGCTCTGCTAATAAGTGAGCGCTATCCGTAAGTGCGTCCTGGCTTTTAGCACTTAGTCGGATGGGCAGTGCATGAGCGGATGTGTGGCCAGGTGCTGTCGGCTTTTCGGGTGCGCTTTCTAAAATAACGTGGGCATTGGCGCCACCAAAGCCAAACGAGTTAATCCCGATGACCAAGCGGCCCTCTTTTTTAAGAGGCTGCGCTTTGGTAACGACATGCAGGTTCCATTCATCAAATTTGATGCGTGAATTAAGCTTGCGAATGCCGATGGTAGCAGGCACTTCACGGTGTTGCAGACTATAAAGCGCTTTGGCAAGCCCCGCGACCCCTGACGCCGTTTCCAAGTGGCCGACGTTACTTTTTATAGAGCCAATCGGCAGGGGGGCCTGGCGATACTTGCCCAAGGCTTCACCAATGGCGCGGGTTTCTATTGGGTCGCCAACGGCGGTGCCCGTGCCGTGGGCTTCCAGATAGTCGATCTCGTCGGGGCTGATGCCCGCCTGTTCGTAGGCACGGCGCATTAGGTCAATCTGTGCGCTGGGGTTGGGTACCGTAATGCCTGATTTATGGCCATCGGTATTCACCGCCGAGCCAGCGACCACCGCGAGAATATTGTCGCCGTCAGCGATCGCCTGGTCGTAATCCTTGAGCAGGAAAAGCCCCGCGCCTTCAGAGCGCACGTAGCCATCGCCTGAATCATCAAACACCTGGCAGCGGCCCGTTGGCGAGAGCATGCTCGCCTTGGAGAATATAATGAACCCATAAGGGTGTAGGTGAAGGCTGATACCCCCCGCCAGCGCCATGGTCGTTTCGCCGCTGCGAATGGATTGGCAGGCTTGGTGGAACGCCACCATGGATGACGAACAGGCGGTATCCAGCGACATGCTTGGGCCATGCAGGTCAAACACGTAAGAGAGACGGTTGGAGGCAATACTTGACGTGTTACCCGTCGCGGTTGACGCATCAATGGCCGCCATGTCATCCGCCATGCGATACGAGTAGTCAAGGCTGGCGACCCCCAGGAACACGCCGCACTGGCTGCCGCGTAAGCTGCTGGGGACGATGCCGGCGCTTTCGATGGCTTCCCAAGCGAGCTCCAGCAGCATGCGCTGCTGTGGGTCCATATTGGCCGCTTCGCGGGGCGAAATACCAAAAAACTCGGCATCAAACCCGCTGATGTCGCCAAGGCTTCCTGCCGCAAAGGTAACGCTGGTGCCTGGGTGGCGCTTGTCGGGGTGCAAAAAAGCCTCATGGCTCCAGCGGTCATAGGCCACTTGGGTGACCAGATCTTTTTCGGCTTGCAGGTCCTGCCAGAACGTTTCAGGGGTGGTGCCGGGGAAACGATGGGCGGCGCCGATAATGGCAACGCGTCTAGTCATTCTTGCTCCTGAGGTTCTGGTTCTGCCTTGATCACATCGCTACTTATATCGTGTCCAAACGCTTGTTTAAATAGCTGGACGCCAAGTTCACTGGCGGTTAACGCGCACGTGTCATGCTGTTCGGGCATAAAGTCGTTCGACCACTCTTTAGCCTGCGTCGACCATATCATGTACGGCGTCGTGCCAGCCGGTAACGAGAAGTGCTCATACGCTTCGGGCAATATAGGTACATGATCACCATACCAGCCCAGCAATCCTGGCCGCTTATGTTCATCCAGCGTGCTTTTAACGCTAGCCAACATTTTGTCGGCCTCGCCTAGATGGCGCAAGTACACGGCTAAATCGTGTAAATGTGCAGGTAGCGGCCAAGGCGCTGTGGGCAGTGCAGCCGCGAGGCTTTCCTGGTGAGGTGCTTCCAGGTGCAACGGCCCATGGTTTTCCATGGTAATCACAAATATAAAAAGAGGCCCATTATCGCTATCTTCAAGCAGGCGTCCAACCTTTCGTGCAACGGCCAGGTCACCGATGTACTGGCCTTGCTTGTCGCTACTCTCAAAACCGGTGAGATCGATAAACTGGTCGAACCCTAACGGGGGAATCACTTTATGGCGCATATAAAAGCTGGCGGGGTAGGGGTGAACGCATACCGTACGGTACCCCGCTGCCTTAAATGTACTGGCCAGGCTTGGCAGTGGATGGCGCGACAGCGTGCGATAGGGGTTAAATTGGCGCGGGCCCCACGCGGCCGGTGAAAGTCCGGTAAGTACAGCACATTCGGTACGCACGGTATTAGCACCCCACGCGGGCACCTTCAGCTCGCCATGCAGCTGCGCTTGTAAGCGCGTAGCATCAAAATTCTTTAATAAGCTGTCACTAATGTCAGGGTGCCAGGGGCGTGGGTCGAAAAAGGATTCGCTTTGCACCAGTACGACATTAGGACGTACGTTCGATGTTGCGGTGAGGCGACTGGCTTCAATCTTTTGGGTTAACAGATAAAACGGGGATTGTTCAGGCGCGGGAGGAGATGAACGCATAAGGGCGATGCCATAGGCCCATAGGCTTGCAAATAATCCCAAACGATTTATGTCATCTACCGGGTTCAATGTGGTGGGAGCGAGTGCCCGCCAGCCCAAGGCGATAAGCGGCGCACCTATTGCGACGAGTAAGCCGCAGTGCGTGATAAAGCGTTGCCCGCCCCACTGAGATACGAGCGAAGGTTCCCAGTACAGAAACGCTCCGATGGCTGCGGCTCCCGCGCCAATGGCGGCTATGGCAAGGCCGGTCCCAAAAAAGGGCACATAAAGGCGAGGGTGAAGAATGGCATCCCAAAAGTACTCAAAATCGTGGCAGATGAACGGCTCACAGAGTGTGCGAGATTTTGTATTGCTGGATTGAACGAGCACCAACTGAAGCGCCAGAATAAACACCACCGTAAACCAGGGCCGCTGAAGCACCAGAATAAACGCGCCAAACAGCAATAGCCAGCTGCCTAAATGGACGCAGTTGGCCGCCAGACCACGCCGCCAAAGCGGCTGAGGGCGAGGGTTAAGGAGGGCTTCGAAGATGATCGTCCCCATCCCTCCAACCAGCAATGGCCAAAAAAGCGCAAAGGGCAGCGAGGTCGTCATATCAATCGCTCCCCGAATGGTCAGTATGGTTAAAGCCCAGGCGTTTGATGAGCCATTGTGAAATAGCGGCCGGAAGTACGGCTAGCCACCAGGAGCCAAAATTGAGTGGGAACGGAAAGCTGATACGAGCCCGGTTCGCTTCAATGCCCCGCTTAATCACCTTGGCAGCTCGTTCTGGCGGCCATTCAAAAGGCTTGGGGCCTGGCATGGCATTGCACATGGGCGAGGTTACATAGCCCGGCATTACGACCGTTACCCCCACACCATAAGGGGCCAGCAGCCCGCGTAAGCCTTCCCCATAAGCCTTAATCCCTGCTTTGCTGGCGCTGTAAGTAGGAGTGGTAGGCAGGCCGTGCCAAGCGGCGAGCGAGCTAATCAACACTAACTGCCCGCTGCCTCGTTTTTGCATGGCGGGCACCAAATGCTGGGCCATGGCGATGGGTGTTTTCAGATTGATATCCAGAAGCGCTTGAACATCCTCCCAGGGCTCTAATGCCCCGTTTGTTTGAGGATGGGTGTTCTTGCCAGCGGTGGCGATCACAATATCGGGCAGGTGATCTTTACGCAGTGTATGAAGCCACTGCTTGAGTGCTTCTTCATCGACCAGGTCAACCGAGCTGGTTGTCACCTGAGCGCCCAGCGCTTGGCAAGCATCCGCCAGGCGGGATAGTGCGTCTTGTTGCCTGCCATGCAACACCAGGTGAGTGCGCGGGGCGGCATAGGCGCGTGCCAAGGCACCACCTATAGCACCGGTTGCGCCTGTAATCAGCACGCAGCGCTCAGCTGTGGTGAGGTGTGGAGCGGCACTCAAAGTAGTTTCTCCAGCGGCGATGGGCAGGCTTCCAGTATGCGCGCTGCATTGTTAACGGCCAGGTCAATGCTAGGCTGGCAGTAAAAACCGCCGTTTACTTGAACGCTATGCATCACCGTATTACGGAAGTAAGTGAAAAACGTTTGGCTTGGCGGCGGCGGCCGATTCCAAAACTCGTCGAGGCTGCCTTCATAGGTAAGCCCGGCGAGATTGTAAATGGGGTCGCTTAGCGCAAACGTAGGGCACTGTTTTTCCAAAGAAACAAAGCCGACGGTACTGTTAACCGTCACAGTGCCCACAGCATGTTTAATCAGCACGTCCAGGTTACCGGACTCCAGGTAGACGATACGACCTTGCAAGCCGTAAAACTGGGAAAGCTGTTCAATAATTCTGGCGTAATTGACCAGCCCCATATCCAGCGGGTGATTCTTGATGCAAAGCAGGGCATCGCTTGGTGCATGTTCTGCAAACGATCCCATCACATGATCCATCACTTCTTGCATATTGGCATAGGGTGAGTGGTCACGAATTTGGGCATCAGTATTGAGTTGAAGCGGTAACATAAAGTAGGGCTTGGCGCTTTCAATCAAGGTTTTTATGCGCTGGGCATCCTGTTTTTTCCACAGTTTTAATAGCGTAAAACGCTTGATATAGCCTGCATATTCAACCGGCGCAGTAATCGGTGCATGGTTTCGGTAGTGCGGTGCCACCAAGGGGTTGGCTAACCCCGCCAAGTGATAACTGACATCGTGCATGGCGCGGATCTTGAATGATGATCTAAAACGCACCGGTGGGGGTAATGGGGGGAGCGCTTTACCCGTTTCATAAAACCAGCTGGGGTCGCGGGGTAAGAGTGAGTGACCGTTTACGCCGTCGCGCTCAAGCGTTACCCAAAATGGGCGAAAGTAGCCCTCTTCAAACACGTGGGTGCGTACCCCTGCCGCAGGGGCGTTCTCTACCGCGGGCCGGTGGATAGGGCGGCGGTCACCGAACATGACCTGGTCGGTAATCGCATGGCGCTGCCAGAGCGATGCTATGTAGTCAGGCAGTTCGCTTAATGATTCACGAAACAGGTAGTTTTCACTGCGGGTACGTTGCCAGTAAGCAATATCGCCAGCGTTGAAGTTAACCTTTACGACGCGGTGCCCGTCCTCTGTCAAGCGACGTGCTAAACGTTGATAAAAGGGCGAGCAGACCCCTTGTAAGAATAAGAATGCGCGCTTTGACTTCAACTCAGTGTCTTCCAATCAATAAATTACGGTAAAGCCGGTAGAGGCGCTGCTTCCATGTCAGCGTCGGTTGCTGTGTGCGTGCCTGCTCTAAGAGGCTAACGACGGTTTCCGCATTGCAAAGCTGGTGGCTCAATGGGTCTACATAACATGGATAAAGGATTAACGTGCCTGCCACCAACGCCTCAAGCGTTAATGCACGAGAACGGCGCGGGCAGTGCATGGCATCCTGTGTTAACCCCCAGCCTGCGTAAAACGGCATGCCATACGTATGTACTTTGCGGTGACGTAATAGCGCCTCGAAGCCTGTCAGCGAACTCATGGTATGAACCGCATCGACGCGCTCAAGTAGCGTGGTGATTTCCACATGGCTGGCATCCAGATCATACAGGTGTTTAGTATCGGGTTCGAGTGCTCCGATGCGAGCACCGCTGACCACGTCGGGATGTGCCTTATAAATAATAAACGCATGGGGGTGAGTACGGCGCACCTCACGTAAAAGCGCGCTGTTGGTACGAATATGCGGCGATCCAGTGGCAATGGACGCATCACTCTCGACCTGGCCGGGTACGAGTATTATCAGCCGGTTATTGGGCAGCTCAAGAGTGTCGTGGCCGCGCACGTTATATTTGGAGAGCTTTAATGCCACTAAACGCTCTCGTAGTTGGTCGGCACGCTCTAGTAGGTCGTCACTAAAATCGGAATATTCAAGCAGCGACTCCAGGTCACTGGGTTGGCTTGGGTCGTAATAGATCCCTTGAGCATCAATGACCAGTGAAAGCGGTTGAGTAAGATCAACCCCCAGGCCTACCGAACGGATAAAGCCATCTTCAATGCGCCATAAATGGGGCATCAGTGCGGCGTACTGCTGCTCGAAGGTGTGATCAATACGGCTGGACCACACTAAAAGCTTTTGTGAAGGTGGCGCCTCAGGCAGCGTTTTCTGGTACGTAAGCTGTGCGGCACCGCCTAAAAAGTCATGAATAAAGCGTCGCTTCCACGAGGAGAAGCCACAGCCTATCCACTTGCCGCGTAGCCGCTCCTGCTGGCGCTTTTGGTCGGCAATTAGCGCAATGGTCTCCTCTAGCGTGGCAGGTTTTAGCGTATACGGATTGGCATAGCGCGTATAACGCAGATAAGCTGCCGCGAATACTTCATAAAGCGTGCGCTTTTTATGTCGTCGCGAGCAGGTTAGCCGGTCTTCGGTGAGCCCCCAGCCTGCATAAAAGGGCAGGCCAAAGCAGTGAACGCACTTGCCCGCCAGCAACGCTTCAAAACCGAGCTGGCTGGTCACGACATATACAGTTTCAATCTGATCAAATAATGCCCAAGGGTTAATGTCTTCACTGATCACGCGGCAGCGGGGGTGGTTTTGCGCGCTGAGCAGGTGGCCCTGTTTTTTGCCTGCGATAACATCCGGGTGAATCTTGACCAGAATCTCAGCCGTAGGGTGGTCGGTAAGCGCTGTTGCCAGCATTTGCTCGAAACTATCCGCATTCGCTCCCCCATACTCAATAGAGGCATCGCCTGCGGTTTGATCAACAACCAGCACTCTCTCCTGGGGTGAATTGCTTGAAGCAGCATCTGGCGCATGGTTGTACTTTGAAAGGCGGTAGCGGGTAAGCTGATGAATACACCGTTCAGCCTGGTTGATTTCGTCGATAGTAAAAGTGGCGTTGTTCAGCCAGTTTTCTAAATCGGAAGGTTTTGAAGCATCGTAATAAATACCGGTGTGATCGACCACCAGACTATGCCTTTGGTAGCCCATTACCCCTAAGCCAAGCGAGCGTAAAAAGCCGTCTTCCAAGGCAATATAGGGTAGCTGATGGCGTTTTGCATAACGTCGCGCCCGGAGGCTAGAGGGCTTTAAGCCCCATCCAATAACTGCATCTGGTTTTTTTTGCAGTGGCTGTAAACGTGAAAAGTGGCTAAAATCAGACAGCAAGGCGGGGAGCGCGTTAATTTTAACAATACCGGATGATGAATAACCTGCTGTTCTTTTTGCCATAAATATTGTCATTCGTAACGGAGCAAGAAGTTAGGCGAGCGAACATACGTGAAACAGCCCTGCTTATCAATTAGTCACGGCAAGTACTTACATGACTATAGAAATTTGTATTTATAGTCATGAAGCTTAATAATCGATTTAATTAAATTTAATGCGGTGCGAGAAGGTTTTCTGTTTTGATTAGGTTCTGTAGTAGAAACAGAGTGTTAGAGCTGTATGGCATAGAGAAGTTTTTAAAAAAGGATCGTTAGTGCCTCTGTTTCGCCTGCTAAGAAAAACAATTTCATTCGGGACGCTCAAAGGCCGGCTATTGCTGGGGCTTTTGGCTACCTTGTTGTTGCTGGTTACCCTGCTGTTAGGCTTGGCTTGGCAGGTGGGTAAGACTATGGTTCTTGAAACCAACATGGCCCACCTGCGTTATGAAGCACGGTTGCTGGCGGATGAGATCACTCAGCAGGTTGAGCTTCGCTTCGATGCATTGCAGCGGCTAAACAATATTATCGGTTACGCTGATGACCCGAGCGGGCTAAGTTATGAACTTCGTAATAACGATACGCTACTGTCATGGTTTGAAGGCATCGTGGTCACCAATCGTGATGGAGATATAATTGCTGACTGGCCTGCCGTAATCGGACGCGTAGGGCTTGATAACAGGAATACAGAGTTTTTCAAAATGCTGCGCGGTACGCGGCAACCTTATGTCAGTGAACCCTTTATAGGACGTGCAAGCCAAGCGCCTCTCGTTTTGGTAAGTGTGCCTCGCATTGATGAGCGGGGAGAGTTCATGGGCGTTACCAGTGGCGTACTAAGCCTGGATGCGGGTGGATTATTTAATCGATTGGCAAAAGTACGTTTAGGCGAACAAGGCTATGCAGCGGTGGTCACCGCCTCTGAAATGATACTCTACCACCCCGATTCTCAACTTGTTAACACCTCCATTGATCGCAAATATCTTAACCCGTTATTGGATCTGGCGCTTGATGGTTGGCAGGGTGATGGCGTTGGCACCCTATTGAGTGAGCGAGTAGGGCTCCAGGCGTATGCTCAAGTTTGGCCTGCCAATTGGGTCATTGGGCTTTATTTACCTAATGAGCAGGCGCAGCTGCCGCTCTCCGGGTTTATCCGTAAATTAGGGTGGATGTGGCTACTTTTAGCTGTCCTCATCATGCCTCTACTGTGGTGGATATTGGCGCGTATCTTGACGCCCCTTAACCATCTTGAGGCTCAAATTGGTGAAGTGGGAAGCGGGTTGCGCAAGAACGTAAGCCTTGCGACCACTATGCAAGAGTTACAGCAGGTTGCCACGACCTTTAATCGCGTCGAGGAGGAGCGCCAGACCCTGGTTGACCACCTGCAGGAGCGCCAGGCGTTTTTAGACTCCGTGCTGAACGCTGCTCCACAAGGCATGTTTGTGGCCAGCTTCGATGGCACGATTACCTATATAAACCCTGCGCTGTTAGAAATGCTGGGCGTTACCCCTGACTGGACGATGGAAGCCCTGTTACATCAGATCCACCCCTATGATCGCGAGAGCGTCAGGAATATGTGGATCAACAGCTTGAAAAATGGCAATGACTTTATCCGCCAAATGCGATTTACCCACGTTGAAGGCGAAATGCTGTGGCTGGATATTCATGCCAGAGTCGTTGTGCTTGCTCAGGGCGGCCATTCGCTGGGTCTAGTAGGGGTGGTGAAAGATGTTACCGAACGTCGTCAGCAGGAAGCGCTTCAGCGCTGGGAGGCCGAACACGACTCGTTAACGGGGCTTTTAAACCGCCGCGGGTTTGAGCGTCGTCTGGAAGAAGCCTTTGCCGATTTCCTAAAAACCAGCAAACCTGCTGCCTTGTTAATGTTTGATCTGGACCGTTTCAAGCCCATTAACGATGAAGGTGGCCATGCGCTGGGGGATGAGATGCTACGCCGAATTGCTCAAATAGTGGCGTGGAAAGTACGGCGTAGCGACCACGTTGCCCGCCAAGGGGGCGATGAGTTTGGTGTGTTACTGCCAAGCTGTACACTGGGGCAGGCGCAAACCATTGCGGAGGCACTACGCCAGGCGATCAGTGAGGTGACGGTTGTCCATTCAGGCAAAGAGTATCGGGTAACGCCGAGTGTTGGCGTGACCAGTTTTGATGAGCGGGATGCCAGCGTCGATGACGCACTTTCGCGGGCAGATGCCGCAAGCTATGAAGCGAAAGGAAAAGGGCGCAACAGCGTGGTAGTCAACGCAGCGACCGACCAGACCCTTCAGGAACTCTTTGATTACGTTATTAGGTCACGACAGCTATGCTGTCCGGCGTCTGCCTTTCTTGATATGCATTCGATAAACTACCCGCCACCGCAAACTGAAAGGGCACGCTGAATTGGCTGAGGCAACACTGTGAACCTACTTGAATTGTTTACTCAAACACTTGATATCACTTTACCCGTGTTTGCCATGGTTTTTCTGGGGATTGGCCTAAAGCGCCTGGGGTGGATTGATCGCACTTTTGTCACCACCGCGTCTGCGTTGGTATTTAAAGCCACGCTGCCCACCTTGATCTTTTTAAGTTTGATTAAAGCCGATATTAGCGTTGCGCTGGATATCTCGTTAATGGTGTTTTTTGCCATCGCCACACTGGGGCAGTTTGTGTTGAGTTGGCTATGGGCACACTTTCGCGTTCCTTATGCCGAGCGCGGGATTTATGTTCAAGGAGCCTTTCGCGGTAATTGCGGTGTCGTTGGGCTGGCGTTGGCAGCGGGCATGTACGGCAACTATGGGCTGTCAACGGGCAGCCTGTTGGTTGGTGTGGTCATTATTATGTACAACGCGCTATCAGTGGTGGTACTGGCCGCGTATCAAGCAGAAAAAGCCGCTAATTGGCGCAGCATTCTCAAGCATATTGCGGCGAATCCGCTGATTATTTCAGTGATTGTGGCCTTACCGTTTACCGCTTTTTCCATTTCGCTCCCCAGTTGGGTGATGACCTCTGGGGATTATTTCGCGTCGCTCACACTACCGTTGGCGTTGATCTGTATTGGCGCAACGCTCTCGATGTCCAGCATTCGAGATAAAAGCGACATTGCGGTGAGCTCCAGCATTATGAAGATGGCCGTCTTACCTGTGCTCTCTACCGTAGCTGCCTGGCTGTTAGGCTTTGAAGGCGAACAGTTGGGGTTGTTGTTCCTCTTTTTTGCCAGCCCCACCGCCGCCGCCAGCTTTGTCATGGTAAAAGCCATGGGCGGCAACGCAGGCCTGGCCGCCAACATCATTGCGATCACCACCTTAATGGCCAGTATTTCGGTAACACTGGGCATTTTTGCGCTGCGTTTGTTGGGCTGGGTGTAAGAAGGGCAGAGGCGGGTTGGAGTGTTATCTGTAACACGTTATACTGTGCGCCCCTTCTGCAAGCAAAGTCTCTGTAGCTCAGTAGGATAGAGCAGCCGCCTCCTAAGCGGCAGGTCGCAGGTTCGACTCCTGCCAGGGACGCCAACGGCCATTCTTGAGCAGTCCTGAGAAGGCCAAAAATAGAGTGTAATACTCTGAAAGACATAGATTTTTAGCTCCCCGTTGTTCCTCGGTGTTCCTTCCAAATCCCGCTTCCAAGTGGTATACAGTACGGTATAGACCTCCATTCGAAGACGCTCGGTATACCCGTATGGCGCTAACTATCCGTCAGATAAACGCAACTAAGCCTGGCACGAAAATTGTTACCCTCTCAGATGGCATGGGATTAGAACTTAGGATCTGGCCCGATGGCCGCCGTGAGTGGCGTTTGGGCTATGCCACTTCTTCTAGTCTCCCCGCATCAGTACTAGCTTGAGATGGTAACGCTTGAAGAAATCGTGCCATCGAACCATCTGCTGCGTCAGATCGAGGCAGTCCTTGGCTTTGGTTTCATCCTTGATCAAACGCGGCATCTCTACTGTGCAGATAACGGTCGGCCTGCGCCCGGCCGCGTGCTGCTCTTCAAGGCGTTGCTTATCGGTTACCTGTTCGGTATTCGAAGTGAGCACCAGTTGATGCGCGAGATTCAGACCAACGTCACCTATCGCTGGTTTTTCGGTTTTTTTAACAAACCTTGGTGCTCATTGGGATTATGTCAGGGGCCGGAACATTCGCTGGACCTGACTAGCGATTGAGCATCCAGCGTATCTACGTGCATGGCGCGTAGCTCCTTACCCCGCTGGGTTATGACTGTGTAGTTTGGGCCTGTGCCAGCGGTCCAATAGGGGGCTGGGTCCTTGGGCTCAACAATAAATTGGTGGCTTACGCCGCGTCCCGAAGTATAGGAGATACCATCTTCGGTAATACCGGAAAGCGAGATATGAATATGTCCGAAAAACATATGTCTTATACCAGCAGGGTGGTTTTGTAATACCTCTAGCAGCGCTTCGGGATCATGGAAGCCGATATGCTTGAAATGCGCAAAACCAGTATCGAAGGGGGGGTGGTGAATGAAGATCACCGCTGGTATATCTGGGGTCTTGGCTAATTCAGTCGCAAGCCAATCAAGACGCAGGTGGCAGTATTTTCCACCGATAGTCGCTGGCTCGTGGCTATCAAGGAATAGTAACTGCAATGTACCATCTGATGTAGTGAGTGCTGACTGAATAAAGCCCTGAGAGTCTACCGGCGCCTCTGGGAAAACGCGGCGGAAGTTTTCGCGGTTGTCATGGTTGCCTAGCAGCAACCTTACTTCGCAGGGCAACGGAGCTAAAGTATCGCACAGCAACCGATAGGCGCTCTCGTCTCCGTCGTTGGCCAGGTCGCCTGTAACGACGACGAGGTCGACATCGGCATGATGCTCATTTATATCTGCTACAGCGCGCCGCAGGCTGGCGGCAGGATCTAGCCCATAGAGTGTATTCCCTGGTGGTACGAAATGGGTATCGGTGATCTGGATAATCTTCATGATAGGAGTATTCTTCTCAATATAAAGAGGAGCGTTGGCGCTCCCAATTGTGGGATTCCTGACGCCCCAAAGCTAATACTTGGCGAGCCGTCCGGGCTTAGCGCAGAGCGTGCTTAGCGAATCAATGCATTGGTTTCACTGACTATGCGGTCTAGACCCTCTTCCGGAGTTACCTCGCCGCGCATCACCTGACTGATGATATCGCGCTGGGTACGCCAGATACGCACCGACTCGCCACCCGGATAGCCGATCCAAGGCAGTGAACGGTCGGCCTGCTGGGTGGCGGTAGCGGCATTCGGGTTGGCTTCATAGTAGGGAGCCAGGTAGTTATCGCCCAAGGCAAGCTGGTTCGTTGGCAGGTAGCCGGTGATTTTGACGGCGATGGCCTGTGCTTCTGGACCGGTGACGAATAATGCATATTTTCGCGCCGCTTCTAACTGTGTCTCGTCTTGGGATGTAACCACAACAGCATTGCCGCCGGTGGGGACCCCTCCTTGCTCTTTATCGTTAAGAGGGAACGTTGTTGTGCCCAACTCGAAACGTTCGCCTACGAGTCCGTTAAGGGTCTGCAGGCGGGCTGGCGTATCGAAAATAATGCCGGTGAGTCCTGCGCCAAACTGCTGCCGTGACTGGTCTGGGTCGATTACCTCCATGCCGGCCTCAGTGGCGAAGCGCTGGGTTAATGTCAAGGCGTTGAGTCCGAATTCGTTATCGAAGCCGGCACCATCGCGTTCTGCGTTGAGTAACGAACCCCCTTGCTGGTAGAGAAGCGCTTGCCAGAGCCAGTCATCGCTCCAGCCATGTACGTCGTAAGAAAGGCCGCTAATATCGTCGCCTAGCGCGTCGATGCGGGCCGCTAGTTCGATCAGGTCATCAAAGTTATCGGGCATGTTGTCGGGATCGCCGCCAGCTTCGCGTACCATCTCAATGTTGTAGTACATGATTGGCGAAGAGGCGTTGACCGGAAGGCCGTACTGGGAACCATTGACATGGCCCAACGCCAAGATATTAGGGTCGTAGTTTTCAGCGATGAATGTCTCGCCCAGCTCGTCGAGATAGGGCTGCAAATCCTGTATCTGACCACGTTCCGCCAACGACTGGGTCAGTTCCTCAAGTAGGTGGAAGCCTGAGAAGTAGAGGTCGGGCAGATTATTGGTCACCGCAAAACGCAGCATTTGCTGATGGCCAGCGTCATAGTCGGCGCAGGGCGCAAGAAAGTTGATATGAATGTCCGGGTTCTCGGCCATAAAGGCGTCAGCGATGGGCTGGTGAAAGCGTGAAAAGCTGGCGTTGCAGTGCAGTACGTCGAGGGTGACGGTCTCGGCGGCAGCAGTCTGAGCCAAGCCGGTGCCTAGCGTAGCCATGGCGGCGAGATAACGAAATTTCATTAATTAATCTCCAGTTGCGGTTGGGTATAACGCCTACTTCACACCGGTCATCGTGATTCCTTCGATGAACTGGCGGCGCGCGAGTAGGAAACAGATCACCAGTGGCATGGTTAGTACCGTGGCTCCGGCCATGAGGGCACCGTAGTTAGTTCCAGCCTCGGCATCAGCGAAAAACAGCATGCCGAGTGGAGGAGTGGCTAATCGCATGTCGGAGATGACAATCATTGGCCAGTAGAGGTCGTTCCAGTGCGCCACCATGGAGAATACGGTGAAGGCTGCAATCGCCGGTAGCGCTGAAGGCACCACAAGGCGCCAGCAAATACTCATTTCGCTCATGCCGTCGAGCCGCGCCGCCTGGATGATCTCGTCTGGATAGGATTTGAAGGTTTGACGGAAAAGGAAGATGGCGAACACTGAGAGGAAAAAGGGAGCCATCATAGCGAAATAGGTATTGAGCAGATCGGCCCATGCCAGACCAATGAACATCGGCAGTGCCAGCACTTGCATCGGGATGCACAGCGCACCGATAACCAATGAAAAAAACAATTTAGCGCCGGGAAACGGCAGCTTGGCTAAGGCATAGGCGGCTGGGATAGCCACCAGCAGTTGCACGATGAGAATGCTGCAGCAGACGATAACGCCGTTGAGCATGAATCTGAACAGTGGCACTGCCTGTGTGGCCGAAGTGAAGTTATCCAAAGCATGGAAGGATTGAGGGATCGGCCATAGGCTAACGCTAAAAATTTCAGCCGGTGCGCGTAGCGAGGTCAGTAGCATCCAATAGAAAGGCAGCAGTATGAACAGAGCGCCTGTCATCAGCACCGCGTGGGGTAACAGCTGGCGCCAGGCATACCCAGTTAGGGGGCGACGAACATCAGTCATCAGTAGTGCACCTTACGGTCGAGATGAAGTGCCTGCCCGATGGACAGGAACAGCACGAAGGCTAGGAAAATTAGAGTCAAAGCTGCGGCGTAGCCCATCTGAAAGTACTCGAACCCCTCTAAATAAAGTGCGTAGAGCAAAACTTCTGATCCGTCTCGGCCCCGGGTCAACACTGCTACTGTTTCAAACACCTTGAAGGCTGTGATTGAGGTGGTCACCGCGACAAACATCACAGTGGGGCCAAGCATAGGCCAAGTGACTGTCAGGAAACGATCAAGAGGACGACTCACGCCATCTACTCGGGCAGCGTCGTATAGATCGCGTGGGATCGCCGATAGTCCAGCGAGGAACAGGATGATGTTGAAACCGATGACTTGCCATACGCCGATGATGGCGAGAGTGGGGATGATTAGCGCTGGGTTCGAGAGAAAGGCGATCTCGCCGATCCCGAACGACTTTAGGACGGCGTTAACCGGGCCGAGGCGTGGGTGTAGGATAAACTGCCACACAGCCGCCATCGCCACAAGAGTTGAGGTCACTGGTAGGAAGTAGACCACCTCGTAGAAGGAGCGGCTGCGTACGCGGCTGTGGATTAGCGTGGCGATAAGCAGCGCCAGTCCGACACCAAGAGGGATTACGATCGCCACATAGAGCAGGGTGTTAGTAAAAGCTCGGCGAAACACTGGGTCTGAGAAGGCTCGCGAAAAATTATCCAGACCGACGAACTGAGTGACCACGGCGCCCAGGCGATAATCCGTTAGGCTCATTACCAGCAGGGTGATCAGTGGAACGATGTAAATGCACAGTAATAGTAGCGCTGCCGGCGTGGCGAAGGCATAGCCCTTGAGCTGGCGCCGGCGAGCCTGGGGCAGCCCCGCCGCGTCTGCTAACCGTGTCGCCGGTACGGCAGTAGTCTCGACAATACCGCTCATGCAAACACCTCGGCACGCGACTCTTCAGCCGCTGTCTTCAGACTTTCGACGGTAGGCTCAATGCGCAAGCCATCCTCTGTGAAGAAGTGCGCTAGCGCCGGACGAAAATAAAGCATGATCTTCTGGCCGACATCAATCTTGACCGCTTCTTCAGGGGAGAGGCGGGCATGCAGCATGCGGTCCTGATCTTTCTGCGTGGCGATCAGGAAACAGTCGGCGCCTTGGAGCTCTAGGCGTCGAACGGTGGTGTGCAGTGCCATGTCACCCGGTTCGGCGTTCAGACGCAGCGCTTCGGGACGTACTGCCACTACCACGCTGCGATGCTCTCCCACGCTTAAGCCTGTCATCGGCTGGCCCTGCAACGTAACTGCGCCGTTGGCAACTGGCGCTTCGAAGCAGTTGATTGCTGGCGAACCAATGAACTGCGCCACTTGCAGAGTGGCTGGGTGGTGGTAGAGCTCATTGGGCGTGCCGAGCTGGAGAATATTGCCGTCCGCCATCAGTGCGATTCGGTCAGACATGGTCATCGCCTCCACTTGGTCGTGGGTGACGTAGATGAAGGTAGTGTCCAGACGGCGGTGCAGTTCAGTGAGCTCGGTACGCATGTGCACGCGCAGCTTGGCATCTAGATTGGAGAGCGGTTCGTCCATAAGAAAGACGGCTGGCCGACGGACCATGGCACGAGCCAGTGCCACGCGCTGCCGTTGTCCGCCGGAGAGCTGAGCTGGCTTGCGCCCGAGCAGAGCCTCAATCTGCAACTGGGCGGCTACTGCATGGACCTCCGCTTTGATCGCTGCCAGTATCTTGCGACGTCCGGGGGTGGCCATGCCGATCAGCGGCAGTCGAGAGAGAGCATTCAGACGGGACATACGCAGGGGAGTAGCGATGTTTTCGGCCACGGTCATATGTGGGTAGAGGGCGTAACTTTGGAAGACCATTGCCACATCGCGCTGCTGCGGCTCTAGATGGGTAACATTTCGCTCACCGATAGAGATGGTGCCGCTGTCCGATTCCTCTAGGCCGGAGATGATACGCAGGAGGGTCGACTTACCGCAGCCTGACGCGCCAACTAGCGATAGGAATTCTCCTGGGCGGATGTCGAGGGAGATGCCATTCAGAACGACATTGTCGGCATATTTCTTGGTAATGTTCGTAAGCACGACGCTGTCTGTCATGGTTGGAGCCCCTTTTACTCATTGTTCAGTGGACAAGAGGCTAGGGATAAGAAGTGTCAGAGGCGTGACAGAACTATGATGGTCTGATGTCAGGCTGATCCCGCATAGGAATACCGGCTGCAGTAGTACCGCTACCTGACTCCATTCGTGATAGGGCTCGGGGAATATGTGATTCATCCATTAATGCATGCCATTATCACAAAGCTCGCCGATAGGAGTTCTCATTCCCCAACTAACCCGCTCGCCTGCTTTTATCGATGGCAAGGTAGGGTTTGAAACGTGCTCAAAGAAAGTGTTGCCTGCGAAGTGGTGAGCTGGCTAAGGCAGTGGCATTAAGCACGAAGAACCCCTGGCCATTGCGCTGAGGCTTTTTTGTTAGCGTGTTCGGGAAGCGCCTGAAGTGTTTAGACTGAGATTATTTATAGCGAAGGAGGCGGTAACAGCCCCTATGAAAAGTAGATGGCTTTTCGGCAGCAGAGTGATAGAAGGGCCCTACCACATTACGTATAGTATGCGATAAGGTATGCGGAAGACTTTTATAATAAGATAAAATTTTATTTATAAGTGGCTTAAGTGATGAATTGTGCCCCTTATAGCCGCCAAACCCTACCCCAACCAACGCTCAAGAAACCCCAAAAACCGATGATCATTAGCGTAGGCAATATGCATACGCATGGACGATGCATCCGGTCCATTGGGGCGTAGTGAAAAGATGCTGCCAGGGGCGATGAAAATACCTTCGTCCGAGGCTTTTTTGGCTAGCTGCATTGCATCAATGTTGTTCGGCAGGCGCGCCCATAAGTAATAACCTTCCCCTGGCCCCTCTATATTCTCAAGCCCCACCTCTTTCAGCGCGGTAATGGTACTGGCGCTGGCCTTGGTAATGCGTTCGCGCAGCTGTACCAGATGGCGGCGGTAACGCCCGTGGTTAATCATGTCGTGAATTAGGCGCTCGCTGAAGGTAGAGCTGTTAACGACGGTGACCATTTTGATATCGGTAAGTGCATTAACCAGCGCAGGGTTTGCCGCTAAATAGCCCGAGCGAATGCCGGTGGAAAGCGTCTTGGAAAACGTGCCTACGTAAATCACGCGACTCAGGTCATCCAGGGCCGCCAGGTGGGCGCTTCCTCGGTGGAGCAGGTCGGCAAAGGCGTCGTCTTCTACCAGTATCAGGTTGTAGCGCTCCGCGAGAGTCAGTAGCCGGTACAGCTGGTTAAGTGAAAGGGTAGAGCCCGTCGGGTTGTGAGCATTGGGCTGTAGAAAGAAAACATTGGGGCGGTATTGAATAATTTTGCGCTCAAGGTCATCAAGGTCCAACCCTTCGTGGCTGCGCGAAACGCCAATCAGCTTCGCCTTGGCCAAGCGCAGCTTGCCGAACAACGGGTAATAGCCGGGTGTTTCCACCAGAACTCGGTCACCCGGGGCGATCAGGTGGCGAATAATAAGATCGAAAGCGTGATTGGCGCCGAAGGTCAGCAGTACCTGTTCATGGGAAGCATGAATAGAGCGCCCGGCCAATACCCTGGCAATCGTTTCACGCAGTGGGAGATACCCTTGTGGGGCACCGTACTCGATATCATCATTGCCGATGGATGTTAGCCGCTTGGCTTGCCGTGCAAGCGCCGCGCCGCCCATCCAGCTAGCGGGTGCTCGGCCGTCGCCTACCCGCACCTGAAAATTACCTACCAACTGCTCTCTCAAAAGCGAGACGCTATCAACAGCTTCATTGAGCTCGTGGGTCTTTTCCAGCGCTTCAAGCGCGGGTGGCTGCGTAACAAAAAAACCGGCTCCTTGCCGGGCGCGCAACCTGCCCAGTGCAATCAGCTGATCATAGGCATCAACAATCGTGTTTTTCGAAACCCCATGCTGGCGGGCGGCTTCGCGTATAGAGGCGAGCCTGGCACCGGGTGCCAGGCGGCCTTCTTCGATAGCCTTGAGGATGGTGTCAGCCACGCGTCTGGATTTCGACATGGTAGGTGCCTCCCGTAAATGGGCTAAACCCAACCCGGTGAAATCAGTGTACCTCTCTTTTGATAGGTACAGTACCTCGTACAATCTCGCTAACTGTACCTGTCAGTAATCAGCAAGTTTACCCATCATGAGCGGCATTAAAAAAGAAACATCCATAATAAATTCAAGGAGACACGCTATGGCTGAACAAAAGAACCGGTTTCTCAATGTGTGGGATGACACGGTGAGTGGGAGAGACCTCCTGCTGTCACTGTGTATTTCCACGCCGTTAACACTAGGCGGCTATCTGCTTGCCCCGGCGCAGCCTCCGCTTCCGCTTATTCTGGGGCTAAGCGGCGCTATTCTGGGGTTCTTCATCAATGCGCTGCTGTTTCGCCCTAAGCGGCAGCTGCAAACCGGTGAGGAGACGTAGTAATGGATCCCGTCTTATTACTTCAAATGCTGGCGGCCGCTATTATTGCTGTCGTCGTTTATACCGCCATTGGCGTTGCGCCGGGTACTGATGAAACCGCCGTACTGGCCCCCGTAATCTTGGCGCTGGTGGTCGCAGGTATACCGCTTCCCGTGGTGCTGGCTTTCTTTATGGCGGCAATCGTTGCCAAGAAGCTGACCGACTCTATCCCCGTTTCGGTAGCCGGTATACCGGGCGGGGTGATGTCGGCCCCTATGGTCGAGCACGCGCTGATTCTAAAGCGGGAAGGGCACGCTACCCTGGCGATTCGTAAAATGGCCTCCGGTTCGGTCATCGGCACGCTCGTCGCAATACCCATCAGCCTGTTCCTCGCCTTTCTGTTAACGCCGCTAGCCGATGTGCTTGGCCAGTACGCCAGCCAGATTTTCTTTGGCGGTGCCGTATTTCTGGCGCTGATGAGCAAGGAGAAAGTCATCAGTCTGATCAGTATTGTGCTGTTGGCGGCTCTGATCCAGGGGTTACGGCACCTGTATTGGGGAATGGGCGTCATTCCAGAAGGACAGACGGTCTTCATTTCGTTCTTTTTGGGCATCACCATTGGTCCGATGATGTTTAATCTGGCGCAGCTTACGGTCAACAGTGAGCGCCATAAAATGGTGGAGTCTGAGCCCAAGCAGATCCAGATCTACGGTGACGATGAAAAAGGGCAGCTACCTAATCCGTTTCGTATCCTGACGCGCCAGGAAACCGCCTCGGCCGCGGCAAGCTCCGTACTGGGCTCGGTTACGTTCTTCATGAGCCCAGTGGGCATCACGATCTTTCTGGGCGAAGTAATGTCGAGCTGGGTGAAGGGCACGGTTAATAAGGCCAGCCGAGCGCTCTCGTCAATGGATGCGGTCACCAATGCTTCTTACATCGCGGGCATCTTGATTCCCTTGGCGGCGCTGGGCATTCCCATGAGCCCGATGGCGATTGGTCCGGGCAATGCCTTCTTCAACGCACCGCCGGTGCTGACGCTTGAGCAGAACGCTCACCACTTGATGAGTTTTTCTGAAATTACCATCGCCAGCATCTTGGGCGCCGGTGTCGCTTTGCTGATTACTTACCCGATTGCGGTTCGGTACGCGCGGCGTATCTGCATCTTTGTGTTCAAGCACATTCCCCACGAAGCGTTTCTGGCGATGTTCTTCTCGCTGGTCATGCTGCTCGCTTATATGGATGCTGGCGTAATGGGCATTTTGGGCGTGATGGTGCTGGCACTGATGGCGGGTCTGCTCAACCGGTGGGGCGTCAACTACGGTGTGCAGTTCATGACGCTATATGCCGCACCGTGGATTTTAGGGCTGCTTGCTTAATACGTTTGGTTCATGCCTGAAGCATATGCAGCGTCCTGGTAAACCGCCTGCTTCAGGCACATTTACTTATTCAACCTCAATTGATCAGAGGCATTATCAATGGCACACAGCACATCACGCATTCCCGGTTTTTATCAACTTCCCCCCAGCGAGCGGCTCGATAAAGTCATTGAAATAGCCGGGCTTGGCAACGAGGTTCGCGCGCATTTTTCCGATACGGGCAATATTTCGTCAGCCACTGCCGATGCCATGATCGAGAACGTTATCGGTACGCTGAACCTGCCCATCGGGGTTGCTACCAATCTGGTCATTGATGGCGAGGAACAGCTGGTGCCCATGGCGACCGAGGAGTCCTCCGTGGTCGCTGCTGTGTGTAATGCGGCCAGGCAGTGTCGCGCCTCGGGTGGGTTTTATACCGATACGTCAGAACCCATCATGATTGCACAGGTGCAATTACTGGATGTGCCCAATCCTGAGTTTGCGCGCCTCCGGCTGCTTTCCGAGTTTGAGCAGGTAAAAAGCATTTGCGATGCAACCGACCCGGTGTTGCTGCAGCACGGGGGCGGTTTTCGCGAGCTGGAAGTGCGCGTGCTCGACAACATGCTGATCGTGCATCTGCTGGTGGATGTGCGTGACGCCATGGGCGCTAATGCCGTCAACTCGATGGCGGAAGCCGTCGCGCCTTCTCTGGCAGAGTGGAGCGGTGGCCGCAGTTGCCTGCGTATTCTTTCCAATCTTGCAGATCGGCGCATTGCGCGTGCGCGTGCTACCTGGAAGCTCGAAGATCTTGGCGGCGAGTCGGTACGTGACAGCATGCTTAATGCGTATCGCTTTGCTGATCAGGACCCTTATCGGGCAGCCACCCACAACAAAGGCATCATGAACGGGGTGAGTGCTGTTGTGCTGGCAACCGGTAACGATACTCGTGCGGTGGAAGCGGGCGCGCATGCCTACGCCGCGCGTACCGGGCGCTACCGTTCCTTGACACATTGGGAGGCTGATAGCGAAGGGAACCTGACCGGTACGCTGGAAATGCCCATGCCGGTAGGCCTGGTGGGCGGCGCTACTCGCTCGCATCCCAGTGCTCGGCATTGCCTGGATATTCTGGGTGTAAAAACGGCGGATCGCTTGGCGCGTATTATCGTCGCAGTAGGGTTGGCGCAAAATTTTGCCGCCATGAAGGCGCTGGCAACCACAGGTATTCAGAAAGGCCATATGGCGCTGCACGCCAAGAATATCGCAGTGATGGCCGGGGCCGAAAATGAGGAAGTTGACCGGATCGCGGCTCTGCTTGTGGATGGCGGTAAGGTGCGTGTGGATATCGCCCAACAGCTTCTTGAACAGTTGCGTCACGGATAAGGAGAAGACATGACCCTGCCATCCTCTGTGCGTCTGGTCGAGGTCGGCCCGCGCGACGGTTTGCAAAATGAACAGGCGCGCGTGCCGACTCATCTGAAACTTGCGTTCATCCAGCGCCTGGTGGAGGCGGGCTGTGCCAATATCGAGGCGGCGAGCTTCGTGTCGCCTCGCTGGGTGCCGCAGATGGCTGATCACCGGGAAGTAATGCAGGGTGTTGAGCGGCGCCCCGGCGTTGTCTATTCAGCCTTGACGCCTAACCTGAAAGGCCTGGAAGCGGCGATTGAGTGTGGTGTTGAAGAGGTCGCTGTATTTGGTGCGGCGAGCGAAGCCTTCTCGCACAAGAACATAAACTGCTCTATTGCCGAGTCGCTCGAACGCTTTGAGCCGGTGGTCGACCGTGCGCGCCAGGCCGGGCTGCGCGTGCGAGGGTATGTTTCCTGCGTGCTTGGCTGCCCTTATGAGGGAGAAATCGAGCCTTTACAGGTGGCGCGGGTGGCCAAGGCGCTATACCAGATGGGCTGTTATGAGGTGTCGCTGGGCGACACGATTGGCACCGGCACGCCATCCAAAGCCAAGCGTATGCTGGGGGCTGTTGCCGCCCAAGTACCGGTGAATAATCTGGCCGCCCACTTTCATGATACCTACGGCCAAGCACTTGCTAATCTCTATGCGGTGCTGGAAGAGGGCGTAAGCGTTATTGATAGTTCTGTCGCCGGTTTGGGTGGCTGCCCCTATGCCAAAGGGGCTTCTGGCAATGTGGCCAGCGAAGATGTGGTGTATATGCTTGAAGGTTTGGGTATTGCGTCAGGCATCAATTTAAACGCGCTAGCAAGAACGGGGGAGTGGATCACGCAAGCGATCAACGCCCCTAACCGGTCACGCGCGGGCAGCGCCTTGATGGCAGCGGCGGTATAACGGCCTTGGCTGTTCTCCTTTGGCCCGGGAAAGCCAGAATATTGACTATAGTGAACCAGGCGCAGGCGTTCTTGGACGCCAATGAAGGCTGTTCAACACATTGACGCAAAGGGAGGTGCGAATGGCTCGTTATGGCCTGCTGGCTTTGATAGCCATTGCACTGGCTGGGTGTTCAACGCAAGGTACGGCGGATGGTGCACAAGAAGCACACCGCTATGCCGTTGAGTACTGCGAACGTGAGGGTGGGGAAGTGCGCAGTCGTGAATCTGGTGGTACTCAACGTGATTACTGCCATTTAGTTGAAGGCCGCGTTGTTGAAGTGAATATGCTGTATCGAACCGAAGGGTTGAGAAACGATTGATACACAAGGCGGGCGTTCTCTTTGCTGGCCCATTTCGGTATTAGGGTTAATGCGGCTCCCCTGAATAGGCGCACTCAGGTATGCTCGTCGCCTACTTATTACCTCGTCGCTTCTCAAGGACACTGCCCATGTTGTCGCCTAACCGTATCGCCAGTGCATCGTTGGCGGGTTTACTTGCTCTGCTTCCTGCCTCGTTATTGGCTCAGGAGGCGCATATTGGTAGCGTGCGCACCGAGTTCAGAATGCTGGGGCCTAACAATACCATTGAAGTCGAGCGGTTCGATGACCCGAAAGTGCAGGGTATCTCCTGTTATATTTCCTACTCCCAGATTGGTGGGATTTCAGGCGCGATTGGGCTTGCTGAAGAAGCCAGCGAAGCAAGCGTGGCCTGCAGGCAAACGGGCGAGATTGTTTTTAATCCCGATGAGATAGATTCGCAAGAGGTGGTGTTCACCCAGCGCCGCTCGGTGCTCTTCAAGAATATGCGCGTAGTGCGCATGCATGATACTGAAACACAAACCTTTGTGTATCTGACCTATAGCACAAAGCTGGTGGATGGCTCGCCAAAAAATGCGGTTACCGCTGTGCATTACGGTGATCTAACGCCGGGTACGCGCTGATAAAAAGTAGCCCTGTTAATCGCAGGGAAGGCGCTGGGCGTGCATTGCCTAAATTCTGTGTTCAATAGGTGGCATCAGCGTTGTTGGCGTTTTTCTTTTCCCCATGAGGAGCGATTTATTGACGCAGCTCATGCCAAGGCTTGCTGAAACCTGATATTTTAAAGGTGCATTTAAAATGAATCTTTAAGCTATAGGGAAGAGGCCGCCATGCTCACTCCGGCACAAGAACAGGTCATTGCTGCTACAGCCCCCGTTGTGGCTGAACATCTCAATGCGATTACCCAGCGCTTTTATCCGTTAATGTTTGAGCGCTATCCTGAGGTAAAGTCGCTTTTTAATCAGACGCATCAGCAAAATGGCGGGCAGCCACGGGCGCTGGCAGGTTCCATTCTGGCGTATGTGCAGGTTCGCCAGAATCCTGAAACGGCGCGCCACATTATGGAAACCGTGGTTAATAAGCATATCTCGCTGGATATTCAGCCGCACCAGTACCCGATTGTTGGGGAGTGCCTGATGGAGGCTATCGGTGAGGTGCTGGGCGATGCGGTGACGCCTGAAGTTGCGGATGCCTGGGGGGCGTTGTACCAGGAGCTTGCCGAATTGTTGATCGAGCTTGAAGAGCAGCGTTACCAGGAGTTCGAGCAGCGCCTTGGCGGCTGGCGCAGCACACGGCGTTTTCGTATTGAAAAAATACAGCAGGAGAGTAGCGTTATTCGCTCGTTCATCCTGGTGCCTGAAGATGGCGGCCCAGTCGCAAACTATACGCCCGGCCAGTATATCGGCGTGAAGCTTATGATTGATGGCGAGCCGGTACATCGCCATTACAGCTTGTCAGGTATGCCGGATGGGCGTTCTTATCGCTTGTCTATCAAGCGTGAACCTCACGGGCTTGCCAGCCGCTATTTTCATGACCAACTCAACGTAGGCGATACGATTGAGCTGCTGCCGCCAGCGGGTGAAATGACACTCGTACCGGGCGATGAGCCCCTGTTGTTGGTGAGTGGCGGTATCGGTCAAACGCCCTTACTGCCGATTGCTCAAGAGGCGCTGCAGCAAGGCCGTAAGGTTGCTTATCTGCATGCCGCGATAGACGCTGAGCACCGTGCCTTTGCGACCACGCTACAGGAATTGGCGCACGCGTATCCTGAGCAGTTAAGCGTCGTCACCGTATTTGAGCAGGATGACAGCGGTGACTACCAGGGGCGTATCAGTGATGAGCTCTTGGCGAAACATATCGTGTCCGGCGAGCGCTGTTACTTTGTCGGGCCTCATGGCTTTATGAGTGCGGTGGATAAAAGCCTGACTCGCTTGGGTGTGCCCGAGTCACACCGCCACTTCGAACACTTCGGCCCGGCGAAGGCGTTAGACATCGCTTAGTCGAAGAGCACCGAACCGCCTCCTTCGCCGTGGGTGAATGCGAAAGAGGCGGCCTTGGGTTTAGATCATCGTTAATCCGCTGGACCAAAGCGGTTCTGGAACAGGGGTTATGAAAAAAGGATTATGAAAAAAGAGTCATGAAAAAGCAGTTATGAAGGAGTGGCATTGGCGGGGGAAGGTGTGTGCTCTTCATTGGGCCATGCGGTAACGACAACTTCATAAATGCGCCAGTCGTAATTATTAAGGTGTTGAGAGGCTTCTTTCAGATGCTGCGCCAAATCATCATTACTATGCGGGGTGACAAAGGCCTCGCCGCTGAAGATGGGGCCTTCTTCACGTAAGCGTACCGAGGCGGTGGCTACCCAAGGCATGGCGCAAAGCTCGGTCTCAAGTGCTTCTTCCATGTGCTCCGGCTTTTCGCGAGACGTAAAGTGAGGGCGGCGATCAAGCAGGTCGCCTACGGCCTCTTTTAAATTGGTAATGCCATCCTTGGTAACATCCAGGGCAATAATGGCCGCAGCAACTGCGTCTGCCCACCAAAAACCGGCCCCTACGCCCAGCACGCCTACAATGGCAGCCATCCCGGTCATCCAGTCAGCTTTGCTCATTTTGCCATCCGCAAAGACGGTTTTTTCATGCACTTTGGCGGCGGCTTTGGTCTGTAAGCGCCCGATAATAACCGGCGGAATGACACTGTAGATAAGCACGCCAACCATCACCCAGCCCATCCATACCGTCTCACCAAACAGCGTGATGGCGCCGATACTGGGGTGCTCCTGGTGGGCAAGCTTTAGCAACGAGTCTCCTAGTAAAAACAGGCCCATCGCGCTTAGTGCAGTGGCGGTGCATAAAAAGGCAATGATCGTGGCGCGTTGATACCCATAAGGGTAGGTTTTATTAGGCGGGCGATTGCGCAACCGGACGGCCAGCAAGAAAGCGATAGGCGGAATGAGCGAAAGCATGTCTTCCAGCCATGCGACTTTCATTGCCTGGCTGCTGCCCAGTACCGAACCCAGTACCGCTACAATGGAAAGACGAAACGCTAAATTCCACCATTCAAGGCGGATCAGATAGTCGAGATCCTGCTGTTTCTCTGGAGGCAGGTGATAAAGCTTGCGTATTTTCATTGTTCAGCCTCCAGCTGTTGAAGGCGTTGTTCAATACCGGGGTAGCTATTTAAATGGCGCTGTACGACCAGCATCCAGGCATTTTCTCCTTTGGGTAGCGCCATAACATGCTGGTCGGTGGCGATTTCCCACTCTCCAACCTGATAGTTGTGCGCATGCAGCCACCAGGAGGGGTTGGCAACCGCTTGGTTTAGTGCATCAATATCTGAAGTGGGGCGGGGAATCGCGCCCTCTTTTTTAAGCGCATGGGCGATATGATTAACGGCAGGAAGGGCGACCTCAACACCTTCAAGATGGCTGGGTAAGGAAGTGCTTCTGGGTACCCCGACTGAATAGCGGCTCTCATAGTAGGCCTTGGTGGGGGTGGCGAGGGCGCTCACATTTGAATCCTGAGTAAGCCCTCCGGCCACCAGGTCAAGCTGGTATTGGGAGAGCGCCGCTAACAGGTTTCCTTCGCTATCCCAGTGCCAGTTAACGGTGGCATCCATATCTTCTGCAAGCGCACGAATGATGTCGACTTCCAGCCCTGCCGGGCCCTGGTCAGTATGTATGACCCAAGGCGGGTTCTCGGAAAGGCCAACGTTCAGCTCCCCGCCCTGCATCTCTGTCATGGGGCGTTCAATATTGGCTGGATAACGGCAACCTGCCAAAGCGAAAACTGCACAAATGAGCAGCATGTGGGTCCGAAAAACGCATGATATAAAGCTATCCTTGCTTTGCATCGTATAGCCGCTCCCGTTAAGGGGATGTAGATAACCGCTCATTAATAAGGCTTACAAAAAAGTGAGCATAGGGTCGCTCAAGCCTTGCTCACTTTATACATTAGGCGTAATCAGCTATTTTCCAAATGAAGGGCTGGGTTTAGCAGCGCTGCCTTTTTATGCCACCATTGATGCACATAGGCTGGCGCACAGATGACATGCTTGGGCGCACTCTTGGCAGTGCTCTGCGTCATGTTGGTCGCATTCATCACCGCACTTTTGACAGATATCCGCACACAGCTGGCAGACATCCTGAGCATATTCGCTATTCTGGGCCATAAAGGAGACGGCCAACCGGCAAATTTGTGCACACTGAATATCTAACCGAATACATTCAGCCATGTGTTCAATGTTGGGTTCTTGAAGGCAGGAGGCCGCGCAGTTATCGCAATAGACCGCACATATATTACAGGCTTCGATGCACTCTTTAAATTTCGGTATGCTCACGTTAGTACCTCCTTTATGAAGATGCGCCTTTACACTCAATTAGTTTGAAGAGTAGCCGGAAAAGGCGTTCACGCTTAATAAGTAGTTGATGATGCTAGCCATTGTTTGATAATAGGATCTAAGTGGGTGTTTTGCGTAGGAGAAGAGGATCTTTAATATTTTTTAAACCCTGTGGCGCAGGTTGCTCTTTTTCTTTTAACGTTTCTGGCTTGGTTTATGCAGCATGAAAGAAGATAAGCAATAGCGTAATAGAGAGGGTTTTTATGTATGGATCGTTAATGTTGTTATGTCAGTAACCTGGTTTTTAAACGCAATTGCAAGCGCTGAGCATACGCAATTGCGTTCATAGGTAATCAGAGGTTTCATAAGTAATTCAACGAGGTCGTTTGACCAGGCATGCTGAGGTTAAATCCTCTATATTGGTGTGACCCAATAAGCCTAACGTTCTGTCTACTTCTCCTCTCAGCAGGTTTAAAGCATGCGCTGCACCCGCTTGGCCACCCGCCGCAAGCCCGTAAAGCGTCGCTCTTCCAAGCCAAACGGCGTCTGCGCCTAACGCCAATGCTTTTATAATATCGGTGCCGCGCCGAAACCCGCTATCCACAAACACATGGCAGCGTTCCCCTACGCAGGCTTTTACGTCGGCCAGGGTATCCATGGGCGAGAGCGAGTGATTGAGCTGTCTTCCACCGTGGTTGGAAAGTACGATACCGTCAACGCCAAGTTTTACGGCCTGCTCGGCTTCTTCCGGCGCCAGAATTCCTTTGAGAATTATCTTGCCTGGCCACGTCTCACGTAACCAGGCAATGTCTTCCCAGTTAAGCGACGGGTCCAACTGCGAGCCGATAATTTGCGATGCGCCTTGGGCGCCACGCTTTTCCGGTGGCAGAAGCTCATCCAGGTTTTTAAAGGTAGGTAGGCCGGGCAGCAACACATCCAGCATCCAGCGAGGCTTGGTCATCATGTGTGCCAGGTTGGCGAAGGTGGGTTTCATGGGCCGCCGGAAATTGCGCACGTCCCACTCACGGTTGCCGTAAATGGCGCTATCCGTAGTGATCACAATGGCTTCAAAACGGGCGTCCTGGCAGCGCTTGATAAGCGATTTTACGAAGGCTCGGTCACGATAGAAGTACAGCTGCATCCACGCCGTCAAGCCTTCAATGGCCTGGATATCTTCCATGGCGGTGGTAGAGACATTGCTCAGCACAAACGGGATATTCGCATCGCGGGCGGCACAGGCAAGTTTTCGGTCGCCATCACGCGTCAGCATACCGTTAAAGCCTGTTGGACCAATCGCTACTGGCATTTGGTAAGAGCGGTCAAACAGTGTGGTGCTTAAATCCCGCGTACCCACCTTTGTCATTGTTCTGGGTTCAAACAGGTATTGATCAAACACAGTGCGATTATGATGCAGCGTATGTTCGTCATCGCTTCCGCCATACACATATTCAAACACGAAGTTCGGCAGTCTTTTTTTGGCGATGCGTTCAAGGTCGTTGATGTTTATTGATTTCTTATAGTTTGAACCCGTGTAAAGCTGGCGTTTCATGTGCGTTACCTTCAACCAAAGTATAGGGCGTTTAGGCTTTTGTTTATCTCGCCATACTACCATACTAGTTGTATCAGATAAGGGCGTCATGCCCCTTTACCCAAGCGGCGGCAGATGAGTGATACAAACACTACGCTACAAGCGCTATGGCAGGAGACGTCGGAGACCGAGTCGGTGCGTCAGCGTCTTTACCAGGTACTACGCCAGTCGATTATTCAAATGGTGTTGGAACCTGGCCGAGCGCTGTCTGAAAAAGAGGTGGCGGACGCTTTTTCGGTCAGCCGTCAGCCGGTGCGCGAGGCCTTTATCCGTCTTTCTGAAACAGGGCTCGTCGAAGTCCGGCCACAGCGTGGTACTTATGTGGTCAGAATATCTCAGCGAGCAGTGCTTGAAGCGCGCTTTGTACGTGAGGCGGTTGAGGTGGCGGTAGTGCGTCAGGCAACGGTCAAAGGGCTTCCCGACGAAGTGCTCACCGAGTTACACGACTTGCTGGAGCGCCAGCGCCGCTGTATTGAGCCGCACGACACCATTCGTTTCTACCGGCTGGATGAGCGTTTTCACAAAACGCTGTCGCTGGGCGTTGGCCAACAGGCCGCCTGGAAGGTTATCGAAGAGGTGAGGGCGCAGCTGGATCGTGTGCGCTACTTAAGCGTTCCTGACACCACACCGATTGCCCGTTTGATTGAACAGCACGCCGATATTATGGCGGCGATTGAAGCCCGCGACGTAGCACTTGCCGAGCAATCCATGCGGCGCCATTTGCGTGAAATTTTTGTTTCACTTCCCGATCTAGTACAGCGGTTTCCCGAGATGTTCGATACTCAGGAAACGGTATCCCTCATTGAGGAGGCAACCCCATGAAAATCGAACACGCCTATACCATTGTCACCTCGCCGGGGCGCAACTTCGTTACCTTGAAAATCGTTACCGACCAGGGGACCTACGGTATCGGAGATGCCACGCTAAACGGTCGGGAAATGGCCGTGGTCGCCTATTTGGATGAGCATGTAATCCCGGCCTTGATTGGCCGTGACCCTCAGCGCATCGAAGACATTTGGCACTACTTGTATCGTGGCGCTTACTGGCGCCGTGGCCCGGTTACCATGAGCGCGATTGCCGCTGTCGACATGGCCCTTTGGGATATCAAAGCGAAACTCGCGGGTATGCCGCTTTACCAACTGCTGGGCGGCAAGAGCCGCGACCGCGTGATGGTGTATGGCCATGCCACCGGGCGCGATATCGATTCGTGCCTTGAAGAAGTCGCCCGCCATGTAGACGAAGGCTATAAAGCCGTGCGCGTGCAGGCTGGTGTGCCAGGCATCGCAAGTATTTATGGCGTTGCCAAAAAAGACGGCGAACCCTACGAGCCTGCAGATGCCGATTTACCCGCCGAGCACGTATGGAGTACCAGCAAGTACTTGAACCATGTGCCCAAACTGTTTGCTGCCGTACGCGAGCGCTTTGGTGATGATCTGCATATTCTGCACGATGTTCACCACCGCCTAACGCCCATTGAAGCAGCCCGCTTGGGCAAGGAAGTTGAGCCTTATCATCTTTTCTGGCTTGAGGACTGCGTACCGGCTGAAAACCAGGAAGCGTTTGGTCTTATACGTCAGCACACCACCACACCGCTAGCGGTAGGTGAGGTATTCAATAGTATTCATGACGCCAAAGCGCTGATCGAAAACCAGTGGATCGACTATATTCGTGCCACGCTGACTCACGCTGGTGGCATCACTCATGTGCGCCGTATTGCTGATTTAGCGGGTCTTTACCACGTGCGTACCGGTTTCCACGGGCCGACCGATCTTTCTCCGGTGTGCCTGGGGTCAGCTATTCACTTTGATACCTGGGTGCCTAACTTTGGTATTCAGGAGTACATGCCGCATACCAGCGCGACTGACGAGGTGTTTCCTCACGATTACCGTTTTGAGGATGGCCACTTTATCGTGGGCGAAACGCCTGGGCATGGCGTGGATATCGACGAAGAGCTTGCCAAGCAATACCCCTATAAGCGTGCCAGCCTGCCGGTTAATCGGTTGGAAGACGGCACTCTTTGGCATTGGTGACCTAACGAACGGGTAAGGAGTTTTGCATCCATGAAAGCATTTCAGGTCAAGGCGCCCCATGACTACCAGGTCGCCGATGTTGAAGTACCCACCGCCGCTGCAGGCGAAGTACGGGTACGCGTAGCGTTTGCCGGTATCTGCGGTTCGGACATGCATATTATCCACGGCGATAACGCCTTTGTGCGCTTTCCACGCATCACGGGCCACGAATTTGCGGGCGTTATTGACGCGGTTGGCGAAGGCGTAGCTGATGTTTCGGTGGGTGATCGCGTTTGCGTTGACCCGGTTATTAGTTGCGGCACCTGCTACCCCTGCCGTATTGGCCGCCCCAACGTGTGCGGCGCCCTTGAAGTCATTGGTGTACACCGTAACGGCGGTTTTGAAGAGTTCGTGGCGGTGCCCGCAGCGAATGTTCACAAGCTGCCGGAGCATATCAGCCTGGACGCCGCTGCCCTGGTAGAGCCCTACACCATTGCTGCCAACGTGCTGGACCGCATGCAGCCGCATCCCGGTGATCGGTTGCTGATTTTGGGCGCAGGCGTGATCGGCATGACGATCCTGCAGATGGCTCGGGCCTTGGGCATTGAAGAGATCATCGTTACCGACGTTATCAATGAGCGCCTGGAGGCCGCTAAAGCGTTGGGCGCCACGCACGTTCTCAACAGCCGTGATCAGGATGTCGAAAAAGAGGTGCTGGCCCTAACCCAGGGTGAAGGCGTACCGCTGATTGCCGACGCTGCATGTGTGCCGGCGTTGCTTCCTCAGATGCTGCGGCTGGCATCGCCCGCGGGCCGTATTGGCCTGCTCGGGTTCAGCGTTCAGCCAAGCGATCTGGTGCAGCTTGAAGTGATCAAAAAAGAGCTGACGCTGGTCGGTTCACGGCTTAATAATCGTAAGTTTCCGGAGGTGATAGCGTTAATGGCAAGTGGCAAGCTGGACCCGTTGGCGCTGGTTAGCCATCGGTTACCGCTAAGCGATATGCCGGGTGCTATCGATATGCTTGATCACCGTCCTGAAGAAGCTCGCAAGGTGCTGATTCAAATCAACCCCTAAAGGGCACGCCAACTCATCTTAACCATACGCACTAACAACCAATAATGCAGAAGTGCAGGAGCGATAAAAATGATCAAGAAGTTATTAACCAGTGCGGTACTTGGAACGGTTCTTCTCAGCGCGCAATCCGCGCTGGCTGCTGACTACACGCTGCGCTTTGGCCACCTGGCCAACGAGCAGAACATCTGGCACCAGGCGGCCGAGAAGTTCAAGGAAGAAGTAGAAGCCAACTCTGACGGCCGTATTGAAGTTCGCCTTTACCCCAGCGAGCAGTTGGGTAATGAAATGGATGTGATCAACAGCATTCAGCTGGGCACAGCGGACATGACGATTACCGGCGAGAGCCTGCAAAACTGGGCGCCCAAGGCGGCCATGATGGCCGTGCCTTATGCCTTCCGCGACTCCGAGCATCTGCACGCAGCCGTTAATGGTGAGATCGGCACCGAGATTGAAGAACAGATCACCGAGCGTACCAACTTGGTGCCCTTGGCCTGGTTTGAGCGTGGCCCTCGCGAGCTGACGTCCAACCGCCCGATCCGCACGCCAGAAGACTTAAACGACCTACGCCTACGCGTACCTAACGTGCCGCTTTTCGTGGATACCTGGCAGGCGATGGGCGCACGCCCAACGCCCATGGCGTTCAGTGAAGTGTTCACCGCACTTCAGCAGAATACGCTGGAAGGTCAGGAAAACCCGCTTAGCCTGATCGAAAGCGCCAGCTTCAACGAGGTGCAGGACTACGTCAACATGACCGGTCATGTGCGCAGCTGGATCTACGTTGTGATTGGCCGTAACCAGTTGGAAAACATGCCTGAAGATCTTCAGCAGGTGGTACGTGATGCTGCAGCGACCATGCAAGCGTATGAGTCAGAGCTGTTTATCGAAGACCAAACGCGTCTGGAACAGGCACTGCAAGAGCGTGGCATGGAGTTCGTTGAGGTGGATGTTGATGCCTTCGCTGAAGCGGCCCGTCCAGCGGTACTTGAAGCATTGACCCCTGAACAGCGTGAGATTTTCGACGCCATTCAAGGCCTGTAAGTCGGTAAGTAATGAGGATGGGCTGGCCGTGCGCCAGCCCATCGTCTATCTGCAAGAGTGGTTTATCCCATGAGGATACGTTTATGAGCTCGGATCAAAAAGCGCTTGAGCAAGAAGCGTTGGAGAGTTTGGATTCGATGTCGGTAGTACCCAGGCTGCAAGGTCCTATTGGACGCATGATTGACTGGGTGGATACCTGTTTTCTAACCCTGGCTGTGCTTGCACTGGTCGCTATTGCGGGCACGGTGTTGTTGCAGGTGAGTTCTCGGCTATTTCTGCCGTTCTCCATTGCCTGGACAGAAGAGCTCTCGCGCTATCTGTTTATCTACATGGTGGCGCTCTCGGTCGGCGTGGTGATGCGCCAGCACCGCAATATCAGTGTCGAGCTGTTCCATCATATGCTTGGCCCACGCGTGAAAGCCGCGTTTCAGGCGCTGATCTGCTTGATGATTGGGGTATTTGCGTTTCTGGTGCTGCCCTATGCTTGGCAGTATGCCCAGAACGGTACCTGGCAGACCTCGCCAACGCTGCGGATTCCCATGCTGTATATCTTTTTCTCAACGGTAGTCACCTTTGCGCTACTCCTGGCTTATAGCGTGCTGGGGTGTCTTGAGGGAATTATCGCAATGTGTCGTCCCTCTGCCACCCGTGAACAGGAGTCGTAAGCATGGAAGTTATTATTCTGTTTAGTATTTTTCTAATACTTCTCGTGGTGGGTATGCCCATCGCGTTTGCGCTTGGTATCGCTTCTGTATCGTATCTATTGCTGGAGGGCATTTCGCTCACTATCGTACCCCAGCGTATGTACGCGGGTATCGACACCTTCGTTCTGCTGTGTATTCCAGGGTTTGTACTGGCCGGTAATCTGATGAACGTGGGCAATATCACCGAACATATCGTGCGCTTCTCCAACGCGCTGCTTGGCCATATTCGCGGCGGGCTAGGCCTTGCCAACGTAGGCGGCTCGATGATTTTTGGCGGTATCTCCGGTACCGCTGTGGCGGACTCCGCGAGCATCGGCTCGGTGATGATTCCGGGCATGGCGCGCTCGGGCTACGACAAGCCCTTTGCCGCCGCGGTGACGGCCGCCTCGTCAACCATAGGGCCGATTATTCCACCCAGCGTGCCGATGATTATTGCGGGTTCGCTAAGCGGTATTTCGGTCGGCCGGATGTTTTTGGCTGGTGCGGTGCCCGGCCTTTTAATGGGTCTGGCCATGATGGTGACGGTGTACATTCTGGCCGTTCGTCGAGGCTACCCCAAAGAGAAGCGCGTGCCGGTCCTGCAGCTTCTGCGCGAAGCCAAGACGGCGTTCTGGGCGCTGTTGATGACCGTAATTATACTGTACGGCATCATCGGCGGCTTCTTTACGCCCACCGAAGCCTCGATTGTGGCCAGTCTTTACGCCTTGGTGGTAGGCATGTACGTCTACAAGGGGCTTACCTGGCGCAAACTGCCGGGCATTCTGGTCGATACCGTTTTGACCTCGTCAGCGCTTTTGTTGATGGTGGGCCTGGCCAACCTGTTCGGCTGGATTCTGACCAGCGAGCAGATTCCTCAGATGATCGCCACGCTGATTCTTTCCATCAGTGAAAACCCGCTGATTGTGCTGCTGATTCTCAACCTGATCCTGCTGTTTGTCGGCGCCTTTATGGAAACCATCGCCGCGCTGATCATTCTATTCCCGGCGCTGGTGGGGGTGGCGACGGGCGTTGGCGTGGACCCAGTGCACTTTGCCGTGATTGCCGTGCTCAACCTGATGATTGGCCTGACCACGCCGCCGGTTGGGGTGTGTCTGTTTGTCGTCGCCGGTATCGGCAAGCTGCCCATGCTTTCGGTGGCGCGAGCAATTGTCCCTTTCCTGCTATGCAACCTGGCAGTACTGATGCTGGTGACCTACGTGCCGGCTATTTCACTCTGGCTGCCTAATCTGCTGATGGGGAGTAACTAGCTTTAACTGTTTAATGTGTTAAAGCGACAACCCGTCTCATATTGTGTACGAGCCTGCCGGGTGCTTTTCAGCACCCGGCAGGCTTTTTTATTTTGAACACCATCATTGCATCGGCGCCACGCTGCTGCGGCGTGGCAAGCAAATCCTTTGATCGATAGCGCATGCTTAATGAGAGAAGGGGCTGATTTTCTGATGAGCTGTGATTTTTATTGCTCATAGCGCGCTGAGCTCTTTAAGCAGGCCATTAAACGCTTTGAAAATTACAAAAAAAGCACGCTCTCTTCATGGCTTCAGTAAATAACATGATTCCCACATACCACTATAGTCTCGAAATTAGTGTAGATTCGGCGATTTTTAAATATCGAATTAAAGTTTAATAAAGATAAAATCCATTATTATTCAGTTGCTTGCAGTGTAAGTTCAATAGGTGGTTTAAGGTCGATTTGGAAGGCGCTACCAAAGTATAGAATGCAGGGCTTACGTTTTTTGCCATTCTACCATACTAGTTATATCAGTTGATGGCTTAACGACTCACCTCAGGCGTATTTTAAATGAGCGATATGAGTACCACGCTACAAGCGCTATGGCAGGATATACCGGAGACGGAATCGATTCGTTATCGTCTTTATCATGTCCTTCGCCAGTCCATTATCAAAATGGTATTGGCACCGGGCAAAGCGCTGTCTGAAAAAGAAGTAGCGAGTACTTTTTCAATCAGCCGTCAACCGGTGCGCGAAACGTTTATTCGGCTTTCGGAAGCGGGACTTGTCGAGGTCAGACCGCAGCGAGGCACCTATGTAGTCAGGATCTCCCGACGCGCAGTGCTGGAAGCGCGCTTTATACGTGAAGCAGTAGAAGTGGCAATTGTTCTAGAAGCTGCAAAAGCAAAACTACCCGCCGCTGACATAATGGAATTGAATGAACTTGTCTTGCGCCAAAAAAGTTGTATCGAAAGACAAGATCATGATCGCTTCTTTATTTTGGACGAAATGTTTCATCGAAGACTTGCGTTTTCTACCGGACAAGCCATGGCGTGGAACGTTATCGAAAATGCTAAAGCGCAGTTAGATAGAGTGCGCTACCTAAGCATTCCTGATTCCACTCCTATCGCAAAACTCGCTGATCAACATCAATCAATCGTAAACGCCATTGCTGAAGCAGACGCGCCTGGTGCAGCAAAAGCGATGAGCCTTCACCAACGTGAAATACTCCAATCTTTACCAGAACTTGAACACCGGTTTCACGACATGTTTGAAGAAACAGCTACTCCCATAACGCGCCATGTTGGTTAAAACATACGTTATGGAGTCAAGCGGGGCGTAGAGCTAATGTCTACAACTCAGTAATACAACATCAATAACAAACGATAGATTAAGGAGATGAAAATGAAGCTTAAAACATTATTTCCCATAGCGTTGGTACTCGCCAGTAGCTCTGCATATGCCAACTACCAGCTAAACTTATCAATTGCGCTAAGCCCGCAAGACCCTATTGCGCAAGCATTGGATGCGGCAAAAGAGAAAATAGAAGAGCGCTCTAATGGTGAGTTGGCTATCCAGATTTTTCCTAATAGTCAGCTAGGGTCAGACGAAGATGTTGTTGAGCAGATTCGCAGCGGCGCCAATATCGCTATTTTGATTGATGCAGGCCGCTTGTCCGAATATCAGCCTGAGCTGGGTATTTTGAGTGCTCCTTATCTCGTCGAAGATCATAGAGATTATGACCAAATCACCTCCTCAGCGCTTTATAGCGATTGGGTAGAAAGTCTGGCGGATCAAAGTGGTCTTCGCCTGCTTAACTACAACTGGTTTCAAGGATCTCGCCAAATGTTGACCCAGAGCGAGGTCAACGCGCCAGAAGATTTGAGCGGTGTACGCGTACGCACAATCAACTCTCCCGTATGGGTCGAAACGATCGAAGCGATGGGAGCAACGGCAACGCCGCTGCCTTGGTCAGAAGTTTATTCAGCCCTACAGTTAGGCTCTATTGATGGGGCAGAGGCGCAGCTAACTGCGGCAGAGGGGCAAAATTTGCATGAGGTAATAACCCATGTAGCGCTTACAAACCACATTCATTTAATGACCGGCATCGCAACCTCTGAGCAGTGGTTTCAATCCCTACCGGAAGAGTTACGCACTATCCTCGATGAAGAGCTTTTAAGCGCAGGGAATGAGGCAAGTATCGCCATAGCCGAAGCTCAGGCCGCCGTGCAAGAGCGTATGGAGTCTGAGGGCGTTACTTTTACAGAGGTCGACGCGGAGCTGTTTCGTGAAAGAGTGGGCGGTGTTTACGAAGAGCTGGGCTACGACCAGTATCGCGATCAACTATTCAGTCAAGAGTAGCGTTAAAGCCCTTGCCGCTAAGGTAAGGGCGCTTTTTCGCTTTACCGCTGAATTCAGTTTTCCGTATGCCCTTAGTAGGAAGGATTCAATATGTGGCGCTGGTACGACAAGGGCGAAGAGTGGCTGGCTATATCGCTTCTAGGGGGCACCTCTCTTACGATGTTAGTTAGCTCAACCGCTAGAGCTGTAGGCCAGCCTTTCGCTGGTGGCGCTGAACTTGCGCAGTTTTTGTTCATTTGGACTGCTGTATTGGGCGCGGATATTACGCTGCGCCATGGGGGGCAGGTGAGAATAGATGCGTTGGTTATTCGTCTACCCGCTAAATTGCAGTTAATTATTACCAGTTTGTGCCTGGGGATGATGCTGCTATTTCTCGTGCTGCTTGCCTGGTATGGCTTTATTTTAGCTACTTCAAACTGGCAAAGACCTATGGGCGTTGCCGGGTTGAGTTATGGCTATATCACATTGGCGCTGCCGGTTGGTGCTGTTTTAATGATAATAACGCTACTGCGTCGTATAACATCGATAGGGATTATCGCAAGCCTGGTTGCAGACGACGATAACGCGGTGGAGGAAACACTATGACGGCCGCTTTATTGTTGGGGTTTGGGTTGTTGCTTATGGCGATAGGCATGCCGGTGGCTTTTGCGATCGGCATTGCTGGATTTTCATATTTCTTACTGCCGGACACATTCCTGCCAACCAGTATCGCTGTACAGCGTGTTGTTTCGTCCACTCAGTCGTTTCCGCTATTAGCCGTGCCGCTGTTTATTTTTATCGGGCACTTGATGAATGCCAGCGGTATAACGCCTCGGCTGGTTCACCTTTCGACGCTTCTGGCGGGGTGGATGAGTGGCGGTTTGGCCCAGGCGAGCATCGTATTGAGCACCTTGATGGGCGGGGTGTCTGGATCCGCGGTAGCCGATGCCGCTATGCAGTCGCGCGTCTTGGGTAAAAGTATGATTAAGGGGGGCTACTCTGCTGGCTTTTCAGGTGCCGTGCTTTCGATAGGCGGTCTCATTACCGCGACGATCCCGCCTAGTATTGGTCTTATCTTGTATGGATATCTAGGAGAGGTCTCCATCGGGCGCCTATTTATCGCTGGACTGGTTCCTGGCTTTTTATTGATGGTCGCGTTTATGGTCACCACTTATATCATGGCCAAACATCGTGGCTACCAGCCTGTAAGGTCTCATTTACCGAAGGGCAAGGAGATTCTAAAAGCGCTGCGAGAAAGTATTTGGGCCATACTGTTTCCGGTCTGGCTATTGGTGGGTATCCGCTATGGGTTATTTACGCCTTCCGAGGCGGGCGCTTTTGCGGTTGCTTATGCGCTCTTCATCGGCTGCGTCATTCATCGAGAAATGGGTGTTAAAGAGTTGCTCAATGCCATGCGTGCCAGCGTAAGAGATATCGGGATGGTCATGCTGATTATCATGTTTGCCGGCATTATCGGTTATGTGGTGTCTTTCGAGCGTGTACCTCAAACAATAGCGGAACTTACCTTGGGCGTTTTTACTAACCAAACTGCTTTGTTGTTTGTACTTGCATTCTTGCTGATTTGTATGGGGATGCTGCTTGAAGCAACCGTTGTCGTGATGCTGCTAACGCCTATTCTTGTGCCTGTTATTAAAGCTGCTGGTGTGGACCCCGTTCATTTCGGGCTTTTGATGATGACGCTGGTGACATTTGGGGGGATGACACCGCCTGTAGGCATCTCGATGTATACGGTTTGCGGTATTTTACGCTGCTCTTTTTATGACTACAGCAGAGAGCTACTGCCTTATGTATTAGCTGTTTTTGTAGTCGTCTCCTGCATTATATTCTTCCCCAATATTGTTTTATTTTTGCCGAACCTATTGCTCGGCTGAAGCGACTTTTAAGAGCTAGCGTTGTAAACGTGCCAAGACACGATGGGTTGCTGAGCGCCGGGTAATAACTCGGCGCTACTCTTTTAACACCACTTTGTCGGCAAAGAGGTAGTAGTCGAGTTCGTCTTCTTCCTCTAATGTACTGGCTTTAAAAAGCATCTCTTTCGTATTTTCGAGATGTTGCCACATGGCTTGGTGAGCGGCGCTGGCATCGCGTCGAATTAGCGCTTTTAAAATAACATCATGATCGTCGCACCAACTATCCAGCGATTGGCGGTTATCAATTCGATCATGGAGTTTTTGCCACAATAAATTTTTATCGCGTTGATACCAAAGCTTTTCGACCAGATAGACTAAAACAGCGTTCTGGCTCGACTTGGCTATTTGTAAATGAAAGCGTTTGTCCCATTCTGAATCCTGGTAGCGGTCTTCATCGCGCGCCTGTTTGCTGATCTCCATCAGTTCCAGTATATCGTTTTTGGTAATTAGAGTGGCCGCAAGCGCTGCAATCTGACTTTCGATAATCTGGCGTGCCTGGAGCATTTCGAAAGGGCCGGCGCTGAGCGCGTTATCCTCGTCTTCGGTCTTACTGGGTATAGGCTCCTTGGGAGGCGGCAGCACATAAATGCCTGACCCCTTGCGTACCTCCACTAGCCCTTGGAGTTCCAGCATGATCAGCGCTTCACGAACCACTGTGCGGCTAACGCCCAGCTCTTCAGCGATATCACGCTCGGCGGGAAGCCGGTTGCCCTCGCTGTAAAGGCCAGACAAGATGCGCTCTTTCAGTTGTAACCCGGTTTTTTGATAGAGACGTTGGGGGGTAGGCAGTTGCATTTTTGTGTTCCAAGGCTAAATAAAGTGCTGAACCAGAAGGCCATTCAAACGGTAATAAGCGTTTGTACCCACAGGTTTTCCTTAAACGCGGCGAGTGAAGCGAGGGGGCTTTCCTCGCTTCACTTTTCAAGAGCACTTACTCTCTTAGAGCCTGCTTCTTATCCCAGCGTTTAACTCCTGCTATAGGGAGGCAGTGACTTCGTTGCTTTTCGGCTTCTCTTCACCGTTTATGTACAGCGTGCGGGTGTCGCCGGTAGCCAGTATGAAGATCGCTGATTCGTAGGGGAGGCGATAGCCATTAGAAATGACGTCTGTCGTTACATGGATGGCATCCTCGCTAGTATGCATGTGAAGCTCTACCAAGGCATGAGCGGTGCGCCAATGGCTCGTTTCGCCGTCATCCTCATAATGGGTGTACCGAGATATGCCATTTGCTCCCCGTGGCGGGAACAGTAAAAAGCCGCGCTGGTCCTCATCTTTATTGGCAAATGTGCGTGAAGCCTCGTTGGTGGGGATAATGGCGCCCGCTTTAACGAGAAGAGGTGTTTGATGATGAGGTGCGTCGAGCGTGGCTTGTGCGCCGCCTGCGATGAACCTGCCCGTATAAAAATCGAACCAGCCGCCTGGGTGTTCAGGCGCGTAGACATCGCGAGTCGAGACGCCGGGCTCAACAACGCTTGCAACGAGCAACGATTCGCCCACTAAAAAGTCGTCGTTCTCAAGCCAGGTGCGCGTGTCCTCTTCAAAATCGAAGAAGGTGGGTTTGAGGATTGGTTCGTGATGTACATGGGCCTTGTAAAACGCGCTATACCAATAGGGCGTTAGTCGTGAGCGTAGCTTTATCAGCTCACGAATAGGGGCGACGGCCTCGTCATACATCCACGGCTCGTTGACCGTTGCGTCTTCGTTCCAGGAGTGAATGGTAAAACGAGGGTGGAAGATGCCATTTTGCACCCAGCGGATAAAAAGCTCTGAATCCGGTTTAGGGCCAGCAAAGCCTCCTACATCGTGGCCGAAGTTATAAACGCCCGAAAGGCTCAAGCCAATACCTGTCTTGTTATTAAACTTGATGGTTTTCCATTCGGTGCGATTGTCACCGGTCCAGGTTTGCACGTAACGATGCATGCCTGGTGCGCCCGAGCGCGAAATGAGGAAAGGACGTTTTTCAGAAGCGTAGGTTGTTTGTGCTTCGAAAGAGGCCTTCATCATTAATAGTGGGAAGAGCGCACGAATGCGTGTAAAGGGAAGGCGAGCGCCAAAGCCGTCTGCTTGAGTGCCTTTACTCCAAATCTCATACTCGTTGTTGTCGTTCCAAGTCGTCTCGATACCATACTCAAGCAACTGCCGGGTTACTTCCTCTTTCCACCAGTTATAGGCGCCCTCATTGGTGAAGTCGACATGTGCGCCCCCACCATCCCAGAACTGCGCAAGCTCTGTATTACCGCTTTCATCTTTTAGAAAATAGCCAAGCGACTCCAGTTTTGCGTACTGCGGATGGTCCGTGAGAAGCGCCGGTTTTATATTGGCGGCAAGGCGGATACCTTTGCGCTTGAAGTCTGCCGAGAGCTTTTTAGCATCGGGAAATTTCTGCGTATTCCAGTTGAAGACGTAGCGTTTGCCATCAATGGAGGTATAACCCGACGAGAGCTGAAATGAATCGCAGAGAATGTCGTGCTTTTCACACTGCTCAATAAACTCCCACACCTGCTCTTGTGCATTGGGAGCATCGGTGTAGCTCATGGTTGAGCCTGAGTAACCGATGCTCCATTTGGGTGGCAGGGCCGTATTACCTGTCATCCAGGTATAGCTGGTCACTACATCGCGCATATGAGGGCCGGCGATCATGTAGTAATCCAGGTCACCGGATTCGGCTTCAAAGTAACGATAAAGGCCATGATAGTTATCAAGCTCACGGCCCATATCAAAGTAGCCAGGCGCTAAGTTGTCATAGAAAAGACCGTAGGAGAACGCTTGTTCCGGCTTGCGGGTAATATAAAAAGGAATGTGTTTATACAGCGGATCCGAATGTTCGGCATCATAACCCATCGCATCAATCGTAATATTACGATAGCGGCGGTGATGATGGTTTAGGTGCCCGGTTCGCTCACCCAAACCGTAATACTGCTCCTGAATATCTCTTTTCAGGTAGTGCTTGAGTTCCTGGCCTAATTCGCCATTGAAGTTATACGCTTGGGTCTGTCTATCCTGAGCGAACAGTTGCCACTGGCCGTGAGTGGTGTGATACCAGTCAATTCGAAAACCTTCCTTTTGAATGACGGCTTTTAGCTGGCGAGTTTGGATTGCAAAGCTCTGTTCATCCTCAGATAGCGTGTAGTCCGGCAAACTAAAGTGCTCGGTACTGAACCTGTCTCGGCCACGATGAGGAAGATCGTCTTGGCCTGGCGCAATACTCCAGGTCTTACCAACCTCAAGTCCTGTTTGTTTTTCAAAAAGTACGCGAAATATGCCCTCCTCAAGGATAAAGAAGTGGGCCTTCACGTCTTCATCCCTTGATGCAAAGATGAGGTGGTTTTGCTGAGTCTTGGCTAAGTGAAAGCAATAGCGCTCTTGAATATTCATCGAGGTCAATCCTTCAAAATTACATGAGGCCGGCTAGGCGCGGAAGCCATTCGCTGAGAATCGGCAGTAGCGTTATCAGCATGAGGACCGCGATGACCGCCGCATAAAACGGTAAAAGAGGCCTGATCACTTCTTCCATTTTGACTTTGCCTACCTTGCTGCCAACGTACAGCGCGCTGCCGCCGGGAGGCGTGATGTTGCCGATACACAAGTTTACGATGAGCACGACACCAAAGTGCACAGGGCTCATGCCAAATTCCGACACCACGGGTAAAAAGATAGGAGTGAAGATCAATATGGCCGGCGTGACATCCATAAACGTGCCAATCAATAGCAAGATAATATTGATCATTATGAGAATCAGAATGGGGTTATCGGTAAGCGACAAAATACCTTCACTGATAGCCGCTGGAATCCCCGTGAAAGCCATCACTAGCGCCAGCATGGCGGATGTGCCGATAAGGAACATGATGACAACGGTAAGCTCTGCTGTTTCCTTGAGTATGCCGGGCAGTTGCTTAATCGATAAGCTGCGATAGGCGAAAGAGAGCAGTAACGCATACAGCACGGCCACTGCCGACGCCTCGGTGGCGGTAAATATGCCACCTGTAATACCGCCGATAATAATGATGATTAAAAACAGGCTGGGTACGGCGTCCCACAGTACTTTCATGGCAGCGCGCAAGGGGACTTTATGTGGCGTGGTATAGCCTCTTTGCTTGGCAATGATGTAGGCCACCGCCATGGTTGCCATTCCCCAGAGTATGCCTGGGATGTAGCCTGCTAAAAATAGCGCAGCCACCGAGGTGCCACCGCTAACCAAGGAGTAAATAATGAAAAGCCCGGTGGGTGGGATAATTAACCCCGTGGGGGCTGAGGCAATATTAACCGCGGCAGAGAACTTACGGTCATAACCTTCCTTCTCTTGCAGTGGCTGCATGACTTTACCGATCGCCGCCGCAGAGGCCACAGAAGAGCCTGCAAGTGAGCCAAACAGCATATTGCCGACAATATTAGTGTGCGCAAGAGAACCGGGTAAGCGTCCCGTGAAGAGCTTGGCCACATTGACCAAGCGAAGAGCGATCCCTCCCTGGTTCATAATGATGCCGGTAAGCAAAAAGAAAGGAACGGCGAGTAGCGTGAAGCTATCAATACCGGTCACCATCTTTTGTGCTGAGGTAAATACCGCAACATCAAACGGAGCGATCAGTAGCATTGTTACGATGGAGGCACCCGCCATACTGATGGCGATTGGTACCCCGATAAAAAGAAGGATAAAGAAAGAAATGAGTAGACTGAAACCTGCAATAATTGTCATGGCTCAAATGCCTTAATTGTGTATTAAACGTCTAAGGTTTGATCGAAATCGTGGGGGATTCCGGCGCTGGCATTAATAAGCTCTGAAATACAAAACCAAAGGATTAGAACGCCCGAGATGGGTAGGGAGAGATAGATATATCCCATCGGTATGCCAAGAGAGACGGTCTGTTGGGACATGGTTAAAGAGACCAGCCAGACGCCCCCATAAATCATGACGATAATAGAAAAGAGGATCAGGAAGGCGAGTACGCCAAACCGAGCGGCTTTCTGCAGGCCAGGAGAAAACCGGTTAGTCACCATTTCTACCGCAATGTGCTTTTTAGTGTGAAAGGCGAGCGCGCCTCCGATCATCGTGATCCAGATAAGCGAATAGCGCAGGAACTCCTGCGAAAACGTGCTGGGATCATTCAGCAAATAGCGGCTCACCACCTGCCATAGTGCAACTAGCACCATGATAACTAGCATTGCTGATGTAAGCACCGTGATGACTTTGCTCAGCCAGCGATTAATCGTGTTTACCATGGCTTCAAGACTCCGTTAGTTCTTGTATGCGCTTGTAAAGAGGTGCCAGAACCGGATTTTTCGCGACTCTTTCGTGCATGGGGGCAACCGATTCACGGAAGGCTTCCACATCCACGTCGTGATGGAAGTTAACGCCCATTTCCTGCGCTTTTGTGACCGCCTGTTCGATCTCTTTAGCCCAGAGTTCCTTATGAAACGCGGTGGATTCAATTGCCGCTTCTCTAAGCCATATTTGCTGCTGTGGCGTGAAACTCTCCCAGCGGTGTTGGCTGAAAATCAACAGGTCGGGCACGATGGCATGGGCGGTATAGGAGTACTCCTTGGCTACCTCTCCATGGTTGGATGACGTCAAGGCTGTTTCGTTATTCTCGGTACCGTCAATCACCCCTTGCTGTAACGCCGTGTATACTTCTCCGTATGCCATGGGCGTTGGTGCGCCGCCCATTAAACGGGTCATCTCCAGCGCAGTTTGGCTGGGCTGAACGCGCAACTTTAAACCACGCATATCGGCCGGAGTCCGTACGGGCGTATCAATGGTATAAACATTACGAATGCCCGAGTCGTAATAGGTCAGACCAAAAAAGCCATTGTCGGCGGTTTGCTGGTAGATATCGGTGGCAATATCGCTATCCATGACGCGATAGTAGTGATCAGGGTTGGCAAAGAGGTAAGGAATACTGAACAGAGAGTAGATGTTAGAAAAGCTCTCAAGCGCGGTGGCGCTCACTTTTGTAACATCCACGGCGCCGGTTTGAACTAACTCAATGACTTCACGTTCAGAGCCAAGCTGACCATTGGCGTAAATCTGGAACGACAGTTCTCCGCCGCTTTTTTCACGGACCCGTTCAGTGAAATATGCCAAGGATTTATGAACAGGGTGGCTCTCGCTCATGTTGTGAGCGAGCCTCATTTGAGTAACGCCCGAAGACACCTCTGAGGGCATTGAGCAGCCCGAAAGCGCGAACAGAGCGCCCGCTAAGACTGAAATTATGCCTTTATGCATGTTGCCCCATCTCCTGAAAAGCCTGCTTAAAAGAGTACTTGTGCGTTGTAGTCATTGGGCCAGATAAGAACAGCCTGCTAAATTGGACTAACCAATATGATTGTTAAATGAGCCTTTCGTCGTGGTTGGCGGGCGAAGGGTTGACAATACGTGCGTCTGGGTCGACTCTTTGGCCTAACCAATTCAAGGGGTGGCTAGCTTCGTTTCTTTCTACCCTAAGGCGTAACGATGGCAGTGGAGGTTTTCATGGCAGCATTCCTTGGCGAGGATTTTCTTCTTGATAGCGAAATGGCAAAGCGTCTGTACCACGGATATGCAAGCAAAGAGCCCATTTTTGATTACCACTGCCATCTGTCTCCTCAAGATATTGCCTTGGACCGCCGTTTCGAGAACCTGACCGAAATCTGGCTGAAAGGTGACCACTACAAGTGGCGTGCCATGCGCTGGAACGGTGTGGACGAGCGTTTTTGCACCGGCGATGCCAGTGACTACGAAAAATTTCAAGCATGGGCCGCTACCGTTCCTAATACCTTGGGTAATCCGCTTTACCACTGGACGCACCTTGAGCTTAGACGCCCCTTTGGAATAACCGATCAGCTTCTGTCCCCTACCACCGCCGACGCCATTTGGGAGCGGGGCAATTCACTACTGTCCAAGCCTGAGTTCTCCGCTCGCGGTATCCTTCAGCAGATGAATGTCCGCATGGTGGGTACCACGGACGACCCCGCTGACGACCTTGGCCATCACGCGCAAATAGCCTCTGATACAAGTTTCAGTGTCAAAGTGCTGCCAAGCTTCAGGCCTGACCGTGCATTTAAGCCGGCTGCGGTTGATTATCCCTCTTATCTTGAGAAGTTAGGCAAGGCAGCGGGGATAGAGATAAGTGATATCAACTCACTCTATAGCGCTTTAGAACAGCGGATGGACCACTTCACCGCGCATGGGTGCAAAATTGCTGATCATGGTTTGGAGCGTGTCCAGTTTGCCTTGGCTACCGATGCAGAATTAAATGGCATACTTAAGCGCCGCCTGGATGGCACGCTGCCTGATGAGCACGAGCAGGCGCAATTCATGACGGCAGTGCTGGTCTTTCTGGGCCGCGAATACCATCGGCGTGGCTGGGTACAGCAGTACCATATGGGCCCGTTACGCAATAACAGTACTCGCGGTTGGCGGGAGATAGGCGCGGATGCTGGCTTCGACTCCATGGATGACAGACCCATAGCCGCGCCGCTTAATCAGCTTTTGGATGCCTTGGATCGCAATGATCAATTGCCCAAAACGATTCTTTATTGCGTGAACCCTCTGTTTAATGAAGTGCTGGCCACTACCGCTGGTAATTTTCAGGGCAGCGGCATTCCCGGTAAAGTTCAATTCGGTTCTGGCTGGTGGTTCAACGACCAGTTGGATGGTATGGAGCGGCAAATGACCCAGCTTTCCCAGCTTGGGCTTTTAAGCCACTTTGTGGGCATGTTGACGGACTCACGAAGTTTCCTCTCCTTTACCCGCCACGAATACTTTAGGCGTCTTTTGTGCCGTATGTTAGGGCGTTGGGTGGAAGATGGACAGCTTCCCAGCGATGAGCGTTGGCTGGGCGAATTGGTTAGCAATATCAGCTTCTATAATGCACGGCGCTATTTCGATGTCGACGTGTAATAACTCGCCAAGGAGAATACTGCATTGAACATGCAAACCATCGAAGCTAGCCAATCCAGCGGCCATATCAGCATTGTCCATCTTGGCTTGGGCGCATTTCACCGTGCTCACCAAGCGGTTTATCTTGAGCGCTATCGCCAGCGCACAGGCGATGGCGAGTGGGGCGTATGTAGCGCCAATTTACGCTCGAGTGTTGACCTGGTAGATAGCCTGCGCAAGGCGGGTTACCGCTATCAGGTGGCGGAATATGCCGACAGCCAGACGCTGACGCTACGCGAGATCGGCGTGATTGAAGAAACGCTGTTTTCCGGCCGCGATGCGTCGGGCAACTGGGGGCGGGATAGAGACGCGCTGCTTGAGCGGCTGGCGGCGCCAGCTACGCGTATTGTCACGCTGACCGTGACGGAAAAAGGGTATTTCCTGAACCCGGCCAGCGGTGAGCTGCGTCTGGATGACCCCATGGTAGCGGGCGATATCGCCTCACCTGGGGAGCCGCGGACCGCTCCTGGCTTACTGGTTGAAGCGCTGGCTCGGCGGCACGCTGCGGGCGTGGCGCCGTTTACCGTGCTTTCGTGCGATAACATGCCACACAACGGTCAGCGTACTCGTAAAGCCGTGGTTAAGCTTGCCCAGCAGCGCAGCGCTGAACTTGCCGAGTGGATTGATGCCGAAGTGGCGTTTCCAAGCTCCATGGTCGACCGCATTGTGCCTGCGATGACCGACGCTGACTTTGAGCGCTTGGCTGCCTTGGGCGTTGCTGATCCTAATGCCGTGGTGGGTGAGGCATTCTCGCAGTGGGTGGTAGAGGATAACTTCCCCACCGGACGGCCAAGCTGGGAGGCCGACGGCGTAGAAATGGTCGCCGATGTTGCCCCGTTTGAAACCATGAAGCTGCGAATGCTGAACGGTAGCCACTCTCTGCTGGCCTATCTGGGGGCTTTGGAAGGCGTTGAAACGGTGTATGACGGCATCAACCAACCGGCACTGCGCGCGCTGTTGCGCCGCTACATGCTGGAAGAAGCCGCACCGACGCTTAATATGCCCGAAGGCACTGACCTTGCGGTGTACGCTGATTCGCTACTTTCACGCTTTACCAATGACAGCTTGCGCCACCGTTTGCAGCAGATCGCCATGGACGGCAGCCAGAAGCTGCCCCAGCGCTGGCTGAGCGGCGCTCTTGAGCGTATTCAAGCGGGTCAGGCATCGCCTTGCACTGCATTAGGAATGGCTGGGTGGATTCGTTATACCGATGGCCAGGAGCTAAACGGCAAGCTTTATACCGTTGATGACCCCATGGCAAAACAGTTTGCTGAGCTACATCAGACTCACGGTGACCAGCCGGTCGCGTTGGTAAACGCATTTTTAGCCATTGACGAAGTGGTACCGCCCGCGTTGGCAACACATCAGCCGTTTGTCGACGACGTAGTAGCGGCCTATCGCGCCTTAACGCAAGATGGGTTAAACGCCGCGTTAGCAGCGCTAGGCATCGAAGGATAGGGAGTTATTTATGGAGCATACCTGGCGCTGGTTCGGCCCTAACGATGCGATACGTCTTGAGGAAATTCGCCAAGCCGGTGCGACCGGCATTGTGACGGCACTGCATGAAATACCTAATCACCAGGTGTGGCCGGTCGAGGCTATTCAAGCGCGCAAGAACCTGATTGAGACCGCCGGGCTTCGCTGGTCGGTGGTTGAAAGTGTGCCGGTCCATGAAGCGATAAAGCAGGGCCTGCCCGAGCGCGATGCGTTGATTGCTACGTACTGCCAAACGCTACGTAATTTGGCAGCTTGCGGTATCGACACCGTTTGTTACAACTTTATGCCGGTGCTCGACTGGACGCGAACCGATCTCGTCCATGCACTGCCGGATGGTGCGCTGGCGCTGCGCTTTGATCACACCGCGTTTGCGGCGTTTGATCTCTATATTCTTAAGCGGCCAGGGGCCGAGTCTGAGTATAGCGAAGCGGATAAGCATATGGCCCAACGCTACCTTGAGACGCTTGATCAGACCGCCCGCGACAAGCTGGTGACGACACTGATTGCCGGGCTGCCTGGGGCGGAAGAGCACTATACGCTGGAACAGTTTCGGGATGTGCTGGCGGAGTATGCCGAGATTGATGCGCAAAAGCTGCGCGAAAATCTTGGCTACTTCTTACAGGCGATTATTCCGGTGGCTGAAGAAGTCGGCATTCGTATGGCGATCCACCCGGATGACCCACCCCGGTCGCTTCTGGGCTTGCCGCGAGTGGTGTCAACTCATGAGGATGCACAGTGGGTGGTGGATCATGTGCCCAGCCCGGCCAATGGCCTAACGTTTTGCACCGGCTCTTATGGTGTTCGTGAAGACAACGATCTGGTTGCCATGGCTCGCCACTTTGCCCCGCACATTCACTTTATCCACCTGCGTGCCACAAAGCGCGAGGCTGACCCACGTTCGTTCCACGAAGCACCGCACCTGGAAGGTAACGTTGATATGGTCGGCGTTATCCAGGCACTGGTCGAAGAGGAGCGTCGCCGTGGAAAAGAGGGCGGGGCGCGTTTGCCATTACGCCCCGACCATGGCCATCATATTCTCGACGATCAACAGCGTAAAACTGCGCCGGGCTACCCGCTTTATGGCCGTATGCGCGGGCTCGCTGAGCTACGCGGCGTGGAGCTCGCCGTGCGCCAGCTAACTGCCGGATAAGCCATCGCCATCAGCACAAAATCGTTATAAGGACAAAAAAGCCCCGCTGACTTAATGGGTCAGCGGGGCTTTTTGTAATGCTAGCTATTCGTGATTACCGCGGCGTAGCGGGCGCTTCCGTTGTAGTCAGCGTTGGCTCGGGCACCTGCTCCATGCGCTGGCGTTCCTGATCAAGAATCGCAAGGGCCTGGGCAGAGGTGACGCGGGAAGCTGGTGTCAGTAAGCTGACAACCACCCCCGCTACTAGAGCCGCTAAAACAGCGGGGATGCTTGGATTGCCCCAGAAAGCAGTCCAGTCGCTATTCGCGATAATTATTAAAGACGTTGCCGAGGCACAAATCAGTGTGGCAATGGCACCCTGCCAATTATAGCGTGGCCAGAAACGACCCAGCATGGCGCTAACGAATAGCCCTGACAGGATAGTTGAGATCATACGCGTGATGTAAGTGATCACGTTGTCCGAGGCGAGTGCGAAAAGCAGTGCCAAACCAATGGTTACCACTAAGGCAATACGTGAAAAGCGCACCACATTACGGGCCGAGGGTGTACGCCCCGTCGCCAGCACATACAAATCCCGAATGAGCGTGGAGACACCGGCGATCGCATCGGAGCTGGCGCTCGACATAGTGGCGGAAAGGCCCGCTACCAATAGTAGTAGCCCCAACCCTAACGGCATGATTTCAGTGGCCAGGAAAGGAAAGGCGTAATTGCTATTTTCGAGCCCAGGATTAAGAGCATGCGTTGCCATTCCGATAATTGCCGGAATGATTGAGAACCCCATATAAAGTACGCCGGTGATCAAAAACGAGCGGCGCACCGACCCAACTGATTCGCCAGAGTAAATACGCTGACGGAAAGAGGGTGTTGCAAGCACGCCAATAGCAATCACGGCGGCAAGCGAAAGCGCAGGCAGCGCACCGATTTGGTCAATGCCTAAAAAGCTTGTAGCACCTGCCTCCATGCCTGTTGTTAGCCCCGAGAAGCCGCCAACTTCTACTAATGCCAGCACGGCCATCAAGATAAACCCTGCAAAAAGCACGACTGCTTGAATGGTATCGGTCCAGATAACCGCAAAGTAACCGCCGATGACACAGTAAATGCCAAATCCCAAAGCAACCAGAATACGCGCCGTCGTCAAGTCAATACCTGCCATCCACGAGAGGTAAAGGCCACCACCTAAGATATGCGCGCCCAGCCAACCGATGCAGGCAATATAGATAAGTAGCGCGACGATATTGCGAACCAGCCGATTAGCGCCAACGTAATAGGCCAGTTCTTCGCTCATGGTCATAAAGCGAAACTTGCGTACCGGCGCAAAGCAGACGGCAAGCAAGAGAACCCCAATAGCGCCACCAATACCGTAGAGCGCGCCTGCCCAGCCATTGGCATAGCCAAAACCCACGGCTCCCATGCTGGAGCCGGTACCCACCATCGTGGCGACAGTGGTTCCAACCGTTAAGAAGAGCGGAACACTGCGGCCACCCAATAGAAAATCATCGCCATTGCCTCGTTTATGTCGGGATATATACCAACCAAACAAGATCATAACGGCGATATAGATGATAAAGGCTGAAAGGAATATCTGACTGTTCATGCTAACCTCTTATCGTTGTTTATTCAGCCGTTGCCGCGGCTGTCGTTAAGCAATGCAGGCGATTACCGCTGGGCTTTTTTTCTTGATCAGGCGGTAATCTGGTGCCGTACCCTTGCCGGGGTACGGCGCTTTTTTGTGTTAGTTAAACGCGATCAGCGCGGAAGCACTTCACGTCAACCTCGACCTTGCAATCCACCACCAAGTCTTGAACGCTGCAGATACGTGCCGGTGGGTTGTCGCCAAATATCTCCTTAAATACCTTGTTGAAAGAAGTGAAATAACGCGCGTCCGTCAGCACGGTCGTTACGTGAACAACATCTTCAACCCCGTAGCCAGCCTCGTGCATGATGGCTAAACAGTTGTCGAATGCCAGGCGGGTCTGCTCGACAATGCCGCCTTCAACAACTTCACCGTCGGTCATTGGTGTCTGGCCAGAGACATACAGCCAGCCACCTGCCTCTACGGCGCGAGCAAAAGGTAGTTTCTGACCACCGGTGCCTACGCCGCCTTCGGTGCCATATCGGGTAATACTCATGATGTTTTCTCCTGCTTGGGTTGAGAGAGAGGGGAGTTTTGAGCAATACGCTCAGTGCGGCGTAACATTCGCCCTGAACGCTGGTCGGTAATAGCGCTCTGGTAATAGGCAAGCTTGCCATTCACTACGACCATATCGATGCCTTTAGCCGCCGCGATGGGGGCCTCGTAACTGGCTGTATCTTCCAGCACTTCAAGATCAAAAAGGGTGAGATCTGCATAGGCGCCGACGCGTATGACGCCGCGATCCGTCAAACCAAAATTGGCTGCTGAAAGGCTGGTCATCTTGCGCACCGCTTCTGTAAGCGGCATCAGGTTTAAATCGCGGCTGTAGTGGGCCAGAACCCGTGGAAAGGCGCCCCACAGTCGCGGGTGTGGATGCGGATCATTAGGCAGGCCGTCGGAGCCCACCATGGAGAGCGGATGTGCCAACACTTGCTGCATATCTGCTTCGCTCATGTTGTGGTAAACCGCCCCGGCGGGCTGTAGCTGCCTGGCAGCGTCTAGAAGCGACATATGCCAGTCGGCAGCGATGTCTTTCAAGGGGCGACGCGCCTGCTCTGGATGAGGCTCTGACCAGGTGATCGTGATTTCGATTTCATCCGTTACCTGGCCAAGGTCCAGGGTCGAAGATCCAGCCGTATAGGGGTAGCAGTCGCAGTGGGCATGTTGATGTTGGGCGGCTACCTCAAGTTTACTCAATGCTTGGCTTGCGCCTCCCCAGTTGCCCGCGCCTGCGCATTTAAGATGCGATATTACTAAAGGAACCTGACCATCCCGAGCGGTTGTGAATGCCTCATCCATGGCCTTCAGTAGTCCCGCAAACTCATCACGCAGGTGAGTGGTATATACGCCCCCCGATTCCCCCACTGCCGCCACCAATGGCGCCATTTCAGTGGTTGGCGCATGTATCGCGTTGCGATAAGCAAGCCCCGAGCTAAGCCCCAGCGCGCCTTCATCCAGTGCCTGGCGTAGCAGTGAATCCATAGCGGAGATTTCATCTGCGCTGGCCGGGCGGGCAAAGCTGTCCATTACCTGGCTGCGCAAACTGGTGTGCCCAACCAAGGCCGCGACATTAATGCTCGGCTTGGCGGCGTCTACCGCATTGGCATAATCCGCAAAGCTTGGGTAACGAAAATCTTCAAGGTTACCCAGCAAGTTCATTGGATCGGGGACGTTGTCGGCAAGTGTTACAGGGCTTGCACTGATACCACAGTTACCCACTACTACTGTGGTGACGCCCTGGGTGAGCTTTGGCAGCATTTCGGGCGTACGAATGACATTGGTATCATCGTGGGTGTGAACATCAATAAAGCCTGGAGCCAAATAACGCTCTTGGGCATCAATAACGGTGGTGGCCGTTGCATAGGGCATCGTGCCAATAGCGCAAATGCGCTCACCTTGAATAGCGACATCCGCACGAAAATGCGGCGTGCCAGCGCCATCCAGCACGTTGGCATTACGAATTAATACGTCGTAAACCATCTTAGTCTCCTAATGGCTGGCGATTATCACCACCGCGATGGTCATCCAGGCTCAGTTTGAGTCGGCGCAATTTAGTGCGTGAGCGCTCGCGGTGTCGCATGGCAAGCTCGAGTGCTAACACGTCGATGACGGCAAGCATGGCGTAGCGTGAAGCCGAAGGGTGGTAAATGAAGTCGGTTTCACGCGAGGTAATTGGCAGCACAATGTCGGAGGTGGTGGCGAGAGGCGAATTCATGGCGGTGATAGCGATGACCTTAGCGCCATACTGCTTGGCAATTTGCGCCGACTCCACCATCTCAGGGGTGTAGCCAGTGACTGATAGCACGACCACGACGTCATTGGGCTCAAGCGTTGACGCCACCATGCGAGGCAAGAGCGCCTGGGGGTAGGCGCAGACCGCATAGCCAAGGCGCACTAGGCGAAACTGAAATTCCTGGGAAAGAATGCTTGAGCCACCACCCGCCCCAAAAACGAGTATCTGGCGAGCGTTATCAAGCAGCTCAACGGCGCCTGACACGTCCGCTTGGGCGAGTAAGTCGCGGTTGAGTGCTAGTGTCTGGGTCGCAATGTCATACACCACGCTGGAGCCGTCTTCGGGGGTGGCTTCCTGGATAAACCGGCGTCCTGCTCCTAAGGCTTTTGTCAGGCGGGTTTTTAAATCGCGCACGTTCGTACAGCCGATAGCGCGTGCAAAGCGAGTCACGCTAGCGTCACTCACTCCGGCGCGCTGGGCGATATCGCTGATATTTGATTCGGTAACAAAATCAATGTCAGCAAAAATAAGCTCGGCGACTTTTCGTTCAGCGTCGCGAAGCGCGTTAAAGTCAGTAGTTATTCGAGACAAAATGTCTATTTCTTGGCTCACCGTGAGCTCCTGATGGTTGCCTTGCCTAAAAAGTATGTTAGTTTCTATCTTTAAGTCAATGGTTGTGAAAATAACTAACATTAATGCGGTTAAATGCGCTTAAAACTCTAGGAGATGGGTACATGCATTCAATGGCGTCAGCAGTAGAGAAAGGCAGCGTGGAACTAGGCCCTAACCTGTTGCGGGGCGTCAGTCTGCCTGCAGCTGTGGTGCATGAAGGTCCGCTTGAACATAACGTGGCGTGGATGCAGCGTTTTGCAGAAGCCCACGGCGCCCGTTTGGCGCCTCATGGTAAAACCACGATGACCCCAGCGCTTTTTCAGCGTCAGCTTCAGGCGGGTGCATGGGGGATTACCTTGGCGACTGCACCACAGTGCCGTGCAGCTTTTGCTCATGGAATCACCCGGCTATTGATGGCTAACCAGTTGGTGGGGCAGTCGAATATGGCCATTGTCGCTAGCCTGATAGAGCAAGGGGCGACGTTTTACTGTGTTGTGGACAGCCAGGAAAACGTACGCCAGCTTGGGCGATTTTTTGCCAAGCGAGGCCTGATCTTACCGGTTTTGATTGAGGTAGGTGTTCCGGGTGGGAGGTGCGGCTGCCGTACCCAGCAACAGATTCTCTCTCTGGCTGAGGCTATTGCTGAAGAACCCGCGCTTTCCCTGGCGGGGTTGGAAGGCTATGAAGGCGTCGTACACGGTGCTGATCCAGAAGCCGGTATTCGTGCTTACGCTAAATATCTAGTGGATGTGGCGGTAGAGCTTGAGGCAGCAAAGCGCTTTTCAGAACCTGAGCCCATTGTCACGGCATCGGGTTCTGCCTGGTATGATTTGATTGCAGAAGCTTTTGAAGGAGAGCCGCTTCAAGATCAATTTACAGCCGTATTACGCCCAGGGTGCTATGTGGTCCACGACCATGGGCTGTATCGTGAGGCGCAATCCGCTGTGCTTGCACGCCGGCCTGATTTGTCGGAAGGCCTTGAGCCTGCTCTGGAGGTCTTTGCCCAGGTACAGTCGCTTCCTGAACCGGGGCTTGCCATCATCGCATTAGGCAAGCGTGATATCGGCCATGATCAGTTGCCCATTGCCCTGCGTCGCTACAGGGAGGCCGGGACCCCTGAACAGCTGTTGTCAGTGGATGATTGGGAAGTGACGAAAATCATGGATCAGCACACGTTCGTGCGGCTTCCTAAAGAGGCGCTGGATGTAGAAGTCGGTGATATCGTGGCGTTTGGCGCCTCTCACCCCTGTTTAACGTTCGATAAATGGCGCCAGCTGCTGTTAGTCGATAATGACTTAAACGTTAAAGAGCATTTGACTACCTGCTTCTAGCTCGTTGTATCTTTTGGTAGGCGCCCGCCAATAGCCATTGTCAGGGCGTTTGCTAGTTCTCCTAACTGTTCACGGCAGCGGTCGATGCTGGGAACTTCCCGGTGCATCGCTTCTGGAATCAGCGTGAGGTAAGGGATGGTGATAACGGCTTCAATCACCTCATGAACACCAAAGACAGGAAAGCTGATGTTGGTTAGCCCTTGAACCTGAGGGCTGGGGCCAATGTGGTAACCCTGCTGACGGATCGGGTCAAATAGAGCACGTGTCCTAACCACTTCCTCTACCGTGGCATCGCTGGCAGCCAGTACCCGTGCCCGCCGTGGCTCATCCAAAAAGGCCAGCATAACGGCTCCTGAACCGGAGCCGCAAATATCTATTTTGGCTCCTAAACGGAGACCAAAACCCATCTTGTCGGGGTTTTCATACTGAGCCACAACCAATAGATGGCCAGGACGTGCAACACTAAGATGACATGACTGGGAAATTTCATGGCACAGCTCCTCCATGCGTGGCAGCGCAGCCTGCACTAACCGCTTGGTGGGAGGGAAGCGGTGGGCCATTTCGAATATCTTTAGGGTTAGCTGATAGCGGCTACCGCTATCATCCATGCTGACGTAGCCGCGATCCCGCAGCACCATCAGCATGCGGTACATCTCATTGGTTTTACGGCCGATCTGCTCGGCGATCGCTTGGGTGCTTAACGGCTGGGAAGACTGAGCAAGCAGCTCCAAAATATCCAACCCTTTTTCTAAGGCAGGGGCGTGGTACTGCGTTTCAGCCTTCTCCTTCATTCAAGCTTCCTTACGTAATTGCCAATCGCTCGTTGATGGTAATGTTAATTAACCAAAATGCTTGGTTAGCGTGCCAGCCAGCCGCCGTCTACTGCCAGGGTATGCCCATGTACATAGCGGGCGGCATCGGAGCATAAGAATATCACAGCACCTGCTAAGTCTTCGGGCGTGCCCCAGCGTCCAGCGGGGATTCGGCCAAGAATTTCAGCGTGGCGCTGGGGGTCGTCGCGCAATGCTTGGGTGTTGTCGGTAGCCATATAGCCAGGGGCGATGGCATTCACGTTGATGTCATGACCCGCCCACTCATTAGCGAGTAGACGTGTTAGACCGAGAATACCGCTTTTGCTGGCGGTGTAGGAGGGCACACGAATGCCGCCCTGAAACGACAGTAATGAAGCGATATTGACGATCTTGCCCGGCGCTTTACGCTCGATAAGATGTTTGGCCACCTGTTGCGCGAGAAAAAAAGCGGCTTTCAAATTAACGTCAATGACGTCATCCCAGTCTTGCTCTGAAAACTCAACGGCTGCCGCTCGGCGAATAATTCCCGCATTGTTGACCAGGATATCTACCTTGCCCGCTTGTGTGATCGCCTGTGAGACAATCTCGCTAGGCGATTGGCTGCCCAGCTCAGCGGTAATGTCGTAAAACTGGCGCCCTAGGGCCTCTACCTGCTGGCGGGTGTCATCAGCAGGACTGCGGTTGACCCCCACGATATCGGCACCCGCCTGTGCCAGTGCAATGGCAATTCCCTGCCCCAGCCCTTTGTTGCAACCAGTCACCATGGCAACCTGGCCGTTCAGTGAAAATAGCGTCATTGGTCACTCTCCCTGAGTAGTGGTTTAGCGCAGCTCTTTAGAAGCGATAAAATCCATATCATCGTAGGTCAGGTTTTCACCGCACATACCCCAAATGAAGGTGTAGCGGCGAGTGCCAAAGCCGCAGTGAATCGACCAACTGGGGTGAATCACGGCCTGTTCGTTGGCAACCACGATATGCCGGGTCTCTTGGGGTTCGCCGCACAGGTGGAACACCACATCGTCTTCACTCAAGTCAAAGTAGAAATACACTTCCATGCGCCGTTCGTGAGTATGGCAGGGCATGGTGTTCCACATACTGCCGGGCTCTAACTGGGTTAGCCCCATGGATAGCTGGCAGGTATCCAGTACATCGGTATGCAGGTACTTATTAATGGTACGCACATTGCCGGTTTCAGGGTCACCAAGGGTGGTGGGCGAGGCATCTTCCGGGCGGATATGGCGTAGCTGGTAACGTACATGGGCAGGTGTTGAGTTGATATAAAAGCGCGCAGGCTTGCTCGCATCAAGGCTCTCGAAACTGACCTCACGGCTCTCTTTGGGAATATACAGGCCGTGGTGGGTGCCGAGCTCAACTGTTTCACCGTCGACAGTAATGCGTCCGGGCGCGCCAATGTTAATAACGCCCATTTCCCGCCGCTCTAGAAAATAGTCAACGCCAAGTTCTTTGCCACCGCTCAGGGTAAGCGGCGAATCAGTGGGTACTGCGCCACCAACAATAATGCGGTCAACATGGCTATAGGTTAGTGACATTTGGCCAGGCACCATAATCTTGGTAACCAGCATTTTGTCACGCAATCCCTGAGTATCGAGGGTTTTAAAATGATCGCTATGAAGCGCTTGGCGAATATCCATATGAGTTTCCTTAAAGGATGAAAGTAAATGGGCTCACGAGAATAGTGTGAGCGGCCAAAGGGTGATGAGCGGAAAAGCTATTACCAGCAGCATCACCAGAAGGTTTGCGAGGAGAAACGGCAAAGCGCCACGGAAAATACGTCCAATCGAGAGGCCGGTAATGGATGAACATACGTTCAGACACATGCCTACCGGTGGCGTGACCAAGCCAATAGCCAAGCCACTAATCAGCAATACGCCAAACTGCACGGGGGAAATATTGGCCAGGGCAAGTACCGGCAGCACCACTGGGGTAATTAGCAAAATCGCGGGGGTTACATCAATAAAGGTGCCGATCAGTAGCACGGCAGCAGCAATGACCAGCAGGAGCAACATTGGGGTAAGATCCAGCCCGCCTAAAAAGCCTGCCAATAGTTGGGGAATCTGCTCCATCGAGAGAATCCACACGTATAGCTGGCTCATGGCGATAATGATCATCACTGTGGCGCTGGTCATGACGGCAGAGCGAAATAGTGCAGGCAGTTCACGCAGCTTGAGGCTTTTAAAGACTACCAGTGCTAGAAAAAGCGCATAGCCCACGCCTAACGCGGCAGATTCAGTGGCTGTCGCGACACCACCGACCACCGCACCCACGACAAACAGGGGAATTAATAGGGCGAGTACCGCACGTTGAATTACCTGACGGCGCTGTTGAGAGGTTAATCCTGTGTGGGCACGGGGGTAGCCTTGGCGACCGGCCATTAGCGCAATAATGCCCATCATCAGCAAGCCAATCAGTAAACCAGGTACAAGGCTCGCCATAAACATGGTGCCGATAGACTGCTGAGCGGTAACGGCGAAAATTACCATGGGTACACTGGGTGGAATGATCATTCCCATGGTGGAGGAGGCCACGGTAATACCGCTGGCGGTTTCGACGCTATATCCTTTACGTGCCATCTCCGGAATCATGGAGGAACCCACCGAGGCCGTATCAGACACAGAAGAGCCTGATATGCCCCCAAAAATCATCGATGTTGAGATATTGACGTGCCCCAAACCACCAGGGAAGCGACCTACCAACATCAAACAGAAGTCGATTAAGCGAGAGGTAATGCCTGAAGCGTTCATCACCAATCCCATCAAAATAAACAACGGCAGGGCAATCATGGTGTACAAATCCGTTCCGGACAGCACCCGTTGGGGCAGCACGCCAATCAAGCCTGGTTGCATGATCAAAAAATAGACCAACCCCGAAAGCCCCAGCGAATAGGCGATGGGCACTCCTATCAGTAGAAGCACTATTAGGCTAACTAGCAATAAGATCATGCTTGGCTCTCCTGCGCGTCTTCTCGTTGAGCGGAGGGCCGTTCTCCACCCATTAGCACCGCCAAAGAAAATAGGATGACCAGTAGCGCGCCAATAGGGATGCTGATTTGCACTACCCAATTGGGCACATCCAGTACGGCGGAGCGGAAGCGACCCACTTGCCCAATCCAGCTAATACTGAGCCATGCCAAATAGCCATTGAATACCATCACGAGTATATGGCGTAAGCGGTTGAGCCAGACGGCTATTGACGTAGGCAGCGCATCCACAAGCACGCTGATACGGATATGCTCGCCGCGCAAAATGGCGACCGATGCCCCCATTGCGGTTGAGTACACAAATAGAAAGCGCATCACCTCTTCAGCACCGGCAAAGCCAATGCTGAATACGTAGCGTAATATCACCAGTGTCAAGCAGAGCAGGAAAACCGCCGCAATTAATGCGGCAATAAGATTTTCCAATAGGCTAGCGAAGCGGCGCATTACCCGCATCAAAACGGTATCTTCCGCCATCGGTTGCGCCAGTGGAGGAGGGTTCATTACTCCAATACCTCGGCTTGATCGGTCAGCGTGAGTACTTGCTCTAACTGCTCCTGGCTAAAGTCACCACGTTCAACAAAGTGCTCCCAAACAGGAACGACGGCATCCACAAAACCTTGGCGGTGTTCGTCGGCGATATCATTAATGCTCATGTGCTCGCCAAGTGTGTCGAGGTAATTGGCTTCGGAGGCTAGCCAAATTTCGTTGGAGCGCGTCATCGTCTCCTGAGCCACGTCGTCAACGATTGACTGCAGGTCTTCAGGTAACTGGTCGTACCACTGAGCGCTGATAAAGAAGGGGTCAGGATGGATTTGCCAGTTCAGTAATGACATGTACTCCTGAGCTTCATGGAATTTCATATCAGCGATATTGGAGGGCGGATTTTCCTGACCATCGACTACGCCTGTGCGCATTGCCATATAGGTTTCGGTATAAGGCACTTGCTGTGGGGAAGCTCCTAACGCTTCAAACGCCAGCAACGTGGGAGCCAGCGGCGGGGTGCGAATTTTCAAACCACGGAGGTCATCAACTTGATTAACGGCGCGAACGTTGTTGGTTAACTGGCGCATGCCACCTGCAACTCCGGTCACCGGTATATGCAGCTGATTTGCATGTGCGCCTTCATTAATGGCTTGGCCCAGCTCGCCTTCCATAACGTCAATGGCCTGTTCCGGCGTGGTGAACAGAAACGGCATGGTATAGATCAGGTAGGCGGGGTTAGCTTGAGCAAACAAGCCTCCGCGATAGCCTTGAATAAGCCCCATCTGGACTTGTTGAAGTACGTCTTCCTCTTTCCCTAGCGTGCCATTGAAATAGAGTTCTACCGCGATACGCCCATCACTGCGCTCTTCAAGTGCTTCTTTGAAGTAACGCATGGACTCAGATCGCGGGGCATCATCGGTTTGAGAATGAGCGTATTTGAATGTGAAGTCAGCAGCTTGCAGAGATGTCGTGAAGCCGATAGCAAGGCTGGCCATCATCAGGTGGGTTAGGCGCATGGAAGGCTCTCCGTTTTATTTTGATGTTTTTTTTATGCCATAGTCGTCATAACTCAAGTATAAAATGTATTTTTATATTTGAGTTATGGCCAAGCTTAGCGCCATTCCTGCACAGGTCAATGTTTGAGCTATGCGACCATGGTCTTGATATAAAAAAGAGGGTTAAGTAAGTAGACAGGTAATCGCGCCGCTAGGCAGAGTAAATATGCCTAGCGGTAGCATGAATGATGGGAAAGGAGGGGGGCTATGCTACTTCCATTAAAGATTTAAGCGCGCGATAGCTGCTGGCAGTTCATTGGCATGCTGAATGCCAACGGCGCCTTCGGGCGTGCTCTCTTCATCAGGAAAGTGGTTAATATGGATAACGTGCATACCTGCAGCCAACCCGGCTTCTACGCCTACGGCCGCATCGTCGATCACAATGCACTGCTCGGGCGCGTAGCCCATTGCCGCCGCCGCCTTGCGGTAAAGCTCGGGATCGGGTTTCCAGACATTCAGGGTATAAGCACTGAATAAATTCCCTTTAAAATGGTGGCCTAAACCAGTGCTTTCCATGGCACAGCGGATCTTGCGCTCGGGGCCGTTAGATACCACGGCTTTGGCGTAGCTGCTTAATTGATCAAGCGCATCTGGAATGCCAGCGATGGGTTCAAGCTCTGCCCGCATGCGGGCTTCCATGCGTGTCCGCATACCGGCTTCAAGCGTCGCCGCCTGGTCTTCTGTGAGGGGCTGAAAGCGCGCTTCTAACGTATTGACTATCGTGTGAAAGCGCACTCCACGAAACTCTTCCATATACTGACGCGCAGAGAACGGTAGGCCGAACTCCGGAAGAATGTCGCCCATTACCTCTGCAAGGAGTACTTCGCTGTCTACCAGCGTGCCATCGCTGTCAAACAGTAGGCAGTAATCGGCGGTCGTTGCTCTGGGCATAGCAGGGCTCATTGGCGTACGTCCTCGTTAACCAGGTTAATGGGAGGCTTGCCCTGTAGGGCCAAGCGAATATTATCCACGGCGCGCTGAGCCATTGCCTGGCGAGTCTCATGTGTTGCGGAGCCAATATGGGGCAGGGCAACGACGTTGGTCATGTTAAGTAGAGGGGAGGTGGCTGGCAGCGGTTCCTGCTCGAAGACATCCAAACCCGCTGCTTTAATGGTGCCTTTCTCAAGTGCGTCAATCAGCGCTGATTCATCGACGACTTTACCGCGGGCAATGTTGATGAAAATACCTGAGGACTTCATGCGTGCAAACTCGTCGGCACCGATTAGGTGCTTGGTCTCTGCGGTTAGCGGGACGGTCACACAGACAAAGTCTGATTTTTCCAACAGTTCGTTAAGCTCACAGCGCTTGGCACCTAGCTCTGCTTCGCGTTCAGGTTTGGGAGACGCGTTGGAGTAGAGGATCGACATGCCAAAGCCGAGCGCACCGCGCCGGGCAACCGCTTGGCCGATGCGTCCAAAACCTATCATGCCCAGCGTTTTTCCGTGTACGTCGTTACCAAAGTGATCAGGGCCAAGGCTGGCTTTCCAGTTGCCCGCTTTCACCCATTCGGCAAGCTCTGTTACCCGGCGTGCTGAGGCCATCACCAGCGCAAAACCGGTATCAGCGGTCGTTTCAGTGAGCACATCAGGCGTGTTGCACAGCATAATGCCACGCTTGGTTAACTCATCCACGGGGATGCTGTCGTAACCCACCGAAATTGTCGAAATAACTTCAAGCGCGGGCGCCGCATCCAGTAATTCAGGTGTAATGGGCAGTCCTGAGCCGATAATGCCGTGTGCCTTCGATAGCATGTCGAGCACGCCTTGCTGAGTGGGATCAAGTGGCCCTGAGTGCTCAATAAGCTCAAAGTGTTGCGCTAGCGTTTCTTTTAGTGGATCGCTAAGTCGTCCTGCCACAATGATACTTTTTTTCATGCTATCTCCTCGTGTTGTGATCGTTACATGTGACCCTAGTGCTCAAGTTGTTCCAGCTTGTCCCTAGTGGGCAAGCCTTCCATATCACCGACGACTTGTACGGCCTGGGCGCCGACCAGATTGCCACGTTTAAGCGCATCACGAGCAGTTAGGCCATCCAGCAGTGCGCTGATCGCACCGACCGCGAAGCCATCGCCAGCCCCTACGGTATCAACAACGTTGGCGACCGGCTGGCCGGGCACGTTGATGCTTTCCAAAGAGCCTCCCAGCGTGCCGCGATAATAGCTGCCCTCTGGCCCCAGCTTGATGATAACGGCCTTGGCACCGCGCTCAAGGTAGAAGTCGGCAATCGCTTCGGGCGATTCGCAGCCGGTCAAAAGCTGCCCTTCGGAAAGTCCCGGTAGCACCCAGTCAGCAAGACTTGCCAGCTCATTTAAGGTATCACGCATGACAGCTTCGCTGGGCCAAAGTGACGGGCGTAAATTGGGGTCGAAGGAAATGCTGGTGCCGCTTTGGCGTGCCTGCTGCATCAAGTGGCGGGTTAATTCTAGGGCGCTTTTAGAAAGCGCGGGGGTAATGCCGGTAGCATGCAGATGAGTGAGCGACTGAAAATCGATGGAAGCGGCATCTTCAACATTTAAGTGGCTGGCGGCACTGCCGCGCCTGAAGTACTCAACCCGTGGGTCGGCACCGTTTTCTGCGCGCTCTTTGAACATCAGCCCGGTGGGGTGGTGTTCATCAAGATGAATATATCGGTCGTCAACTCCTTCAGCTTTTAAAGACTGCTGAATAAACCTGCCCTGGCTGTCGGTGCCCACTCGGCTCAACCAGCCAACGTGAAAACCCAGGCGCGAGAGGCCGATAGCGACATTATTGTCGGCGCCTGCTAAACGTCGATGAAAGCTTTCGACTTCTGCTAGATCACCCGCTGTATTCGCCACCAGCATGGCCATGGCTTCGCCAAAAGTCAGTATCCGTGGGGAGGAGAACGTTGTATTTGCCATCAGGATATTCTCTTTTTAAGGGTGTTAAAGATTTGGCTAAAGCGTTGTACTGCCACGCACTTGTAAACGCGGCGCATGGCGGTAGCGTACGGGCGATGCCTGTGCTGAGCCGAGCTGGTTGAGCAGGCAACTGACGGCAGCATGGCCGATATCATCGGTAGGCTGGGCCAGGGTGGTGATGCCTGGCGTTATCAGCTCACACCAATCCAGTTCGTCAATTCCCATTAAACCGGTAGGGCCCAAAGGGATGCCTAGCTGTTGAAAACTGCGTGTCATAGCGAGCGTGACGTTACCGTTAGCGCATAAAACAGCGCCTGGTGATGAGGCAGTGTGCTGGTTAAAGTTGGCTAACGTTTCAATGTGAGGTGCTGCATTGTCCAGTATTAGCGTCTGACTTTTGATCCCTAAGCTCTCTGCTTGCTGGTTAAAGCGCTGTAGCCGTTCCTGGCGGGTACTGGCATGTGCAGGCGACTCACTGACATAGAGAAGGGAGCGATACCCTTGTTGCACGAGATGATTCAGTGCCATATCAATCGCTAGCGCGTTATCAAGCCCGATCACATCAACGTCAAGTTGGTGAACTTCGCGGTCAAGTAGCACGAGGGGGACACCGCTATGCATGAGTGCCTGTAACTGCGCTTCAGGCTGCCCGGTAGCATTAATCATCAAGCCCTCTACCTGATACGACGTCAGCAGGCGCAGGTGCTGCTGTTCTCGTTCTGGGTCGTTATCGGTATTGCAGACGATTAATGAATAACCGTGAGCCCGAGCTGCTTGCTCTATGCCATGGACAACTGCCACTGAGAACGGATTACGGATATCGGCCACCAGTACGCCCAGTAGGCGCGAGCCGCCTCCCTTGAGACCGCGTGCCATTAAATTAGGCTGGTAGCCCAGCGTCGTGGCGGCGTTGGCAATGCGCGCTTGAAGGCTGGGCGTTAGCCGTTCGCGCTCCGGGCCGAAAAAGCGCGATACGCTGGTTTTAGACGTGCCCGCCAGTTTAGCGACTTCAATAAGTGTGGCGCGCACAGAGGCAGGGGGCATGTTGGCTATCCATTAAACAGTAAAATGGGAACGTTCCCAATTGGCTCCAACATAGTGAGTTTTGGGTTTAAAGGCAATACGCCTTAAGGCTCAGTAGAAGAGTCGGCGAAAACATATAGTTAAGAAAAATTAAGCAGACGGCCTCTGCTAGGATGTAGAGAAAAGCATAATAGGCGAACGTAATGCAGTCCCACGAGTACCAGCAATATGATGCCACCGGCCTTGCCGAACTGATCCGCCGCCGGGAGGTGAGCCGCGCAGACGTTCTGGAGACTGCCTTTAAGGCGATTGAAACGTTAAATCCTGTCCTGAATGCGGTCGTCAGAACGCGTTTTGAGAAAGCCCGGCATGAGAGTGAGCGTGTTGCCGATGACACACTCTTTGGTGGAGTGCCCACCTTGAGTAAAGATCTGTTGATGGGGTTGGCCGGTGAACCCTTGGCCTCCGGATGTGCTGCGTTAACTCAGTGGCGCCCTAAAGAGGATTCGCCGATTATCCACCGCTCAAAAGCGGCGGGCTTGGTCGTTATTGGGCAAACAGCCACGCCTGAACTGGGATTGATGGGAATTACCGAGCCTAAAGCCTTTCCGCACCCTGTTAACCCGTGGCGGAAGGGGTATTCACCCGGTGGCTCCAGCGGCGGTGCAGCCGTGGCAGTGGCTAGCGGAATTGTGCCGTTGGCGTTGGCCGGGGACGGTGGTGGCTCCATCCGTATTCCTGCCAGCTACTGTGGGCTTTTTGGCTTTAAACCTACGCGTGGGCGGATGCCGCTTGACCCAAGCCATGGGGAAGTGTGGCAGGGGGCGGTCATTGAGCATGCGTTGACGCGCAGCGTACGAGATAGTGCGGCGCTGTTGGAGAAGGTGAACGGTATGGCACCTTCCGGCCCGTACCCGGTGCGCTCTGAAACCGGCTTCGTAACGATATTAGCGTCCTCGCCTAAGCGATTACGTATTGCGGTATCGCTGGGCGAGCCTTTAAGCCGTGGCTTGGGCACGCAGTTAAGCTCGGAAGTAAAAACAGCGGTTAATAAAGCCGCCGCTGCGCTAACGGAAATGGGCCATGAGGTGGAGTGGTGCGATCCGCCGGTGGATGGTGAAGCCCTGGCAGATAGCTACTTAACACTTTACCTTGGCCACTTGGCAGCGGACCTTCGCTGGATTAGCCAGCAAACCGGTGTGCCCACTCATCGCTTGGCGATTGAACCCTCGACACGTGCCATCGGCCGATTAGGAAGCAAACTATTAGCACAGGATTACGAGCTGGCGAAACGCCATTGGCACGTGGCCGCTGAACAGATGAGCCGTTTTCATCAACGCTTTGATGCGCTGGTGATGCCGGTCACCGCAGATACCGCCCCTGAAATTGGCGAGCTCTATCCATCCGCGGCACGTGAACGCTTAATGTCTGTGCTGGCCATTCCTGGGGCATCATCGCTGGCGCTAAAGGCAGGCTTGTTAAAGAGGCTGGCGGTGGATGCCCTTGGCCGCACGCCGTTCACCCAATTAGCCAATCTGACCGGCCAGCCCGCCATGTCAGTGCCTTTGCATATGGCCGCCAATGGCCTACCGATAGGCGTGCAAATAGTCGGGCGGTTTGGTGAAGATAAACAGCTCTTACAACTAGCTGCGGCATTGGAACGGCACGATGCCTGGCAGCACCGCTTGCCGCTGCAAGCGTTCCGCTCTTAGGCAGGGTAAACTACGCGGCTTTACTATGCCGCTTGGCCTTATGCATGCATCCAACCTATGAATTAAACGACGCTGGAGACCGCTACTTTGACGGTCTGGTCGACAAGTTTTCACGCTCGCTTTACCAGGCGCCTCGCGGCGAGCTGCGCTTGGCGATGCTGGATTACTTGCTGCCGCAAATGCTTGAACTAACTCAGCAGCCCGTACTGGATGTCGGCGGCGGGTTAGGTCAGCAGGCGGCGTGGTTTGCCGAACGCCAGCACCCGGTCACCATGGCCGAGCCCTCGCTGGATATGCTTACGTATGCCAAGCATTGGCACAGTGAAGCTAAACGGCTGCCTGGCGAGGCGATGGCCTACGTGCATGCCCCGCTTCAGGATTTACGCCAGCAAGCGCCGGGCCCTTGGCCGTTGATTACCTGCCATGCGGTGCTTGAGTGGTTGGGCGACCCGCGCTCAGCGATGGCAAGCCTGGCAAGCCTGCTCGCGCCCGGCGGGCAGTTGAGCCTGATGGTGTTTAACCGCGATGCGCTGCGCTTTTCCAACGCGGTGAAAGGCAATCTGGAAAAGGCGCTAAGTGATCGTTTGGAAGGTATGGGCAAGCGGCAGCGCTTAACGCCTATTTCGCCGGTCACCCATGCTGAGGTAGTTGAGTGGGGAGCGGAAAACAGTCTTGAAGTGGCAAGTGTTGCGGGTATCCGTGTGTTTCAGGATTACCTACGCCTGCCACCCGCCAGCGACAAAGAGCGTGAAACGCTGCTGGCGCTCGAAAAGAAGTACTGCCAACAAGACCCGCACTGGCGGCTGGGTCGTTATTTACTCTACACGTTGATTAAACCGGAGACTTCCCAATGAGTGCCCAATCACCTGCCTGCCAACTGCTGGAACGTCAACAGGATGAGTACACGGCACTTATGGTCGTAGCGCCACCGGTTGATGCCTGGTTAATCGCGCAATCCGCAGGCGTTATCAGCGGTGATCTTGGTGTGCTAAGCGAGTGGCAAGCGGTAGGCAAGCAGGTCTATAGCCCCTTCGCGCTGCCTGAAAATGCCGTTACCCACGGCGAGATAGTGTTGTTCTGGCCTAAAGCGCATCAGCTAGGCATTTGGTGGCTTGAGTGGCTATGCAGCGTGCTACCCACGGGCACGGCCATTGAAATTATCGGTGAGCACAGTGGCGGCGTGAAACGCGTGCCTAACGTACTCGCAGAGCGGGGGATGATGTGTGACAAGCGCGATAACGCGCGGCGCTGTTCACTCTTTGCCACACGCACCATCGCGCTTGAGAACACCCTGGAAGACGCTTGGCAGCGCTTTGATGCTTTGGGATTAACGCTGGTTAGCCATCCCGGCGTTTTTGGTCATGGCAAGGTAGATGAAGGCACGCTGCTACTATTGGACAGCTTGGAAAAAGAGCTGCCTAAAACGCCTCAACGTATTCTCGATATGGGCTGTGGCGATGGCATTATTAGCGCCTGGCTTGCCAAACGGGGCCATGCGGTAACCGCCGTGGATGTCAGCGCTTTTGCCGTAGAGGCAACGCGCCGCACGCTAGAGGCTAATCAGGTTAATGGGCACGCTTTGCAAAGCGATGTGTATAGCACATTGGAAAGTGAAACCTACGATTTTATTATTAGTAACCCGCCGTTTCATCAAGAGCGAGACGTAAGCTATGGGCCCAGCCAACGCTTGATTCGCCAAGCGCCCAAGCATCTTGCTAACCGTGGGCGTCTCATCATGGTCGCCAATGTGTTCTTGCCTTATCCGGACCTTCTCACCGAGGCTTTTGGCAGCTTTGAAACGCTTGCTGATAATCGGCGGTTTCGGGTCTATGTGGCGAGTAGATTAGGCCGTTAATGTTTATTTTTGAATCACGGTTTACTCGGCAAAGAAAACACTTAAAACATGGTCTAAGTGGGCTTCCATTGCATGGCGGGCAGCGGCCGGGTCACGATTTTCAATCGCCTTGACGATCTGCTCATGATCGCCTTGGGAGCGCTGAGGCATATCTGTTTCCATGTGCAGATCCTGAAGACGACGGAACATAGGGCCATATTGATGGCCAAGTAGGTGCTTGATGATAAGTGCGTAGGCAGCGTTGCTTGATGCTTCTGCTATGCGGATATGCAGCAATCGGTCCCCGACGCAGTTACGTCTACCGTTGGCGTTATCAAAAAAATTGCGTTCGAGAGCTAATCGAATCGATTTTATGTCGTCATCGGTCGCATTCGTGGCTGCTAATGCCGCGATTTCCGGCTCTAGATAGCGGCGTGTCTGAAGAAGGGAAAACGGAGGGATTTCTTCGTCCAGGTTAAGCTCAATTTCACTCTCGAATTCTGGATCCAGTGCCCACGGTTCTGTACGTGCCGCCGCACGCATCACCGGCTCCAAAGGCATTGAACGGGGTTCAAGTACAACGACACCGTGCCCGACTCGCACGGCAACCTGACCAACCACTTCCAAAGCAATCAAGGCTTCTCTTACTGATGCTCGGCTGACGCCTAGAGATTGTGCAAGCTCGCGCTCGGGCGGAAGGAGGGTTCCAGGGGGGAACTCTCCATTATTGATCAACTGCTGCAACTGGTCAGCGATCTGGCGATAAAGCCGTTGTGAGCGGATGGCTTGAATGGGCATTCGCGGTCGTTCCTATCCGTTTCTTTAATATTCTCGATCAATATTAACTGCGACTAAAGTTTATCCCCAAAAGCCCATGATTGGCCTTTTTGAGGATTGCAAAGATCAATATCTCTCGCTCATACTCGATTCATTGGTCAGGCCATTGTATGTCTGGATGACCTGACCCTAGTATGTTCCCACGATTTTCAGGGGCGTGCCATCGCTATTAGGGAAGTGACATCGCATGAGACTCAAAAATAAAACTGCATTAATCACTGCCGCCGCGAACGGTATTGGGCGTGCAAGCGTCGAGCGATTTGTTGCCGAAGGCGCACGTGTACTCGCCACCGATATTGATATTTCTACCTTGCAAGATATGCCGGGCGTTGAAGCCTATCGCCTTGATGTAACTGATAGTCAGGCAATCAACGAACTTGCCGCTTCGCTGCCAGACTTGGACATACTGTTTAACTGTGCGGGCATGGTGGCGGGTGGCACGGTGCTTGAGTGCGACGAGGCGACTTGGCAGCGGTCGATGGATCTGAACGTCACTTCAATGTTTTATACCCTTCAGGCTTTTTTACCCGGCATGTTATTAAACGGCGGGGGCAGCATTATCAATATGGCGTCTCTGGCATCAAGCGTTAAAGGCGTTGCCAACCGCTGTGCTTACGGGGCCTCCAAAGCGGCGGTTATCGGTCTTACCAAGTCGGTAGCCGCCGACTTTATGACCCAGGGTGTTCGCTGCAATGCCATTTGCCCAGGTACCGTCGAGTCTCCCTCATTGAAACAGCGTATTGCAGACCAGGCCCGCCGAGAAGGGCGCAGCGAGTCTGACGTGCTGGCATCGTTTATTGCGCGTCAACCGATGGGCAGGTTAGGGCGGGTAGAGGAAGTGGCTGCTTTGGCCGCTTTTCTGGCCAGCGCTGAATCGCAGTTCATTACCGGTACTACACAGTTAATTGATGGCGGCTGGGCTAACTGATTACTTTAGGAGGTATAACAATATGAAATTATTACGCTTTGGACTATCGGGTCAGGAAAAGCCAGGCATTCTGGATAGCCAAGGAAAGGTACGCGATCTTTCCTCTATCGTTGATGATATCGCGGGCGACGTATTGAGCGACAGTAAGTTGCAGCAGCTACGCGATATGGATTTAACAACGTTGCCGGAAGTCGCTGATGATGTTCGCTTGGGTCCCTGTGTGGCTCGCGTAGGCAAGTTTATCTGCATCGGTCTCAACTATTCTGACCACGCCGCTGAAACCGGTGCTGAAGTGCCGCCCGAACCGGTCATTTTCAATAAATGGACCAGCGCTATCTGCGGCCCTAACGATGATGTGGAAATTCCCCGTGGCTCGGAAAAGACCGACTGGGAAGTAGAGCTTGGCGTCATCATTGGCAAGGGCGGACGTTACATCGACGAGGCCGACGCCATGTCTCATGTGGCGGGCTACTGTGTTGTGAATGATGTCTCTGAGCGCGCGTTCCAGCTTGAGCGCAGTGGCACCTGGGATAAAGGCAAAGGCTGCGATACGTTTGGCCCGTTAGGCCCTTGGCTGGTAACCCGTGACGAAGTGGCGAACCCGCACCAATTAGGCATGTGGCTTGAAGTGGATGGTAAGCGTTATCAGGATGGCAGCACCCAGACCATGGTGTACCAAGTGCCTTTTTTAATCAGTTACCTAAGCCGCTTTATGAGCCTGCAGCCGGGCGACGTTATTTCAACCGGTACACCTCCGGGAGTAGGTATGGGCCAGCAGCCCCAGGTATATCTTCGGGACGGCCAGCGCATGCGCTTAGGCATTGATGGCTTGGGCGAGCAGACGCAGCGCGTAGTTCAGGCATAGAAAGTTTAGATAGTAGAAATATAGATAGTGGAAATACACATAGTAAGAAAATAGGTATTGGCGGCTCTATTCGCCGTTAGTACCTCATTTACCGAGAGCGGCAGGCCTTGAAGGATTTTTATACCTCCAAAGGACTGACCAATAGACCAAAGCGCCTGTCAGGCTGGTTCGATAGTGGCCTGTGCTTGGCGGAAAGGAGCACATTAATGCAAGCGCTTGTTTGTTCAAAGCCGCATCACCTTGAACTGCGTCACCACGCTAAGCCTGAATGTCCGGCAGGACATGCCCTGGTACGCATTCGGCGCATTGGCATCTGCGGCACGGATATCCATGCCTATGGGGGTAATCAGCCCTATTTTGAATACCCGCGCGTGCTTGGTCATGAGCTCGCAGGAGAGGTTGTTGAGGTGGCGGATAGCCCAGCTCAGCATCTGTTGGGCAAGCAGGTTTACGTTATTCCTTATTTACATTGTGGCGAGTGCCGCGCCTGCCAGCAGGGTAAGACAAACTGTTGCCAGAATATGCAGGTTATTGGTGTACATAAGGATGGTGGAATGGCGGAGTACCTGGCTGTTCCCACTACACACTTGGTAGTTTCCGAAACCCTCTCTATCGATCAGCTTGCATTAGTAGAGTGCATGGCGATTGGCGCCCATGCGGTAAGACGTAGCGCACTGCAAGCGGGTGAGTTGGCGGTGATTGTCGGAGCAGGCCCGATAGGCATGGGTGTTCTTCAGGTGGCGAAAAGCCGAGGTGCACGCACATTGATGGTGGACACCAATGCCTCACGATTAGCGTTTTGCCGTGATGTGTTGGGGGCTGATGCGGTCGTAAATCCACAGGAAGTTGAGGTGACGGCCCAGATCAGCACACTAAATGGTGGAGCGTTAGCGGATGTGGTGTTTGATGCCACCGGTAATCCCCGTGCTATGCAGGCTGGGTTCGATCTTGCAGGCCATGGTGGGCGCTATGTGTTGGTTAGCGTAGTGAAAGCTGATATCACTTTTAACGATCCTGACTTCCATAAAAAAGAACTGACGCTGATGGGTAGCCGCAATGCCACGCGTGAAGACTTTGATTGTGTGGTGTCACTAATGGAGAGTGGTGCTATCAACGCCGATGCGATGATTACTCACCGGGCGCCGCTTGCCGATGTTCCTTTAAACATGCCTCAGTGGTGTGACCCCGCCAATCAGGTCATCAAGGCTATGATTTCCATCGATACTGAGGAAGCGCATCCGTGAGTGATTTGATTACAACGCAAACGCCCCATCTCACGCTGCGTGTTCACGCACTGGATAATGTTCGAGTTGCTTTGACCGACTTGCCAGCAGGCGCAGTGATCGAGGATCAAGGCGTTAACATCACGCTGCCTGGCTTCGTTCGCCACAAGCATAAGTTTGCGCTAAGCGATATGGCGGTTGGCGATGTTGTCACCATGTACGGCGTAAGGGTGGGTAAAGCAACACAACCCATTGCGGCGGGTGGCACGATTACGACCGAAAACGTGGTGCATGCAACGGACGAGCTATCCACGGAGACTAGGCAAAAAGCGTGGCAGCCACCTGAGGTAACGGCGTTCGAGAAGACGACATTTGCTGGCTACCATCGCCCGGATGGCAAGGTAGGAACGGCCAACGTGTGGCTAGTGGTGCCTTTGGTTTTTTGTGAAAACCGCAATATCGAAGTGTTGCGCCAGTGCGTCGCCGATGCCTTGGGTGACGACCCCTTTTATGATTATAAGCGCATGGCCAGGCAACTGTTGCATGGGCAAGACATTGCCGAGTCAGCGGCTCCCGCCGGGGAGCATCTGTTTCCTAATGTTGATGGCGTGCGCTTTTTGGTTCATCAGCAGGGCTGCGGTGGCACAGACGGTGATGCTGACGCGCTATGTGAACTGCTCGCAGGCTACATCTGTCATCCCAATGTCGCTGGCGCAACGGTGCTTAGCCTGGGTTGCCAGAAAGCACAGATCACCATGCTGCAAGAAGCCATTTCAAAACGTGACCCAAGCGGCCACAAGCCAGTCAGCTACTTCGAGCAGCAGCGGTCTGAAAGCGAAGAGGTGCTAATTCGCGACGCATTGACAGCGATTTTTGATGGACTCAAGCAGGCCAATCAAGTGACTCGGCAGCCAACGCCGCTTTCTGAGCTTACCTTGGGCGTTGAATGTGGCGGTTCGGATGGCTTTTCCGGGCTTTCCGCAAACCCCGTGGTAGGCGCTGTTGTGGATCGCCTTGTGGCGCTGGGTGGTAGCGGTATTCTAAGTGAGTTCCCCGAGCTATGCGGTGTAGAGCACGAGTTGTTGGCGCGCTGTCGTAACCAGCAGGTGGCTGAACGCTTCACCACGTTAATGGCCGCTTATCAGCGCCATGCCCACGCGGTAGGCGCGGATTTTTCCATGAACCCTTCACCTGGCAATGTGCGTGACGGCCTGATTACCGATGCCATGAAGTCAGCGGGCGCTGCAAAAAAAGGCGGAGACAGTCCCGTGGTTGATGTGCTCGATTACACCGAGCCCATGACGCGTAAGGGGCTTAACCTGCTATGTACGCCAGGTAACGATGTAGAGTCCACCACTGGTCTGGTTGGGTCCGGCGCTAATCTGGTGCTATTTACCACAGGTCTAGGAACACCGACCGGCAACCCCGTGGCGCCTGTGATTAAGATTTCAAGCAATAGCGAACTCGCAAGCCGTATGAGCGATGTGATCGACTTCGATGCTGGGCCGATCATCCGCGGTGAAGCGAGCATTGCCCAATTGGCCGATGAATTGCTAACGCTCTGTATTGAAACAGCGTCTGGGCGTTATATATCGAAGGCTGCACGTCTTGCACAGTTGGACTTTATTCCTTGGAAGAGAGGGGTGTCATTGTGATCTCTCAGGCGAGCATTGTTCAGTTCGGTACGAGCCGTTTTTTACTCGGCCACGTCGCTGCTTTTGCAGGCGCAGCGTTGGCAGAGGGAAACAGCCGTGAAGCCGTACTTGTGGTGCAGACATCGGCGCGTCCCGAGGGCAAAGCCAAGGCAGCTGCCTTGGCTCAGCAGGATAGTTATCCGCTACATATTAAGGGATTGCGTAATGGTGCACCCATTGAGGAGCATCTCTCTATTAGTAGTATCGCTGGCTGCCTCGTGGCACAGGAAGAGTGGGAGGCACTAGAGCGTCACTTTATTCAGACAGCTTGTTGGGTGGTTTCCAATACGGGGGATAGCGGTTACGAAGTAGCCGGTGATACGAGTCTTGCCGCTGTTCCAGCCAGCTTTCCAGGCAAGTTGACTAAGCTGCTTTATGCACGCTTTAACGCAGGGCAGCCGGGTCTTACGTTGCTTCCCTGCGAATTAATCGGTAGCAATGGTCAAGTGCTCCAAAATATCGTCTCCGAACTGGCACGTAAGGATTATGACAGTGTCCGTTTTGATACATGGCTAAATGACGAGTGCTGTTGGGTCAATACATTGGTAGACCGAATCGTCTCAGCGCCCTTGGAGCCGGTTGGTGCGGTCGCTGAGCCTTATGCGCTTTGGGTCGTTCAGCAAACGCCACGTTTGAGTATGCCTTTTGAGCATCCTGCTATTGAAGTCGTGAGTTCGTTACAGCCCTATGAATTGCGCAAGCTTCACATCCTTAATCTGGCGCATACCTATTTGGTTGATCAGTGGCTCCAGCTTGAATTGACCGGTTCCGTTACCTACGTCAGAGAAGCCATGCGGGAGCCACTGCTGCGTAATGCACTCAGTGAGGTTATGGAGCAAGAGGTGCTACCTGTTTTGGCACTTGAATTACCGGATATGGATTTAAACGCCTACTGGCAGAGCACACTGGACCGTTTTGATAATCCTTTTTTAGATCATCGTCTAAAAGATATTGCCCAGTATCACAATGACAAACTGAGCCGTCGCATACAGCCAATGGTGGATATGGCGAAAAATCACGCAGTACCGACGCCAAGACTGAGTGATGCGCTTAAACGGAAAAACATTCCAAACATTAACGATAAAACAACACTGCTTTAAAGCAGACACCACACCTACGGTTAAACACAAGAAAAAGAGGAGTGCTCAATGCGCCTGAATAAACTGTCTATCGCAATTACGCTTGCTACTGTAACGACGCTTGGGGCTGTTACGGCTGCTCATGCCAGCACTGAAATCCGCGTTGCGTACGGCAACCAGCCCGGTGAGCCGGTAGATGTCGCCATTAAACAGTGGGCTGAGAGGGTGAGTGAGGCGAGTAATGGTGAGCTGGAACTGAAAGCGTTTCCTGCAAGCCAACTAGGTTCGGAAACTGAGGTAATGGAACAGGCACGTTTTGGTGCGCCCATTATTTCAATTTCGGCTTACAGTAATTTTCTCGATTCAGTGCCCGACCTTGCCGTGTTAGATGCGCCTTATCTGAGTGAAGACTTTGAGTCGAAGCTTAAGGTTTTTGATTCGGAATGGTTTTCAGAACAAATGGCAAAGGTAAATGGGTCTGGCTACCACATTGTTATCCCAAATGCGGTATATGGGGCACGGCACCTGCTATCAAATGAGCCGGTCAGCAATCCTGCCGATCTTGATGGTATGCGTATTCGCGTTCAAAACTCGCAAATGTATGTAGAAGCTATACGTGCCATGGGAGCAACCCCTACGCCGATGTCACTGGGTGACGTCTATCCTGCGCTGGCGCAGGGAATAGTAGACGGCGTCGAGAATCCAGCAGCGGTACTTTACGGGGGCAAGTTCCACGAAGTGGTGGAGCATCTTAGCTTGACGTCTCATATGCATACTGTAGCGCCTTTCGTTACTGGGAAATCTTTTTGGGATCAACTCAGTGAAGAGCAGCAACAAATTCTGACGGATACCGGTCAGCAGATGGCAGAGCATCTCTCTGAACTGGTAGCGGATAATAGCGAACAGGCACTAGAGCATTTACGTAGTGAAGGCGTAGAAATTCATGATGTTGATATCACGCCTTTCCGCGAGCGAGCTGCGCAACAGATCCCATCCGCATTTCCTCAGTGGAGCGATGGCCTGTATGACAAGGTTTACGAAATAATTAATGGCTAATCAGCCTGTGATTGCGTGGTTCCCCGGTTAGCCGGGGAGCCACGTTGAGGTGTCTGATATGAAGCGTATATTCACGTGGATAGATCGATTCATGCGTCTTGATGAAGTCGTCGCGACCGCCGCCATTTTTGCACTTTTCCTGGTGGCTATTAGCAATATATTCATGCGCTATTTATTTAACAGTCCCTTAGCCTGGACAGAAGAAATTCTTCAAATGCTTTTAGTGTGGGCCTCATTCCTGGGCGCTAGCGCCTTGGTGCGCCGTAGAGAGCATGTGTTTATCAGTTTTGTTACCGATAAGCTGCCGCCAAGATTGGCGCATTGGAATGAGCAAATATTCAGTGTGGGCATCATTTTAGCGAGTGCCGCAGTAATGCTTTATTGGGGGACTGAGCTACTCAGCTATTCAGCGTATCGCAGTACACCGATGCTGCAAATTCCTTATTACTGGATTCATGTGGCGATCCCCGTTAGTGCGGTGGTAATGATTTACCACTGCGTGGTGCGGTTGGTTCGGCAACATTCATCTTAGGAGCTAACCACATGGCTGTCAGTATTGCGCTTGGCGCACTGTTTTTACTGTTTCTGTTAGGCACGCCCGTCGCGTTTGCACTCTTTTTCTCGACGTTTCTCTATTTCATCGTAGGGGCTGACCAACCCATGATGCTGCTTATTCAGCGTCTAGCCGGTGGTCTGGAGTCGGTCTCTTTGCTCGCTATTCCATTTTTCATTATGGCGGGTGTGTTCATGAACCATTCTGGCATTACCGACCGGTTGCTAAAGCTTGCTGAATTGCTGACTCGTCGTATGCATGGTGGATTAGCACAAGCCAATGTGTTGTTAAGTACTTTTATGGGCGGGCTGTCTGGCTCTAATATTGCCGACGCAGCCATGAATGCCAAGCTTTTGGTACCCAGCATGACGGCTAAAGGCTACCCCGTGCCTTTCTCTAGTGCGGTAACTGCCGCTTCGTCACTCATTACCTCGACTATTCCGCCCGGCATCGCCTTGATCGTGTATGGCTACGTCAATAATGTCTCCATTGGACGGCTTTTTCTTGCCGGTGTGGTTCCTGGCGTTTTGATGGCAATCAGCCTAATGGTGCTGGTGTCCTTCCTGTGTCGGCGTTACGGCTATCAGCCACCCCAGCGAACGAAAGTAGCGCGTAAGGAGTGGATTAGCGTGACGCGTGCCGGCCTTATCGCTTTGATGCTGCCCTTGGTCGTTATTGGCGGTATCCGAATTGGCGTTTTTACGCCAACAGAGGCAGGGGCTATTGCGGTGTTTTATGCTCTCATCGTAGGTGTTTTCATTTATAAGCAGATGACGCCTAAGACGATAGCGCTGGCGACCAACGAATCGCTCTTGGCATCGGTTAATGTGCTTTTCATCATTGCCGTCGCATCAGGTTTTGCACGCTTTCTTACCTGGGAACAAATTCCTCAGGAGATCGCTATGATGCTGTCCACCCAGGTTGGCAGTGCTATCGCCTTCCTATTGCTAGCTAACGTGTTGTTATTGGTCTTGGGCATGTTTTTGGAAGGCAACGCCATTTTGATAGTGCTTTCGCCGCTGCTGGCGCCGGTAGCCGCTCAGTTTGGTGTGGACCCCGTTCACTTTGGCATCATTTTCATTATCAATGCCACGATTGGTACGATTACACCCCCATTAGGCACGGTAATGTTTACGACCTGCGGTATCACAGGTATTAGTGTTTCATCCTTTATTCGTGCTGTGATGCCTTTCTGGCTGGTAATGGTAGGTATTCTGCTATTGGTAACCTTCATCCCGGCGCTTTCATTGATGCTGCCTACGCTTGTTTTCTAATTGCGGTGGTTTCTATACAAAGGAGTGGTCAGGGGGAAAAGGCGACCTCACTATTTCCTCACACTAACCATATTCAACTACCGACGCACTCCCATTTCACGGCTATGATGCTGATAGGCATTGGGCACTTTAATGAACGTTGTGCGAGGTAGCGACGATGGTTAAAAGCAGTAGAAGCATCGTGATATTGGGCAGTGCGGTTGTGCTGGGTGGGTTGCTGGCGCTGGGATTGGTAGGAGGCGGCAGCTACATCAAACAGGCGGCCGACGTGTGGCAGCAGTCTTCACGCAATGTCACCGTGCGTGGTTTGGCCGAGCGTGAGGTGGCGGCCGACCTGGTCTTATGGCCGTTTAACTACAGCGTGAGCGCTAATAGCTTAAGCGACCTGGAGCAGCAGCTTTCCAATAATGACCAGGCGGTTCGTCGCTTTTTGGAGTCTCAGGGATTTGAACCCGGGCATATCAGCACAACACCCCCCAGAATTACCGACCAGTTTAGTAATCTCTATGGCGGGCAGCGCCCTGATGAGCGTTACCGCGCTGAGGCCACATTACTGCTGCGTTCGCCAGATGTAGAGGGCGTGATGCAGGCGATGCCAGGGACCTCGTCGCTGGTACGTCAAGGGGTTTTGCTCTCGCCAAGTTACGAGTACCAAACCGAGTTTCTATTTACCGGCTTGGAGGCGATTAAGCCTGAGATGATTGCCGAGGCGACGGCTGACGCGCGTAATGCCGCCCAGCAGTTTGCAGAAGACTCCGGGAGTCAGGTAGGGCAGATCCGCCAGGCAACCCAAGGCTATTTCTCGATTGATGATTTGGACAGCTATACCCCGCATATCAAGCGTGTCCGAGTGGTGACGACTATCGACTATGCCTTAAAAGATTAGGAAGCCCCATGCACTAAAGCGAGGCATAGCGGATCGCAGTAACGGTGTAGAACACCTTCCCATTCGGAGTAAGCACTTCTACATCGTCATCGACCCCTTTGCCGAGAAGTGCCTTGGCCATGGGCGCATCAATACTGATCCAGCGCTTTTGGGTATCGATTTCGTCGTGTCCTACAATCCGTATGCTAAGCGCTTCGCCATCTTCATCCTCCAGCTCGACAAATGCCCCAAAAAATATCTTGTTGGTGTCTGCGGGTAGTCGATCAACCACCTGCAGCTCATCCAGACGTAGGGTCAAATAGCGAATCCGCGCAATCACACGGTTCAGCTCTTTCTTGTTGTAAGTGTAATCAGCGTTTTCACTACGGTCGCCAAGCGCAGCGGCTTCACCTACTTTTGTTGAGAGTGCGGGGCGTTTGACTCTGGATAAGTGATCCAAAATTCCGCGTAAACGCGCGGCGCCCTCGGCGGTAATCAAATTGCTTTTGGGTGCCTGACGCGGATCTTTTGCCGGATCGCGCCAGCGGGTCATGTTACGACCTTTCATTAAGGGACTCTCATCTGGTTAAAGATAGCGCTGGTTAAAGACGACTGTAGGGTAAAGAGAAAGTAAACAAAAGCACAGTGACATCACTCGCGGCTAGCGAATCAATCAAACGTTCGTTACATTGTGAGAATAGGCTGATTAGCGCTTAACAACGCAGCGTCTATATGTCGATATAAAAACAACTCAGGAGATAATAATGCGCACACGACCGTTTTCTCGTTTGATAATGACCGCAGCGCTTGGCAGCACGCTAATGCTGTTACCCTTAACGGCTTTGGCCTATGAAAACGAACTGTTCTCCTTGAAGAACCGCTGGGAACATACGGTGAGCGACTTGCCGGCTAACCAGCGCGAAGGCACGTTGGACGTTTTGTCCGATGAAGTTACGACGTTGGCCAGCGAAAACCCGGATCAGCCGGAGCTTCTGATTTGGCAGGGCATTATTCTGGCTTCGTATGCGCGTGAACGTGGTGGTTTCGGCGCGTTGGGTATCGCTGGTGATGCGCGTGATGCGCTTGAACAAGCCATTGCGCTTGATCCGCAAGGAGGAAACGGTTCTGCCTACGTCACACTGGGCGCACTTTACGACAACGTACCTGGGCGCCCAATTAGCTTTGGAAGCAGTGAAAAAGCTCAGCAAATGTTTCAGCGTGCCGTTGAGATTCGCCCTGAAGGTATCGACGTCAACTACTATTACGCCGCGTTCCTGCTTGATGAAGGGGACACCGCCGCTGCCCGCGAGCACGCTGAACGCGCGGTGAACGGTACTCCACGAGCGCAGCGTGAACTCTCCGATGAAGCGCTACGCCGCGATGCCCAAGCTATGCTAAACCGTCTGTAACCCCGCCCAGGCCAGGTTGGCATTCCCGGTAGCAAGCATTGATAATGGGGTAATTGTGATTACTGGGAGTGCCGTATGGCATTCAATGCTAAAACTTCATCATTAGAAACACCGCCTTTTGGCCGTGACGATATAGAACTGATTGAGCGTAAAACGCTTCATCAGGGCTTTTTTCGCTTGGAAGCCATGGAACTACGCCACCGGCTTTTTGAAGGTGGTTGGAGCAAGCCCATGCATCGCGAAGTGCACCACCGTCGCGATGCGGTAGGCGTATTGCTTTACGACCCTGCACGGGATGCGCTTGTGCTGGTGGAGCAGTTTCGTGCTGGCGCTTTCGATGATCCCGTTTCGCCCTGGAAGCTAGAGCTGGTTGCAGGGTTGGTTGAACAAGATGAATCACTCGAAGAGGTTGCCCGGCGCGAAGCGCTGGAAGAGTCGGGCTGCGTGGTAGGCCCGTTAACGCTAATGCATACGTACTACCCAAGCCCTGGCGCGTGCAACGAACGCGTAACGCTTTTTTGTGGGCTGGTTGATACTCAAGGTATGGGCGGTATTCATGGCCTTGATGAGGAGCATGAAGATATTCGTGTTCACGTGGTGTCTTTTCCGACCGCGTGGGAACTCTTGATACAGGGAAGACTCGACAACGCCATGTGTTTGATTGGATTGCACTGGCTAGCTGGTCAGCGTGCTTCGTTGCGCGCGGCATCCCAACGAGCGCTCACGTAAAGTGAAAACCACGAGGAGTGTTCATGGCAAGAACAGCCTATGTCACCGATTTAAAGTCGCTCCAAGGGGAGTGCAGCGCCAACTACCTGCGGTTATTACGCCTGGTGGGCGATATGGAGAGTGGCCAGCGCCGAGAGATCGCCTTAAGCAGTGACGAGCAGCACTTTGGCGATTTGCAGCTTACCGTATTGGAACATGCCCCTTACACCACCATGGTGGCGGTCACTCAAAGCGGTCCGTTGGATTCAGTTATGGACGGTCCGCGCATGCGCGTGCACCTTTACCATGACGTGCGTATGGCGGAGGTGACGGATTTTCAGCGTCAGCGCCACTTTAGTGGCCGCTATCGATATCCTAATGCGCAGATGCATCAGCCTGACGAAAAGCTCCAGCTAAACCGCTTTTTAGGCGAATGGTTAGCGCATGGACTAGCCCATGGTCATACCTGCGATTTACCGGAGATGCGCTAATGCGCCTTGTACAGATTACCGATGCTCACTTGCATGCTGATGTTACTACACGTTCGCGTGCGGGGGTTCCATGGCTGCATTTTCAACGTGTTCTCGCGGCGGCAGCGGCTGAGCGTCCGGACGTTATCGTTGTGACGGGAGACATCAGTCAGGATGAAACAGCGGCTTCCTATGCACTGGCCAAGGAGGCGTTGGCTGACCTTCCTTGCCCGTGGTTTTGGCTCCCGGGCAATCACGACCAGGTAGCATTCATGTGCGCCGAGCATCCGCTGCTTGACGAGGTAGATTTGCAGCAGTGGCGTCTGCTGCTGCTCAATACCCAAGTGCCGGGCCAACCCTTCGGTGAGCTGGGCAGCGAACAGTTGATGGCATTAACGACACGCTTGGAAGAGGATGACCGCCCCACGCTGATTGCCATGCACCACCCACCGGTGGATGTTGGCGCTGACTGGATGGATGCTATCGGCCTACAAGATCGTGAAGCGTTTTGGCAGGTTTTAAGCGCTTATCCTCAGGTGAAAGTCGTGCTGTTTGGTCACGCTCACCAAGCGTATGCGCAGCACATTGAAACAGCGGCAGGTTCAGTGAGTGTTTACGGCTGCCCAGCCATGTCTGATCAGTTTATGCCGGGCGCTGATGAATTTACGATTGATGAAGCCTCACGGCCTGGTTACCGAGTGATAAACCTTAGCGGTGAGCAGTGGGATACCTGGGTCGAGCGCGTTGACGTATAGCGATATCATGTTTTTTATGTTCGTTAGGCGATAAAAGAATAAAAAGATAGTTATTAATTCTTTTGGGTTATTATTGACTCGGCGTTACTCTATCCACAATCGAACGTATAACGTTTTAATTCAGCGTGTACTGCAAGCTTATAAAAATTGGCTTGTTTTGTGAGGTAGCAGACCATGACTCAGTTCTCCCCGCTCTCTTCGACGCCCCGGCGTGAGGTGCCCAGCGCACTTAGCGCCGCGCGTCTCACTCATTTAAAACAGCTTGAAGCCGAGTCCATCCATATCATTCGTGAAGTGGCGGCTGAGTTCAGTAACCCGGTCATGATGTATTCGATCGGCAAAGACTCTTCGGTGATGCTGCACCTGGCGCGGAAGGCATTTTATCCCGGTACCCCGCCGTTTCCGCTGATGCACGTGGATACCACTTGGAAATTCCGGGAAATGATCGAGTTTCGTGATCGCATGGCTTCCGAGGCGGGCATGAAACTGATCGTGCACACCAACGAAGAGGGGCGGGAGGCGAATATCAACCCGTTCGAGCATGGCAGTGCCAAATATACCGATATCATGAAGACCCAAGCGCTCAAGCAGGCGCTGGACAAGCATGGTTTTGATGCTGCGTTTGGCGGTGCCCGGCGCGATGAGGAAGCCTCTCGGGCCAAGGAGCGGGTCTACTCCTTCCGTGACAAATACCATCGTTGGGATCCCAAAAACCAGCGTCCTGAGCTCTGGAACATGTATAACGCCAGGGTCAACAAGGGTGAGTCGATTCGCGTGTTCCCGCTTTCCAACTGGACGGAGCTGGATATCTGGCAGTACATCTATCTGGAGTCTATCCCGATTGTGCCACTGTACTTCGCAGCCAAGCGCCCAGTGGTTGAGCGCGACGGCATGCAGGTGATGGTAGACGACGATCGTTTGCCGCTAGCGCCAGGTGAAGTGCCTGAAGAGAAGTCGGTGCGTTTCAGAACGCTTGGGTGCTACCCGCTAACCGGCGCAGTGGAGTCCGAAGCGGCAACGCTGCCGGAAATTATTCAGGAAATGCTGCTGACCCGCACCAGTGAGCGCAGTGGTCGCGCCATTGATCGCGACCAGGTGGGTTCGATGGAGAAGAAAAAGCGCGAGGGGTACTTCTAATGTCTCATCAATCTAACTTAATCGCTGACAACATCGAGCAGTACCTGCACGAGCATGAAAACAAAGACCTGCTGCGTTTTATTACCTGCGGCAGTGTCGACGACGGTAAATCGACCCTGATTGGTCGCTTGCTGCACGACTCCAAAATGATCTTTGAGGATCAGCTAGCAGCGATTACTCAAGCGTCCAAAACCAGTGGCACCACGGGTGGTACGGTTGACTTGGCGCTATTGGTAGACGGACTGCAGTCCGAGCGTGAGCAGGGCATTACTATTGATGTCGCCTATCGGTTCTTCTCGACGGATAAGCGCAAATTTATCATTGCCGATACGCCAGGCCATGAGCAGTACACACGTAATATGGCCACCGGCGCTTCTACGGCAAGCCTTGCGATTATCCTTATCGACGCTCGCTATGGCGTGCAAACCCAAACGCGTCGGCATAGTTTTATTGCTGACTTGTTGGGTATTCAGCACTTGGTCATTGCTGTCAATAAAATGGATTTAGTGGGCTTTTCTGAACAGCGCTTTGAGGAAATCAAGGCAGAGTACCGCGCGTTTGCAACGAATTTGCAGGTGGACGATATCCAGTTTGTGCCCATGTCGGCGCTCAACGGCGATAACGTCGTTAACCGTAGCGAGCACACGCCATGGTATCGTGGCGAGACGCTGATCGAACTACTCGAAAATACCGAAATCAGCCAAGACGACAACCTGACGGATCTGCGTTTACCCGTGCAGTATGTCAATCGGCCGAATCTGGATTTTCGTGGTTACTGCGGGACGCTGGCCGCCGGGATCTTACGCCCCGGCCAAGCGGTAAAAGCGCTGCCTTCGGGTAAAACCTCTACCGTGGCGAGAGTTGTCACTTTTGAAGGTGATTTAAGCGAAGCCTATCCAGGCCAAGCGATTACCGTGACGCTTGAAGACGAGATCGATATTTCTCGTGGCGACTGGCTAGTCAGTGCCGATGCGGATGTGCCGCTTTCCAACCGGTTTACTGCAGATGTGGTCTGGATGCATGAAGACCCACTAACCCTGGGTAAGCTTTACGACTTTAAACTCGCTACCCGCGATCTTTCCGGGCAGGTCAGCGCTATTGACTATCAAGTTGATGTTAATACGCTTGAGAAGCACACAGCGCAGGCGTTAAACCTCAATGCGATTGCCCGCTGTGATATCGAGCTTACCGCCGCCGTACCCGTCGATAATTATCGGGTTAGCCCTAAAACGGGAAGCTTCATTATTGTCGATCGGCTGACCAACGTAACGGTGGGGGCGGGAATGATTCGTGAAGCGGGTTCAGCCGGTGTTGCTGAAGCCCCCACCACGGACTGGTCAGCATTTGAGAAAGACCTTAATGCGCTGGTACGCAAGCACTTTCCGCACTGGGAAGCCAACGATATTAGTCAATTGCTCAAACGCTAAATCATTTTTTATCAATAGCCTTTACCAATAGTCTTTATCAACAGGTTGGCCCGCTTTGATTAAGCGGGCTTTTTTATATCTACTTAAATCAAACATCTCTAATCTAGCGGTCGGCTCGCTTGACGCTCTCCCAGGATACGCCACACTGATAAAGCGTTTTTCACGCACGCCTCATCACGAAAAGGAGAGCATGATGAACCAAACACTAAAGGGTAAACGCGTCGCTATTGTGGCGGCCGATGGCTTTGAGGAGTCTGAGCTGAGTTCACCGCGTGACGCACTCAAAAATGCCGGTGTTGATGTTGATATCGTGACACCTGAAGGCAACGATATTCGTGCCTGGGCAGAAACTAATTGGGGTGATACATATTCGGCTGATAAAGCGCTAGCAGATGTCAATGAATCTGATTATCACGCCTTAGTACTGCCTGGCGGCTTGTTCAACCCCGATGAGCTGCGCATGAACGAGGACGCGCTTAGCTTCGTAAAAGAATTCTTCCAAGCGGGTAAGCCGGTAGCCGCTATCTGTCATGCGCCATGGATCCTCATTAATGCAGGCGTTGTGGATGGCCGCAAGATGACCTCGGTGGCAAGCGTTGCCCAGGATTTACGTAACGCCGGTGCCAACTGGGTAGATGAAGCGGTGGTATGCGATAACGCCTTGGTCACTAGCCGTACCCCCAAAGACCTGGATGCGTTCAATGCCAAGCTCCTTGAAGAGCTGCAAGAAGGGCATCACTCAGGTCAACACGCCTAATGTCATGGTTAAGCCCGTGGGCAAGCTTTGTTAAAAGGCTTGTCCACACGGTTGCAAAGCCGATGAAGCGAGACCGTGGACGTGGGGGGATGGTCGTTCATCCTTACCGTGGTTACGGTTCGTCCAGTGAAGTGTTTTTGATGGGGCGTGTGTTCCGCCAAGCCGCTCTTGGCCGCGCTATTCCACGCCGAGGGATGCTGCGCGACACAGCTGATGTAGCGCGCCGCATTTTTCGACGGGGCTTGGCGGGTGCCCAGGTTGATGTTCGTATTGGTGAAAACGAACTGTCCCTGACAACCGACCGGGACGGCTATTTCGATGCACACCTTCCCATTACCCATTCGCTGCCTATCGATGTGTCCTGGCATCGAGCGGATATTAGGGTGCATGCGGTAAACCAGTCGCCTGTACGTACTAACGTTGAGGTATACGTACCGCCACCGGAAACAGACCTGCTGATCATTAGTGATATCGATGACACCGTCATGTTTACAGGTGTCGCCGAAAAGCTAAAGATGCTCTATCGCCTGTTTGTGCGTAAACCGCATCGGCGTACGGCGTTTCCAGGCGTTGCCTCGCTTTATCAGGCGCTGCACCGGGGCGAAAGTGAGAAGGCCGAACGACCTATTTTGTATGTATCCCGCGGGCCATGGGCTATTTACGAAATGCTCGAAACGTTCTTTCAGCTTAATCGGATTCCGGTGGGGCCGATCCTGTTTCTACGCGAGTGGGGAATTTCGCTGCGCCACCCTTGGCCGCGCCGCGCCGAAGCTCACAAGCGCCTGTTAATTGATCGAATGTTGACGCTGTTTGATGAGCTACCGTGCATCCTGATTGGCGATAGCGGACAGCATGACCCGGAAGTGTATGCTGAGATCGTGGAAGCCTATCCTGGGCGCATCAAGGCGATTTATATCCGCCGCGTGGATAAAGACCCTGAGCGCGAAAAGGCCATTCAACGGCTTCGCGATGAGCTGGTCAATTCCGAGTGCGACCTGGTGCTCGCACCCGACAGTGTATTAATTGCTGAGCACGCCCACGCCAATGGGGATATTTCAGCGCGGGGCCTGGAAGCGGTCGAGCGCGATGTAAAAGCGCATCGCGAAGAAGAGCGTCGTGAAGCCCAAGGGGAAGTCTAGCCTCAACACTGTTGTTGCTAGCCCGACCATGATAAAACGAAGGTTTTCTCTGTTTTCTCCTATTGAGTGTTAGGTCATCATGGTCGTTCTATTAGTCGTGCTGTTACTCGCGGTATTTATACTGCCCAATGTATGGGCGAAGTGGGTGCTAAAACGCCATATGCGAGGATGTAATGACTACCCTGGCACCGGCGCCGAGCTTGCCGAGCATTTGCTACGGCGTCTGGGTATTAAAGACGTTCCCGTTGAGCGTACCGAATTCGGCGATCATTACGACCCAGAGACGCGCTGTGTGCGCCTTTCGCCTGACCATTATGATGGCTGCTCGTTAACGGCGGTTACCGTTGCCGCTCATGAAGTAGGCCATGCGTTGCAGCATCACCAGGGCTATGCGCCACTGCTGGCGCGCAGCCGCTTGGTGGGTGTTGCCCAAAAGGCAGAAAAAATGGGCGCGATTCTGATGATGGCCGCGCCGTTTTTATTCTTGTTGACGCGCGTGCCGGGCGGTTTGGCGTTAGTCATTGGCATGGCGGTGATCAGCTTTGGTACCGCCGCCTTGGTTCATCTGGTCACGCTGCCGGTGGAGTTTGATGCCAGCTTCAACCGCGCATTGCCGCTTTTAAAAGAGTACGTACCGCCTTATGACATGCCGGGAGCCCGGCATGTGCTTACCGCTTGTGCGTTCACCTATGTTGCGGCTTCACTTGCCAGCATGCTCAACCTGGGCCGCTGGCTGGTGATCTTGCGCCGCTAAACGCTAACGACTGTGCTGGCTTAAATAACTGTTTTTACAGCCTGTTCCGGCTTATTGGCAATAATCACTGCCCGCTGCGGCGCCGGGTAGCCTTCAAGGGTGCGGGTACAATCATTGGGGTCTAAAAAGTCGGCCAAGGATTGATAGGTCATCCACTCGGTGGAGCGCTGCTCGTTCAGGGTCGTGACTGCCTCATCGACCACGCGAATATTGGTAAAGCCGCAACGGCTAAGCCAGTGGCAAAGCGCCTTAGAAGAGGGCAGGAAGTAGACGTTGGGCATCGCAGCGTAGCGCTCGCCGGGAACAAACACCGTTTGCTCGTCGCCTTCCACCACCAGCGTTTCCAGTACCAGCTCGCCACCCGGGGCCAGGGCCGCTTTCAGCTGCTGAAGATGTTCGAAAGGGGAAGCGCGGTGGTACAGCACGCCCATGGAGAACACCGTATCAAAAAAGCCGAGGTTTTCCGGTACATCCTCGATTCCGACCGGTAGAAACTGAGTGCGCCCACCGTCTGCGTCGCCCACAAAGTGGCGCACTGCTTGGAACTGCCAGTAAAAGCGTGGTGAAGGGTCAATCACCAGCACGAAGGCCGCTCCAGCGCCGGTCATGCGCCACGCGTGATAGCCGCTGCCACCGCCTACATCTAACACCTTGCGGTATTTCAGGGGCGCTAAATGAGGCGCCACGCGCTGCCATTTCCAATCAGAGCGCCATTCGGTGTCGATATGAATGCTGCCCAGCGAATAGGGCCCCTTGCGCCAGGGCGCAAGCTTTTTAAGCAAATTGAAACACTGGCGCTGCTGGCTATCGTTTAGGGCAAGCTCTACCGTTAGCGTATCGCTGTCCAGTTGAACGTGGCGCTCGGCCGGCAAGGCCGGTAGTTTGGCTACGGCTTTTTCCCAAGCAGGCAGGTCGCCATGACGTTGGCGGTCAAGCCCTCTGGCCAGCTGCTCGGGTAATTTAGCCAGCCAGGTCGTTAAGCCTTGGTCTAAAAACGCCTGATAAAGTGCGCGGTGATCATCAGGGAGTTCCACTTAACTCTCCTTAAACGCAATGACAGAGGCAAAGTTCAGGTATTGAAACCACGTTACCGTACGTGGGAAGCCTGCCTGCTGTAAGCGCTGATGCAGCGCATCCAGCGTATCGGGCACCAACACGTTTTCAAGCGCGGTGCGCTTTTGGCTGATTTCCATGTCGCTGTAACCGTTGGCGCGTTTGAAGTCATGGTAGCGCTCTACTCGCCAGGCATTATCCCGCTCATCTACATCAACGGTTTTTTCCGATAAAACCAGCACGCCGCCAGGCTCCAGGGCGTCAAACAGTCGCCTTAATAGTGCATCCCGGTCGGCGGGTGGCAAAAACTGTAGCGTAAAGTTAAGAATGATCATGCCGGATGGCGCATACTCGAGCGTGCGAATGTCGGCTTCTTCCACGCTCATGGCATGTTCAGGGCACTCTTCGGTGAAGGTCTGGCGAGCACGCGATACCATCGCTGGTGATAAATCGACGCCGGTATAGCGAAACGCGTCAGGGGCGAGTGCACCCGCAAGCGCCAAGCCTGAGGCGCCGAGCGAGCAGCCCAGGTCATACACGTGCCCGCCATGGCGAAGGTGACGCTGGGCAATCAGGCTCAGCATGCCCAGGATTTGGCCGTAGCCTGGTATAGAGCGACGGACCATGTCGGGAAAACAAGCCACTACCTGTTCATCGAACGAGAAGCGCGCCACTCGATCAAGGGGTGTCGAAAAGATAGCGTCACGGTAAGATGCATTACTCATTGGCAAGCCGGGAATCATCAAAAGGGGGGAGTAGTTTACGCGCCCTGATTTGACCAGAACAGACCCGAGCTGCATGGTTCGACGCCACAGGAGACGGCAAATGGCCTCAGCATCACGCGCCACCCCCGATAAACTGCCCGCATGGCAGACATTAAAACAGCATGCCGATGAACTCAAAGGCGTTCATTTAAAAACGCTATTTGGCTCGGAGAGCAGCCGATGGACGCATTTTACCCGCCATGAGGCAGGCCTGACGCTGGATCTTTCCAAGCAGCGCTGGGACGACGATACGCTTGAGCATCTGTTAGCGTTGGCGCACGATGCGGGTGTGCCCAGCGCCATTGATGCTTTGTTAAGCGGCAAGCGGGTTAACGTTAGTGAGAACCGCCCAGCCTTGCACACAGCGCTGCGTTTACCGGCCGAGGCAACGCTGAACGTTGAAGGGGAAGATATTGTCGCCGGGGTGCAGGAAAGCCTGGCGCAAATGGAGCGCCTGGTGTGCCGTTTGCACGCCGGGCAGTGGCGAGGAGCCACGGGCAAGCCCATTCGCCATGTGGTGAATTTGGGCGTCGGTGGCTCGGATTTAGGGCCGTTGATGGTGACCCACGCACTAGCTGACTATCGGCCTGACGATATTCATCCCGTTGAGGTGCATTTTGCCTCCACCATGGATGGCTCGCAGCTGGCCGATTATTTAGGACGCCTAAATCCGGAAACGACCCTCTTTGTGCTCTCCTCCAAGTCGTTTACCACCATTGATACTCTTTCCAACGCCAATACGGCCAGAGACTGGCTGTTGGGCCGTTTAACTCAGCATAGCGATTTTGTCAGTGCTCCACCGGTAAGCGCTGAACTTATTGTGCGTCAACACTTTATTGGCGTGTCGGCCAGTCCCGAGAAAATGAGCGAGTGGGGCATTGCGCCCGACCACCAGCTTAAATTCTGGGAGTGGGTAGGCGGGCGCTATTCGCTATGGGGCACGATTGGTTTGCCGATTGCTCTGGTCGTAGGCATGACGCATTTTCGCGAGCTGCTGGCCGGTGCCCACGCCATGGACCGCCACTTCAGTGAAGCGTCCATGGAAGATAACCTGCCGGTTCTGCTGGCCTTGGCCGGCATCTGGAACGTTAATTTTCTGGATATCCGCGCCCACTCAATCCTGCCTTACGATGGTCGGTTGGAATATTTTGCTGCCTACCTTGAACAGCTGGAAATGGAGTCCAACGGCAAGTCGGTTACCCGCCAGGGCCAGGCGGTCAATTATTCGACCTGCCCGGTACTGTGGGGACAACTGGGCCCCAATGCTCAGCACGCGTTTTATCAGCTGCTTCACCAAGGCACCCAGTCGGTGGTGTGTGACTTTATCGCTCCGCTCAAGCGTTATGATGAGGTGGAAGACCCAGATACTCGCCGCCATCTCAAAGCGCAGCACCGGCTAGCGCTTGCCAACTGCTTTGCCCAGTCCCGCGTTCTGATGCTCGGCGATGACGCGCTGGATGATGATGGCCCCCGTCCAGAGCACAAACGCTATCGCGGCAATCAGCCATCGACCACGGTACTGCTGGATACACTAACGCCCGCTACGCTGGGGGCTTTGATTGCCCTGTATGAGCATAAGGTGTTTGTTCAAGCCGTTATCTGGGATATCAATCCGTTCGATCAGTGGGGGGTGGAGCTTGGCAAAAAAATTGCCACGGATACCCAAGGCATCATCGATGGGCAGGGCGACATTACCCGCATGGATGCCTCTAGCCGCGGCTTGATTGAAGCGTTTTGGGCCGCCGAGCAGGATGGGTAACTGCCTCGGGCGTCTATGAAAAAGCGTGCTCCCAGTTTTCCTGCCATGTATTAGATATGGCTGGATATACAGCTTTTTGCTATTCTAGCGATCTTTGTCGGCCGCCTATACAAGTTACAGGCGGCTGCCAGCTTTACCCTTCAGGAACCGACGTTACATGACCCAGTTTGATGCCTCTCAGTACGGCGCGAGTTCTATCGAAGTCCTGTCAGGGCTCGAGCCGGTACGTAAGCGTCCCGGTATGTACACCGATACCTCACGGCCCAATCACCTGGCCCAGGAAGTGATTGATAACAGCGTCGATGAAGCGCTGGCCGACCACGCCTCTTTTATTCGTGTCACGTTGCACAGCGATGGGGGCATCGAGGTTCAGGATGACGGCCGAGGTATGCCGATTGATCTTCACCCCGAACACGGCGTTTCAGGGGTGGAGCTGATTCTTACCAAACTGCATTCAGGCGGTAAGTTCTCCTCTTCAAGCTATCGGTTTTCTGGTGGCCTTCACGGCGTTGGCGTCTCAGTCGTTAACGCGCTTTCACGGCGCTTGGAAGTAGAAGTGACCCGTGACGGCGCGCGCCATGCGATTGCCTTTGAGCACGGCGAAAAAGTCGAAAATCTGCATGAAATCGGCAAGGCGGCTAAACGCGCTACCGGAACTTTAGTGCGTTTTTGGCCTGATGAGAGCTATTTCGACAGCCCCAAACTGGCCGTTTCAAAGCTTAAACATCTACTGCGCGCCAAAGCGGTGCTCTGCCCGGGGCTTGCCGTTACCCTGATTGAGCCAGACGGAACGACGACAGAGTGGGCCTACGCCGATGGTCTGCGCGACTATTTGGCCGAAGCCACCGATGGCTATGACGTACTGCCTGGCGAACCGTTTGTCGGCCACTTCAGTGACGACGAGCATGGCGTGGATTGGGCCATTCAATGGCTGCCGGAAGGCGGTGAATCGCTGCTCGAAAGCTACGTTAACCTGATTCCCACGCCGCAAGGCGGCACTCACGTTAACGGTTTTCGATCAGGACTGCTGGATGCACTACGTGAGTTTTGTGAATATCGCAGCCTGCTGCCGCGCGGCATCAAGCTCACTGCTGAGGATCTTTGGGAGCGCGCCTCTTTCGTGCTCTCGGTGAAAATGCTCGACCCTCAGTTTGCCGGGCAAACCAAAGAGCGGCTGTCATCACGCACCATCGCAGGCTTTGTCTCCGGCGTGGTGAAGGATGCCTTCTCGTTGTGGCTCAATCATCATATTGATCAAGCCGAGCAGTTGGCGGAGTTGGTGATCAGCGCCGCTCAGCATCGCCAGAAAAAGGCCAAGAAGGTCGCCCGTAAAAAGGTCACATCAGGCCCGGCGCTTCCGGGTAAGCTTGCTGACTGCTCCGGGCAGGACCCGTCACTTAGCGAGCTGTTCCTGGTCGAGGGCGACTCGGCCGGGGGCAGTGCGAAGCAGGCGCGTAACCGCGACACCCAAGCAATCCTGCCCCTGCGCGGCAAGATTCTGAATACCTGGGAAGTCGAGACGCACGATATTTACGGCTCTCAGGAAGTTCATGATATTGCGGTCGCGATTGGCGCCGACCCGGGGAACGCCGACCTTGAAAAGCTGCGTTACCACAAAATATGTATTCTTGCCGATGCCGACTCCGACGGCCTGCACATTGCCACGCTGCTGTGTGCGCTGTTTGTACGCCATTTTCCGGCGCTGGTCGATGCCGGCCATGTGTTTGTCGCCATGCCGCCCCTTTACCGCATCGATTTAGGTAAAGAGGTGCACTACGCCCTCGATGAGAGCGAAAAAGCCGCCGTGCTCAAGCAACTGGCGAAAAAACGCGGCACGCCCAATGTTCAGCGATTTAAAGGCCTGGGCGAAATGAGTCCTTTACAGCTGCGCGAAACCACCATGGCGGTCGAAACCCGTCGCCTAGTGCAACTCACCCTGGAAGAGGGCGATGGCACGATGGAAATGATGGATATGCTGCTCGCCAAGAAGCGTGCCAGCGACCGCAAGAAATGGCTGGAAGATTACGGCAACCTCGCAGATATTGAGGTATAACCCCCGATGACCATGGATATTCAGGTAGCGGAAGGCGACGTCGAACGCCTCTCCTTGCGCGACTATACCGAAAAAGCGTACCTCGACTACTCGATGTACGTCATCTTGGACCGTGCGCTGCCCAACATTGGCGACGGCATGAAGCCCGTGCAGCGGCGGATTATTTACGCCATGCGCGAATTGGCGCTACACGCCAATGCCAAGTACAAAAAATCAGCGCGTACCGTGGGCGACGTGCTGGGTAAATTCCACCCTCACGGCGACAGCGCCTGTTACGAAGCCATGGTGCTGATGGCCCAGCCGTTCAGCTATCGCTACCCGCTGGTGGATGGCCAAGGCAACTGGGGTAGTCCGGATGACCCCAAATCGTTTGCCGCCATGCGCTACACCGAGGCCAAGCTCTCCAAGTTTGCCGAAGTGCTGCTGGGCGAACTGGGCCAGGGCACGGTCGACTGGGCACCCAACTTTGACGGCACCATGCAGGAGCCTCTCGTGCTGCCTGCCAAGTTGCCTCATGTACTGCTCAATGGCGGTACCGGGATTGCCGTGGGCATGGCCACCGACATTCCGCCCCATAATGTTAGCGAAGTGGTCGAGGCTACCTGCCATCTGTTGCGCAACCCTGAGGCGACCACAACTGACGTGATGGCGTTTGTACCTGCGCCTGATTTTCCAACGGATGCGGAAATCATCACGCCCCAAGCCGACCTGCGTAAGCTTTATGAGACAGGCCGAGGTTCGGTAAAACTGCGTGCGCGCTATACCCGCGAAGACGCCAATATCGTGATTACCGCCGTGCCGTACCAGGTCAGCGGTGCCAAGGTGCTTGAGCAGATTGCCGCGCAGATGCAGGCGAAAAAACTGCCGATGGTGGCCGATCTTCGTGATGAATCAACTCATGAAGAACCCACGCGCCTAGTGATTGAGCCGCGCTCCAGCCGCGTGGATGTCGAGTCGCTGATGGCTCACCTGTTTGCCACCACGGACCTGGAAAAGAACGTGCGGGTAAATATGAACGTGATCGGCCTGGACGGCCGCCCGCGGGTCATGCCCCTAACGGATATGCTGGGCGAATGGCTACGCTTTCGCCGGACCACGGTGCGCCGCCGGTTGGAGCACCGCCTGGGCAAGGTGGAAGACCGCCTGCACATTTTGGAAGGCTTGCTGACAGCCTATCTGGATCTTGACGAAGTGATCCGAATTATTCGTGAGGAAGATGACCCAAAAGCCTCGCTAATCGCCACTTTTAGTCTCTCTGAGCGCCAGGCTGAAGCGATTCTCGAACTGCGCCTGCGTCACCTTGCCAAGCTCGAAGAGATGAAAATTCGCGGCGAGCAGGACGAGCTGGAAAAAGAGCGTAAGTACCTTACGGGCTTGCTAGGCAGTGAAGCAAAACTAACCACGCTGATCGAGAAAGAGATTCGTGCGGCGGGCAAAGAGCACGGCGACGAGCGCCGCTCACCGTTGATTGAGCGCAGTGAAGCCAAGGCACTTTCAGAAGTTGAGCTGCTGGGGGCTGATCCGGTCACCGTAGTGCTGTCTGATAAAGGCTGGATTCGCGCTGCCAAAGGGCACGATATTGATCCGGAAGGACTGTCCTATAAAGCCGGTGATAGCTTTCATCTGGCCGCTCGGGGCAAGACGAATCAGCCGCTGGTGCTGCTGGACGACACGGGACGCGCTTACACCCTGGCCGCCCATAACTTGCCCAGCGCGCGGGGCCAGGGTGAACCGGTGACCGGTCGCGCTAATGTCTCGGCAGGGGCACAAATGGCCGGGTTAATGCTTGCCCCACCCGAACGGCGCTTTGTATTGGCAAGCGACGGTGGTTATGGATTTATGGCCCGCTTGGACGCGCTTACCGGTAAAAATAAAGCTGGCAAAGCGGTACTCAGCGTACCCAAAGGCTGTAGCGTGATGGCGCCCATCGAAGTGCCTGATGGTGAAGAGCTGTGGGTGGCGTCGGTGTCTAGCGAAGGCCGATTACTGCTGTTCCCGCTTGAGCAGTTGCCTGAAATGACCAAAGGTAAAGGCAACAAAATGCTCGATATTCCCGGCCCGAGAGCCGCCCGACGTGAGGAGTTTGTACGTGACGTTACCGTTCTCTCGGCAAGCGACGCACTGCTGGTTCACGCCGGTAAGCGCAAGCTGACCTTGAAAGCGGATGATTTAGCGTATTATCGCGGCGAAAGAGGGCGACGAGGCAGCAAGTTGCCGCGCGGCTTCCAAAAAGTTGATCGGTTAGAGGCGGGAGAGTAACTCATGACAAAACGTTGTTTAATTCGTGCAACCGGTATAGCGCGTTCTGGTCAGCTAGAGGGATTTGGGAAAGCGTTGGCCCGCACGAATGCCCAGCTTTTGGATATTAATCAAAGCGTGACGTTTGGCATGCTCTCTCTGGAAGCCCTTGTGGGGCTTGAACGCGATAATGCCTTGGAGGCGATGCTCAGCGAGGCGGGCGATGCGCTAGGATTGGATGTGCAGGTGATTACGGTTAACGCCGACGATTATCGGCGCTGGAGCAACGAAGCAAGTCAGCCTCGGCTTATTTTGACGCTGCTGGCGCCGCATTTGCCGGCAGGAATATTGGCTGAAGTCGGCATTTTAACGGCAGAGTTTGGGTTAACGGTTGAGCTGATTCATCGGCTTTCTGGGCGTGAATCGCTGGATGGTAGCGCGCCTTCCGGCGGTGCCTGCGTTGAGTGCTGGTTACGTGGCGACGAGGCGAATATCGAAGCGCTGCGCGAAAAGGCGTTGGCACTAGGAGGCGAACATGGCGTGGATATCGCCATTCAGGAAGACTCAATCTGGCGGCGCCATCGCCGCCTAGTGTGTTTCGATATGGATTCCACGCTGATCAAAGCTGAAGTGATTGATGAGCTGGCCCGGCACCACGGGGTGGGTGATGAGGTTGCCGAGGTGACCGAGCGGGCCATGCGTGGCGAGCTGGATTTTCAGGAGAGCTTTCGCGAACGCATGAGCAAGCTGAAAGGCCTGGATGAGTCGGTGCTGATCAAGATTGCCGAAGAGCTGCCGTTAATGGATGGTGTAGAGCGTTTGATGGCTAATTTAAAGCGCTTCGGTTACCGTACTGTGATTCTATCCGGGGGCTTTACCTATTTTGCCCGCCATTTACAGGAAAAACTCGGCTTTGATGAGATTCATGCTAATGAGCTGGTGATCGAGAACGGTAAAGTCACTGGTGAAGTGACGTTGCCGATCGTTGATGCTGAGCGCAAGGCAGAGCTTTTGGAGCAGATTGCGCTGCGCGAAGGCTTTACGTTGGAGCAGACCATTGCGGTGGGTGATGGCGCCAATGACCTGAAAATGCTGGCTAAAGCGGGACTGGGTATCGCGTTTCGAGCCAAGCCGTTAGTGCGCGCTCAAGCGCGTCAGGCGATCTCGACACTGGGCATTGATGCCGTGCTGTATCTGATTGGTTATCGCCAAACGGATCTAATGGATTAAGTGTTTTTCGGCCAGCTATTGAGTCGGTACGTAACGTACCGACTCAATAGTACGCGCTCTATAAACCCGACAACTACTGGGTGGTAGATAGTGCGATGCCCTGATATTCGTGGTTCAAGTGCTCAAGCCTTTCTACCTCGCTCTTACTAAGTTCAGGCGAATCCCATAACGGGTTGCCCTGGGCATCTTCAAGGCCTTCTACGGTTACCGTGAGCGATACCTCGCTGGGTATTTGTGTGTTTCCCCAAGCGCTAAGACGATTAGGTGCCAAGCGCCACATGGCCGTTTCACCTGCTTCAAGACCGCCCGCAATCACATAGTAAAACGTTTCATCAACCCAAGGCGCGGACCGATCAGCGCTGGTCAAAACACCTCTAAAAAATACTTGCGAGACGGCCTGCTCCGTATGATTGGTCACCTCAATATCCAGCGCCGGTTCTGGCGTGCCGTATGGGCTTTGGCTTATATAGTAGCGTGCGTTATCAATGCTAAAGCGTTCCCGTTGCTCGCGGTCTTTAGCTGCCCGCGCTTGCTTTTCAGTCAACCGGGCAAGGGTAGAGAGCGCCTGCTGACGCTCTCTGGCTCGCCTCTCACGTAGAATATCGTCGGCGCGTTTAATTACCTGGTCGCCCGTTAGACCATGCATGCGAACGTTGGCCGATTCAGCGATCTCGGCTGCATTCATTCGCTTAGGGCTAAGTAAGGCCATGCTGCCAAAGTTTGGCATCGCCATGATAGCGAGCGCTTTATCAAACTCATCACGCTTATAAGCAGGCATCGCCTCACGTACATTCTCAATTGAGACAACCGCAGCCGGCATGGAGCTGGTATCTATTTTGGGGTCTGAGCAACCGGCTAACACACATAGCGATAGCGTAATGGCAGACAGCCGTAGGAGGCTCCACATACATTCACCTCATTATGGTCAAAAACGCTGTGGAGCTTACCGGAAAGCGCTAACGACCACTACTATCTCTGTCATTGTTAAGCACTTTATTTATCGGTTTTGGGCTGTGAAAATTTAGGAAGCCGTGGCCGTGTAGAGACTGTTTGTCTTATTACAGGGCCATGGCCGGACGGCTAACCGTGACCTTTGTCGGGATGGGGGACGGGGTTATCACCGACTTCCTCTGAGCGAAGCTCTATCGGTTTGCCCTGCGTTTTCTGGGCATGCCTCAAACGCAAGTGCAGGCCAGTTTTGGCAAGCAAATGGGCGCTGACAGGGGCGGTAATAAACAGAAATAGCGTGATGAGTAACTCCTGAATATCAATGTGACCATCGACGCTCCAAAAATAACCCATTGAGGCAATCAGCATGCAGCCAATACCCAGCGTAGTGGCCTTGGTAGGGCCATGCAGGCGCATATAAAAATCGCGTAGGTGAGCCATCCCCAGTGAGCCGATAAATACGAACACGCCGCCGGTGATAAGCATTAAGGAGATAAGTGCTTCTACAAAGAGCGACATGGCGACACCTCCGGGTGATACGAGACAGAAAATGCGTTCATTCGATAATGTCTCCGCGCAGAATGTATTTGCACACGGCCACGGTGCTGATAAAGCCCAGCATGGCAATCAGCAACGCCGACTCGAAATAGGTTTTGCTGTTAAGCCATAGCCCCAGCAGAACAATTAGTGCGATGGAGTTAACGTACATGGTATCCAGCGCCAGTACGCGGTCCGGGAGGTCTGGCCCCACGGTAAGCCTAAAGAGGTTCATTAGTAGCGCCATGACGACAAGCGCCAGGGTAATGTACAAGGCAATGCTTAGCATTCGTAAATCTCCTTGAGAGGACGCTCATACCGCTCGCGGATCTGCCTGATCAGCTCCTCTTCATCATCAACATCCAGCGCATGGATTAATAGCGATTGACCGTCGAGGCGCAGGTTGGCTGATACTGTGCCAGGCGTCAGGCTGATGGTGCTGGCCAGCAGCGTAATGGTGAAGCGCTCCTCCAGCATTAGAGGGTATTCAATAAAATGTGGCGTTAGCCTGCGCCAAGGGTTGGCCACTAGATAAGCCACCTCAAAATTGGCGACGACGATATCCTTTAAAACCCTCAAGATAAACCGCAGCAGCACCCAGGGTTTTTTGATGCGTAGAGTCGTGTCCCAGAACCGATAGGTCACCAGTGGGATGATAATGGCCAGTATGCCGCCCAGCACGATTTGTCCGGGGGCGTAACTGCGTGCAAGCAGCAGCCAGACGCCTAGTAATAATAGCGATAAAACTGGCGTCGGCAGCCAGGAGCGCGGGGTAATCATGGGGCATCTCCCGCATCAAGTAGCAGCGTGTCGATCAAGACTTGTGGCTGTGATAGCTGCTCGGCCGTTGCTTGGGTGTAGCTGCTGATGGGCCCTGCAAACAGGGTCATTAAGGGGGCCGCGCTTAGCAGCCAGATGACGGCAAACCATTGGCGGCGTGGCAACGCATTGCCGCCTAAACTGCCGCGATAGCTACGCCAGAAGATCGTAGAGCCTGCGCGTGACAGAGCGATCAAGGCTGCCAAGCTCACCAGCAGTAGAGTAGGCCATAGCCATAATCGCTGAGCACCTTCAGCGGCGTTGAGCACCAGTGCTTTCCCCAAGGCGCCGGAAAGTGGCGGAACGCCCACAACGGCGACAGCACCTACAAGAAACAGTAGCCCTAACGCCTTGCCTTGGGTCATGGGGCGGCTTTTCACCAGCCGAGTCCCTGCCTTGCCGCGCTGTAATCCGATCATTTCAGCCAGCAGGAATAAACCACCCGTAATCAAGGAGGTATGAATCAAATAGTAAAGAAGCGCTGAAGTCGCTTGCTCTGTTCGCATGCCCACACCGACCAGAAGCGTGCCCACCGACAGCAACACCAGGTAAGCGACCAGTAGTTTTAGATCTCGGGCAGCCATAATGCCTACCCCAGAGGCAACGAGCGTTGCCAAGCCGAGCCACCATACCCATGGCTGCTCCAGTGCGGTCAGTGCGCCCGCGCTTTCGCCAAAAATCAGCAGATAAACGCGCAGGATGGCGTAGATACCGACCTTGGTCATAATGGCAAAGAGAGCTGCCACCGGGGCGGGCGCCGCTGAATAAGCGCGCGGTAGCCAGAAATAGAGCGGCAAAATGGCGGCTTTCAAGCCAAATACCACCAACAACATTAATGCGCCAGCGGTCACCAGGCCTTGGCGTTCAGCAGGCAGTTCGGCTACGCGCAGCGCCATATCCGCCATGTTAAGCGTTCCCGTAGCACCATAAAGCGTACCTACCGCTATCAGAAACAGTGAAGAACCTGCCAGATTGAGTACCACGTAATGCACACTCGCCTGGATACGTGCTTTGCCACCACCGTGTAGCAGCAGCGCGTAAGAGGCGAGCAGCAGCACTTCAAAAAAGACGAACAGATTGAACAAGTCGCCGGTTAGAAACGCGCCATTGATGCCCAGGAGTTGCCACTGAAAAAGGCCGTGAAAATTGCTGCCTTTTTCATCATCCCCTGCACAGGCAAATATCACGGCACCCACTGCAAGCAGGGCTGTGATCAACAGCATCAAGGCAGATAGGCGGTCGAGCACCAGTACGATGCCGAAAGGCGCTTGCCAGTTGCCCAATGCGTAGTAAAGAATCTCGCCACGCATGGCTTGGCTAATCAGGCCTATCGCCACGGCCAGTAATAGAACGGTGGCCACAACGCTCACGATACGTTTGTAGCGAACCAGTCCCTGGCGCTGATAGAGCAGCATAATGCCGGCGATCAGCGGCAGGACGATAGGAAAAACAATCAGGTGTTGCATCATTCGCGGTCTTCCTTCTTACCGTCTACATGATCGTTGCCCACTTCACTGCGGGCGCGCATCGCGAGAATCACGACGAAAGCGGTCATTGCGAAGCCAATAACGATGGCGGTAAGCACTAACGCTTGAGGCAGCGGGTCGGCATAAACGCCTTCGCCATGAACAATGGCCGCACCGTCAGTGGTTAGCCCACCCATCGAAAATAAAAACAGGTTCACGGCGTAAGAAAGCAGCGTTAGACCTACCACTACGGGAAAAGTACGCCCCCGAAGCGTTAAATAGAGGCCACAGGTGCTCAGTACGCCGGTGGTGATTGCGTAAAGTAATTCCATCAGCTTTGCTCCTTGGCGGGTGGCGGCGTGACCTCATCGCCCTTGGGCTCATTAACCACTGGCCGGTGAGTTGTGGTGACCTTGCCTAGGTTGGCCAGAATCATCAGCGTGGCGCCGACGACGGCGAGATAAACGCCGAGATCAAACAGCAGAGCGGTGGCCAGCTCAAACTTACCGACTACCGGCAGGCTAAAGTAGCTGAAGGCAGAGGTCAGGAAGGGGTAGCCGAACAACCAGCTACCCAAGCCGGTTAGCGTCGCCACCGCAACCCCCGCAATGGCAACGGGTTGGAAGGGGAAGTCCAAACGCTGTTGTGTCCACTCCACACCACGTGCCATATATAGAAGAATCAGCGCAACCGCGGTGATCAAGCCAGCGATAAAGCCGCCGCCGGGCTCATTGTGGCCGCGCAAGAAAATAAACGCCGATACCAGCAGCGCCAACGGCAATAGAGCTAGTGAAATAGAGGTCAGAATGGCCGGATAACGATCAGGGGACCAAACGCGGCCTTCTCCGTCGCTGTGCGGGATAAACAGGCGTAAACGGTTGAGCAATTTGAAAATCGCCAAGCCCGCCAAGGCCAGCACCGTAATCTCGCCCAAGGTATCGAAGCCACGGAAATCGACCAGAATGACGTTGACCACATTATGGCCGCCGCCGCCAGGAACGCTATTGGTCATAAAGAAGTTAGAGATCGACAGCGTATCTCGCGTCATCACCGCATAGTTAATGCTGGCGATGACAAGTCCCAATGAACCCGCTAACAGCATGTCGCGCAGATTGCGCTTGGGGCTGGATTCGGGGGGCGTCTTTTGAGGCAGGAAAAAAAGCGCCAGCATCAGCAAAATCATCGTTACCACTTCCACCGAAAGCTGCGTCAGCGCTAGATCCGGTGCAGAGAAGCGTGCAAACGTAAGGGCTACAAAAAGTCCCACCACCGACAGCATGAGTAGTGAAATTAGCCGGTAGCGGTGAGTGGCGGCGGTGGCGATACCGCCAAAAATCAACATGCCAGCGCCTAGCAGTAGCACGCCATCAATGGGCTGATTGCCTTTGGGGCCGGTAAGCTCGGTAATTTGTGATAAGCCGATAACGCCCATGATCAACGTGGACAGCAAAAGCCAGCCCACAAAGCGCTGCAGCGAATGACCGTCCCAGGCAGCTATGAGGGCTCCTGCACGTTGCTCAAGGCTGATCATTGCGCGCTCAAACACACGGCTTGCATCGACGCTGGCAAACGATTGGGCGAAACGACGTAGATCAGCATGGCGCCAGTAAAGGACAACACCCACCACAAACGCCACCATACTCATGATGAGTGGCAGGTTCACACCGTGCCAAATAGCCAGGTGGAAATCCAATGGTTCGCCGAGCACCGCTTGCGTCGCCAGCTCAAGCAGGTTATTAACCATCAGCGTGGGGAATAAACCTACCAGCATGCAGAGCACTACCAGTAGTTCGACCGGAAAACGCATCAGGTGTGGTGGCTCATGAGGCGCCTTGGGCGACGCTTCCTTCGCAGGCGCATAGAACACCGCATACACCAGACGTACCGAGTAGGCAACGGAAAGAATGCCACCTATAGCGGCCAGCGCAGGGATTAACCAACTTAACCCGCCCAGTACGGGCGTGGCTAATGTTTCAGTAAAGAACATCTCCTTGGAGAGAAACCCATTAAAGAAGGGCACACCTGCCATCGCCGCAGCGGCCAGTGTCGTCAGCAGGGCAGTAATGGGCATGGTTTTGCGCAGCGCGCCCAGCTGCTTAAGCTCACGCGTGCCGGTTTCATGGTCGATGATGCCTGCGCTCATGAAAAGCGCTGCTTTGAAAGTGGCGTGGTTAACGATATGAAACAGCGCCGCCAAAACGGCCATAGGCGTGCCGATGCCCAATAGCACTGTAATCAGGCCCAGGTGACTGATGGTAGAAAACGCCAAAATACCTTTTAGGTCCGTCTTGAACAGAGCAAACCAGGCGCCATATAGCAGCGTGATTGAACCGATAAGCGGTACCACCACGCTCCAAAGCTCGCTACCGGCAATCGCTGGATGCAGCCGGGCCATTAAAAAGATACCCGCCTTAACCATGGTGGCCGAATGCAGATAAGCGGAAACCGGGGTCGGCGCCGCCATGGCATGCGGCAACCAGAAATGAAACGGAAACTGCGCAGATTTGGTGAAAGCACCCAATAAAATTAGTGCCAGCATGATGGGGTAGCGCGGGTCCGCCACAATGGTGGCACCACTGGCCAGCACATCACTCATATTGAAGCTGCCGGCCATATCGCCGAGCAGTAATAGCCCCGCTAATAGGGCAAGACCACCTGCACCTGTTACGGTTAGCGCCATACGTGCGCCTTTGCGCGCATCGTTACGATAAGACCAAAAACCGATCAATAGAAACGAGGAGAGACTTGTAAGCTCCCAGAACAACCATAAAAGAATCAGGTTGTCAGACATTGAGATACCGACCATAGAGGCCATGAACAGCATCAGAAAAGCGTAGAAACGCCCTACAGGTTCATCTTTGCCCAAATAGAAGTGGGCATACAGTAATATGAGCAGGCCAATCCCCAGAATCAGGAGGTTGAAAAGCAAGGACAGGCCATCCAGACGAAAGGCAAGTTCCAAGCCAAGCTCAGGCATCCATTCAGCATGGAAGCGCAACGTTTCACCATCCAGCAAGGCAGGGACCTGAAGTAAGGTGAGTAGCAGGGCGGCAGCCGGTACCACGCTCGTCGCAAGCGAACACACAGAGCGGTCGCGTTGAGCGGTGATCAGTGGCACTAGTACCCCAAGCAACGGTAATAAGGCTATCCAAAGCAGTGTCATGGGCTCATCCAGCGCAATAAAATCTCAAAAAAGGCCGCAAAGTGAGGAGAATACACCTAGGGCCAAGGGTAAATTAAGCGAAACTGTAGAATATCACTTGTTTTGAAGATGTGCGGCTTTCGTATAATCGGTCCGCGTATTCAATGAACAAGAGAAAGTGATTGGGTGCTTGCCGTTGATGCACGCCCCAAACGGATGGCGGTTATTGCAGGTAGCATTTGCGTTGCCGCATGGGGAGGATGAATAATGCTTCTCATTTTTTAAACTATTTTTTGAATTTTCTATGCTTGCGAGAACTTTACAGCAATGAGCACTTCTTTTAGTACCTGGCAGGCACGCTTTGAAAAGCTGCGCAGTAATAAGTTTTTTGAGACGTTTGTGATTGCCATCATTGTGATATCGGCGCTGGTAATTGGCGCACGCACCTACGATGAGGTGAGCCGGTTTGAGCAGTGGCTCGGCGTGCTGGATATGGCGGTGACGGTGTTTTTTCTGGTCGAGATCCTTATTCGTATGGCGGCAGAGCCCAGACTGCGGGATTTCTTCAAGAAAGGCTGGAACATCTTTGATTTCTTGATTGTTACCGCCAGTCTAATCCCCATGGATGAGTCAGAAATGGTGCTGCTGGCGCGCTTGCTACGCATCTTCCGCGTGCTGCGTCTGGTATCAATGATACCTGAGCTTCAAATGCTGCTGTCGGCGTTGATCAAATCCATTCCACGTATGGGATACGTGGCGCTTTTGATGTTTATTATTTTCTACATTTATGCCGCAATCGGCAGCTTTTTGTTCCACACCGTCGATGAGCAGCTATGGGGTAACATTGCGCTGGCCATGCTCACACTTTTCCAAGTGGCAACATTCGAAAGCTGGGCCACTGCCGTCCTGTACCCGACGATGGAGCACTTTCCCTATGCCTGGATCTACTTCTTAACGTTCATATTCCTCAACGCCTTTATCTTTCTCAATATGATGATCGGCATTGTGCTGGACGTCATGCAAAAAGAGAGCGCCCAGATGGCGCTGGACAGTGGCGAAGGAGAGGAAGCAGAAATACAGGGATTACGTAGCGATGTTCGAGAACTGCGTGCTCAATTGGACCGTATGGAATCGGCACTGACAAAGCGTGATACGAACTCGCCTCAATAGAAGGCAGGCACGCACCATGCGGTAGCGGATACGGCTTCTTCGAACATGGTAGGAATAGAGAAAGGGGCGGCCCGTGTTGCAAAACACGGGCCGCCCCTTTGGGTTATAGTGTTTATAAGGTACGGTTACTCCGGCAGGGCATAGACCACCAGTTGGTCGCCTACCTGATCTTTGACAATCGTATTGCCCCCGGCTACGAACGCCACATATTGTCGGCCCTCGTACTCGTAAGCGGCAGGATTGGCGACTGCGGGCGCTTCCGCTTGGTCAGACCAAAGCTGTTCGCCGGTTTCAAGCGAGTAAGCGCGAAGCTTGGCGTCTATGGATGCGCCGATAAATATAAGCCCCCCAGCCGTGATAGCCGGGCCGCCAATGGTCGGTGAGCCCCAACGCTCAGGCATGAAAAAGCCGTACTGCTGTGAAGCACCTACCGGGCGGCGCCACTTCACATCGCCGGTGGTCATATCCAGCGCCACCAACTCGCCAAAGGGCGGCTCCCAACAGGGCATGCCAAGCCAGTTAAGCGCTACTTCCAAACGCATGCCGTAGGGCGCGCCCTCTTGAGGAGAGTATCCGCTTTCATTACCTGAACCTCTGTCGGCTTCTTCAAAGTCGTCGCGATTAAATAGCTTCACGTATTGCACAATATGTGACGTATTGACGACGGCCGTTTGATTAACCGGGTCAAAGGCCACGCCGCCCCACTGCACGCCACCGGCACTGTCCGGGTAGGCAAGTGTTCCTTCGCCTTGGGTGGTAGGTGGGGTGTACATGCCTTCGTACCAAAGATCATCCCAAAGGGCGGAGCACTGGCCAAAGCTCACCGCATCGGCCAGCGCCCAGATGCTGGGTTTCTCAGACTGATCAAGCAGCGGGGCGGGTTTGGTGGGAAATGGCTGTGTGGGTGAGTAGACTTCGCCCTCTACTGTGCCATCGCCGCTAGGTACCTCGCGCTCTTCAATCGGCCACACGTCTTCGCCGGTTTCACGGTTAACCACGAAGAGAAAACCCATTTTGGTGGCCTGCATTAACGCCGGTATCTCTTCACCATCGACCGTAATATCCATCAGGGTAGGTGCGGCGTTAATGTCGTAGTCCCATAGGTCGTGATGTACCCACTGGCGTGACCATACGACCTCTCCGGTTTCAATATCCAGTGCGGTCGTGGACGTGGCCAGCGGCACTTCCTCGGTACGATTACCGCCCCAAAAGTTGGGCGAGGGCGAAGAGATGGGTAAGTATACAAGCCCAAGTTCTTCATCGGCTGCCATGTGAGTCCAAACATTGGCGGTACCGCTGCGTTCACGCATCTCTTCGGATAGCGCTTCAAAGGCCCACTCAAGCTCGCCTGTGCGCGCATTGACCGAGAAAACGGTACCCGAAGGGGCTTCACTGGTTGCCCAGTCTTTACCCGCCCAGCCCAGGATAAGCCGGTCACCCACGACAGTAGGGGGTTGCAAGAGCGATAACGGCCAATCTTCGGGAATATTATTCCACTGGTTAACGTTCAAAACACCATTATCAGCAAAGTCTTCACAGGGTTCACCGCTATCGGCATCGAGTGCGAAAAGCTGAGCATCCATGGTGCCGAAGTAGATGATTTTATCGCAGGCATTGCCAGAAGGCTCGTCCGCTTCCCAGTAGGCTACCCCGCGGCTTTTAAGCGCTGGCTGGGTCAAGGCTTCAAGAGAGGAATCGGTGTCAAACATCCAGCGCTGTTCGCCAGTGGCGGGGTCCAAGGCAAATACCCGGTAAAACGGCGTGCCTATATAGAGCGTATCGTTGGCAAATACGGGGGTTGCTGACCAAACCGTGGGAGGAAGATCGCCAGAGCCATCGGAGACATCGCCGGTATGAAACTCCCACGCTTTTTCTAAATGACTTACGTTGTCTACGTTGATCTGATCCAGTGGGCTATATTTTTGCGCATTAAGCTGCCCGTGAAAGCTATCCCAAATGGCGCCTTCGGGGACTAGCGGAATTGCCTGGCGGCTATTTGTCTCGTTTAAAGGTTCGCTTTGCTCGGAAGGCAGCGCTTGCGCCAATAGCGGTAACGGTGTGAACAGTAGCGCTAAAAGCAGGTTGCCAGTGAAACGAGAGGATGAACGCCCACATTGGCGTTGGGTATTTACATAATGAGCAGGCATAGAGCGCCTCAGGTCCGAGTGGGTTTAGAGGGGGAGCTTGCTATATCAACCATCAGCCAGATCAGGCCTATGACCATGGCGACGCCCAGCCACCACTGGTGTAAAAGCATAGCGGCGAAAAATGTCCCAGCCAGCCCAATAATAATAAGCGTACGAAGCGCGATGAGCCCGCCACTGGCGTTAAGTTTGAAGAGCACCAGTGCCGCGGCAATGAGCACAACGCAGGCCAGAATAGCCACCAATGCGCCAAGCGTGCCGGTTACGCCGGTCAACGGTGTTATATAAGCGTAAGTAGAAATCACAACACCCGCTAGAGCGGCTAAAAGCAGTACCCCTGCGCCCGTACGGCGTCTTTGTAATCGCGACATTGCATTATCACTCCTGTGATGAATAGATGGCCCCAATGTTTACCTAATTGTTCGTTTAAGCGTAGCAGACGCCGGTAATTGAGGTGGCGCTGACAGAAGGTTTATGTACGAGGCGGTTGCGAGGAGACGAGAGAGGGAATGCGCGCCTGATTAACGGTGCTGGTAAGGGCTGGTGCGTTGACGAGTAGGTGTGGCCTTTAACGAATCCTTTGAGTCCAGAGCTAGTACGCCTTGCAGGGCAGCAAGTTTTACCTTCTTTGAATGCCCTGCAAGCAGACGCTTAAAATAGGCATACATGCACTATGATAATAGTGCCTGTGAAGTGTTGGTTGAGTGTGTCCTGTTAATGTTACTTAAAAAGTTGCGGGTCTGGTTTGGCATTGATGCCGCTATGCCCATCCTTTACTATCTCTTATCTCTGGGCATTTTGACCAGAGTACTTATTCTTCTTTTTGACAGGTTAGCGCGCAAACTCTATCAAAAAGCGTAACTGAACCCATTTGGCCTCCCTTCATAATCACCGGTAGCTGATGGTTATCGGCAAAGTTTGCCGCACAAACCGGCACACCCGCCTCGAGCGGGCCGATATAGTCGATGCTTTGAGGCTGCAAGTGATGGATGGCTAGACTAGAGGTGTCGCCTCCCGCAATAAGCAACGTGCCAATACTATTTGAGTGAATAAGTGAGGCGATTAGCTTCGCGGAATGCTGGGCAATTTCCAATGCTGTAAGACCATGTGTTGTATCTTCATCTAACACGGCAAGGGTTGCCTTTTCTTCACGCAGGTGGCGCAAAATCTGCTCATACTCGGTGTGTGAGTGGGTTGCCAGCTGGCGAGCCGAAATCGTCACTTTTGTCATGTTGCTAGTGGCCGCCACTTGAGCGGCTGTGACGGAAGAACGGCTGCCCGCAAAGACGAGAAGCGGACCGGGCAGGCTGCTGGGTGGTTCGATATCCTGAGGGCTGGGATAAAGTGCTTCTACCACACTGCTGGAGCCGATCCACAGCTGGGGCTTCAAAGTATGGCTAAAACGTTCGCCAATACGCTTGAGATCGTTGTTATCAAACACATCACACAACACTGGGGAGCTGGGGCTGGCGTCATTAGTATGCAGTGCGATCTTATCCAAAAGGGTAATGTTGGAAAGACCCATGGTGCTAAAGTGTCGGCGCAGGTCAGCTTCCTGCATAGGTGTAACCGGATGCTGCTGCATGACCGGATGGCGGTCGATGCGGTATATCTGTCCATCAGTGCTTTTAGCAAACAAATTGCCAAACACGCAGTAACGCCCAAGGCTTGGCTGGCCGCCCACCATCAAGGTGGTGGCCGGTTTTAGCTGTTCAGAAAGCGCGGTAACGGCGGTCGCGATATTGCCAGTGCTTGGGCTGCTATCAAAGGTGGAGCATACCTTCAGGTGCAGAGTATCTGGCTGATGTGGCAAAAGCTGATGGCCGATACGCTGCATTTCCGTAGTTAACGCCTGTTGGCCCATACTTCGCGAAGCCGTTGCGATACCAAAGGCATCAAGGTCGGCCACTTCTTCACAAGAAGGCACCGCCAGATAGAGCCGAGCCTTTAATCCGGCGTGCCGCAGGGTCGCCAGGGTATCGGAGGCGCCAGTAAAGTCATCCGCGACGAATATATAGCGCATGTCTAGCGCCCGCCGAAGAAGTCGAGCGCCCTAGCAAGCGCGGGGCGGTCGGCGCAGTCTAACGGCGTGCCCGACTCAATACTTTGCCAAGCCTCCTGAAGGCTTGCCATACCGGCCGCCACGCCGTCAGGATGCGCCAGGATGCCGCCGCCGGCTAAAAACATAAAGTCAGCGCTTTGGATTTTAGTGCAGGTGAGTGGCAGGGTACCTGCCCACTGACCAGAGGAAAACACCGGCATCACGCGATCATCCGTATCGCCTAGCGCGGTGAGCGAAAGCTTGGCGGCGTGGGCTACTTCGTCGGTTTGGTCGGCGAACTTTCCGCCCATGCCATGGATGTGCATATGGTCAATTCCTGCCAGGCGGTAGAGCGTTTGATAGGCGGAAAAATCAATGCCTAAAGCAGGATGGCGTGCGAAGGCGCCAAACCCGTTACGGTGGCCATGAATGGCCAGTGGAGTTGAGGCGCGCAGGCTTTGCAGCGCGGAAAGCCCACACCAGTTAAGGCTCGCCATCACGCAGCTGCCGCCTTCGGCCTGAACATGATCGGCGTGCCGACGCATGGCATCCAGTTCGTCGGTGATATTGAATGCGATCATGACATCGCGGCCGGTACGCTCTCTAAACTGTCTGACACGCTGCATTACCGCGCTGACGCGTTCTTCGACCGGCGCATACGGATGATTACCTGCAATTTCGTCATCTTTGATGAAATCGACACCCGCCTTACAAAGCTGCTCGACAAGGTCGGCGGTCTCGGTAGGGCTCATGCCGATATTAGGTTTTAAAATAGTGCCAAACAGAGGGCGATTTGCCACGCCTGTTGCGCTGCGCGTACCTGCAATGCCGTGAGCCGGCAGCGAGTAGCGGTCGCGATACTCCGGGCGCAGCTGCAGCGCCATTAAGCGTAAACCGGTGAGTTCGCCTAAGTCGAAAAGATTACCGGCAACGGTCGCGGCAAGGTTTGGTAAGTTAACCCCGACGTTGTCTTCGGGATAGTCAATCTCCACCGCCACTTTTTTCCATGGGCCTTTAACACCCTTGCGCTCAAGATAGGCGCTGTGAAGACTGGGGGAGCCCAGTTCTTCCAGAACGTTTAAGTGAGTGACCCTGGCACCAAAGCGTGCCCTGATGGCGTCGGTCTCGCCCTTTACTTTTACAAAGGTGCCTGAGCTTTGCTCACCGGCCATCATCTCTGCGACGAGCGATGGATCAAGCGGTGTCTCGATCTGATAGGCAGCGCGGATCATGCTTCTGCCTCTTTCAGGTTCGGGAAGGGCCGCACGGGATCATTTCCGTCCCAGTTTTCCGACGCTTCACGGATCATGCGGAACATTTTGCCTTTGGGACCCAGCACCTCGGAAAGCTCAATAACGGTACCGGGGTGGTACTCACGATCAAAATACGCGAAACGCCCATTGGCACCCACTTCGCCACTCATTTTGACGTGATAACCGCGGGCCTGCATGGCGGCAAGGTCGGTGTCATAGTCTTCCGTCCAAAACGCGACATGCTGTAACCCGGTATTGCCCGCTTGTAGGAAATCACGGTACATGGAGGGGGCATCGTTACGCGTTTGAATCAGCTCAACCTGAATGAAGCCGGAGTTGGCCAGGGCCACCGAGTTATGCACGTCATATTGCTTGCCGTCATACGTATAGTTCTCGATAGGTACGCGCGGGTTGTAGAAAAAAGGCCCCACGCCCATCACTTTGTTCCAGTACTCCATGGCTGCTTCGATATCATTGACCACATAACCTAACTGACGAATAGCTCCAAGATATTGGCTCATGACACTTCCTACATAACAAGGTTAGGCAACCAGGTGGACAAAGAGGGCACCAATGTGACCAACGCCAAGGCTGCAAAAAGGGAAAGATAGAAGGGGGCCACACCACGAATAATCGAGGAAAGCGGCATCTTGGTAATGATCGATACCATGTAAAGGCTCATGCCCACAGGCGGGGTCAGCAGCCCAAGCATCAGGTTGAGCACGAAAACCACACCTAGCTGTTCTGGGGGAACGCCGGCTTGCAGCAAGGCAGGTGCCACAATCGGGGCAATAATGAGGATTGCGACGATAGCTTCCAGAAACATGCCCACGACCAATAAGAGCAGGTTCAGCAGAAGCAGAAGAACGAGCGGATTATCCGATACGCTTAGCAACCACTCACCTGCGTGGGCTGGAACACGATCCATCGTGAGTACCCAGGCAAACAAGGCCGCAGAGGCGACAACAAACAGCACGTTGGCGGTCGATAACACGGTTTCCCGGGTGCAGGTCAGGAAAGAGCGTACCGTTAAGGTGCGATAAATGATCACGCCAATAAGAATGGCATAGGCAGCGGTCATGCCCGCTGCCTCCGTGGGCCCAAAAAAGCCGCTGATCATGCCGCCCACTAACAGCACTGGGGCGAGCAGGGCGGGCAACGAGATCAGGGTTTTTTTACGAAAGGCTGCAAAGCTTGGCTGTACATCATCACGCGGCAGTTGAGAGCGCCTTGCCATAACCGCGACTTGTATCATTAGCGCCACTGCCACCACGAGTGCGGGAATGACACCTGCCAGCAGCGCACGGATAGTGGAAACTTCAGCCGCCGTGGCAAAGATGATAAGAGGAATAGACGGAGGGAAAATAGGCCCAATAGTCGCTGCGGCAATGGTAAGGCCGGATGCAAAGCGCTTGGTGTAGCCCTGTTGCTCCATCTGACGAATTTGAATGCCACCCAATGCCCCGATATCCGCTAATGCTGCGCCGGACATGCCGGAAAAAATCAGGCTGGTGAGCACGTTAACATGCGCCATGCCGCCACGAATACGCCCAACCACCATGCGCATCAATTCAAACAAATGCGTGGTGACACCGGTGGCGCCCAATAATGACGCTGCGAGTATGAAAAGTGGTACCGCCAATAGTGGCGTACTGTCCAGCGTATTAATGGCGCGCTGCGCCATAACCGTGAACGGCAGGTCGTAGAGAAAAATCACCAGCCCCGCTGACAAACCCAAACTGACCGCGACCGGCGCGCCAATCAGCAAGCTCCCCGCGAAAATGAGCAGTAACGTTAGGGACATACTAAAACCCTCCGCTGCATCATCCGCCCTAGACGGTAGAGTGATATCACCGCCAGCAACCCGATGCTGATAAACGCTGGCATGTATAGCCACAGATTGGGGATGCCCATAGCGGGTGAGGAAAAGCGCCCTGCGCGCATCAGAAAGCGATAAAAACCGTAGAGAGTCAGGGCGCAAAAGCCTAACGTTGCCAGTTCTGCTATCGCTAAACACAGGGTGCGCTTAACGCCTGATAGCGCATCCGCCAGCATGGTCACTGCCACATGCTGGCCATGGAACAGTAAATAAGGGGTCGCCAGGTACACCATGGAAATACCCGCAAACCGGGAGGCTTCATCCGCCCATGGCAGCCCAGTATTGAAGAGATTTCTGGCGAGTACTTGAGCGACGACTAGCATGGTGATGATCACCAGCAGTAGCATCGCAATACCGACAAGAATTTCGGACAGCCGGCTAAGACTTCGCTCTAATAGGGGTGCTTGACCGTTCATGGCTTAACGCGTTTCGCTGATGAGTTGATAGAAATCGCCGTATTGGCTATCGAACTCTTCTGTAATTCGCGCTTGCACACGGGTGCGGAAGGCATCTACATCCAGGCCTTCTTCCGGGCTAATAATCTGCATGCCTGCCTCGGCAAGTTGAGCAAGATCGCTGGCTTCTGCTTCCAACATGGCGGTCGTAGCGCGTTCGCGTACTTCCAGAGCCGCTTCAGCAATAGCCGCTTGATTCTCGGGTGACAAGGACTGCCAGGTATCGTCGTTAATGACGATGACCTGCGCGGCACTAATATGCCCCGTCAGCATCATGTGGCTTTGCACTTCATTCAGTTTGGCGCTGACCACGACGTTGACCGGGTTTTCCTGGCCTTCAACCACGCCGGTGGCGAGTGCTGTCGGTACTTCTGACCAATCAACCGGCACAGGAATGGCACCCATTCCTTCTACGGTCGCCATATATATGGGGAAGGGGATCGAGCGAATTTTTACACCGGCTAAATCGTCAGGCGTATGGATCTCCTGATTGGCCGTAAGATGCCGGGTGCCGAAGTAGAAGGCATACAGCAAACGTACGCCTGAAGCGGCGGCTAGTTCTTCGTTCAGAGTGCTCATAACCGGGGAGTCGACATCCATCACCTTCATAAGATGATCAACGTCGCGATAAAGGTAGGGCGTATCAAAGGCCGCGAAAGGGGCGTAGAGAGAGCCAATAGCGCCCGCGGTATTGTGAGAAAGCGCAATGGAGCCGGTAGAAACGGCTTCGGCGAGTTCCTGTAGGCGGCCTAGTTGGGAGTTGGGGTAGATCTCAACGGCCACATCGCCGGCCGTTTTTTCCTCAATGGCTTCCGCCAGCCATTCGGCCTGCATACCCGCAATCGAATTGGGCGTATGCATATGTCCGTAGCGAAGGGTGACTTCCTGCGCGGCCACACTTGTTGCACTTAGCGCCAAGGCGCCGGCTATTAAAGCGAGATGGCTATTGCGAACTAGTTTAACTAGCATTGTTATTCTCCAGACGATGATTGTTTTTTATTGTTTTGTAGCCAAGTGTTTTCCACCTGCTACTAACCAATAGGCTAGGGCAGGGCTGCTCTTCTAAGCAATGAGGAATTCATGATGGTTTTTGATGTAAAACGCCCCTTGATACCCGACATTGCAATGGCTGCGGGGGTCTCAACGGCAACCGTAGATCGCGTTCTGAACAGACGGCCCGGCGTGCGCAGAGTTACGCTACATCGCGTGCTGCAAGCGGCGGTTGAGGTGGGCTATTTAGGCGAAGAGGAGGTTAAAGCTCGTCTTGGGCCCGCCTTTTCCAAGGTGGTGTTTTTATTGCCCCAGGGTACCAACCCCTATCTCACTGGGCTAAATACCTATGTAAGAGCTCTGGCAGAACAGTCGATGGAGCCTCTTAAAGTGCGCAGCCACTTTATCGAAAGCTTCAATCCAGAGGCATTGGTTCAGGCATTGCGGCGTTACGGCAAAACCTCCGATGTAATCATTTTCATGGCCATCGAACACCCAAAGGTGCGCCAGGTAATTGATGAACTGGTTAATGCCGGAAAACGAGTCGTTACCATCATCTCTGACTTGCCCACCTCGAACCGGCATGCCTATATCGGAATTGATAACTTTGCCGCAGGGCGTACTGCCGCCAAAGTAATGGGACGCTTTTGCCGTGCACTTCAAGGTAAGCTTGCACTTGTGGCGGCGAGCCGCGCTTATCGCGCGCATATGGAAAGGGAGATGGGGTTTTTGGCGCTGATTGAGGAAAGCTTTCCCCATTTAACGGTGATTGGGCCTCAGGAAGGGCACGATAACCGGGATGAAAACTACCATAATACGTGCCGCTTGCTGGAGCAGCACCCCGATATTGTAGGGATCTATAATGTCGGCGGCTCGTCTGATGGGATTGGTCGAGCGTTGCATGAATCAAAACGTGATAAAGAGATATGTTTTATAGGACATGGTCTGACCCCGGATACGCGCAGCATGCTGATCGAGGGCATTATGGATATGGTCATTACCCAGAATCCCAGCGCTATCTATGCCCGGGCAATAGACATGGTAAGTAGTGACAAAACCGATAGCGGCGCTGTCTCGATGGAAATCTATTTTTCAGAGAATCTGCCAATCGCGAGTTTTTAGGTTGATAACCATATTACCAAAAAATATAGGCAAAACTAGGCGGTTTCACCTTCCCTCAAAACTAACACTATGAACTCGATAAGGTTTCCAGCTAATTGTGGTTAACGGAAATCTCGCTATGAAAAAGACACGCTATACCTAAGAGCAGATCATCGGCGCTATTAAAGAACATGAGGCAAGCGCCAAGATAGGCGACCTGTGCCGCAAGTTGGGCATTTCCAGTGGTACCTTCTACAACTGGCGCAGCAAGTATACGAGCTTGGAAGTGGATGAAGCGAAGCGCTTGCGGGAGCTTGAAATGGAAACCAGTAAACTGAAAAGCTTCTAGCTGACAAGCTCTTGGAAGAGGCCATGAAGGATGTACTGTCAAAAAAGTGATAATGGCGACAACACGTAAAGCGACTGCTAGGCATCTGGTTGGTTACCAACAGATCAGTGAGCTTCCTGCCGCCTTGTAGGCATATCCCGAACAGCGTACTGGTATCAAGCTCAGGGGAGCCAGGACGGTGTGCTTAGAGTAGCCTGAAGCCCACAACTGAGTCGTGGGCTTTTTATTGCTGAATGTGAATAGCTTGGCATGCCAAGCGGTTAGGCGGATGCCCACGCTTCGCTTATCTGCACATACTTGATGCGTTGTCGGAAATAGGTAAATGCAATATGTAGCACACCATCCTGACCTTGAATGATTGTCGGGTAGGAGTATTCACGGTTTTTCTTTTCGGCTGAATTATTGGTCATGCAGTAGCCATCGCCGATTTCCAGATCGCGTTTGATCGGCCAGCTGCGTCCACCATCGGTGGAGATGGCAAGCGTCATAGGCGCACGCGGGGCGCCCCAGAATGCAGCTTTTCCATTGTTGCTTGTCTGTTCGACGAGCTCCCCATGGTCTTCGGCATCTTCAATATCGTCATAAAGCGAGGTTCGGCGCTCTCCTTCGGGGTCCGCTCGACGGTGGTTGTAAACCAACGCGAGGTGGCCGTTATCTAAGCAGGTAAACTGAATAGAAGAGTTATTGTTGGGTAGCTCGACCGTCTTTGGGGCGCTCCACGTAATAGCGTCGTCGGAGCGGCTTGAATAGATAGCGTCGGCCCAGCGGCTACGATAGAGCGCCAGATAAGTGCCATCTTTGAGAGGCTGAATGTTCATATGCACACAGCCCACGCTATCGGGTACGTCATGTTGATGCCACGTTTTGCCGCTGTCTTCAGAAACCATAACGGCGCTGATGTCGTCGTTGCCCGTCCAGCGCTCGCCCTCGGCCACACGGCACAAGAAGACCGGCAGCACCCAACTGCCTTGGGGCGTAAAAACCGGCGGTTGGCGAATGAAGACACCCGGTGTCTCGAAGAGGGCTCGGGGTTCACTCCACTGATTGCCGTTATCGTGGGATATCCGGTAGCGAACGATGGCGGTGTTTTGGTGCCCGGAGAGCTGCGCTGTGTAAAGTAACCATAGCGCGCCGCCAGGTGCTGTAAACAGCACTGGGTTTTGCTCGGAACGGGTTTCATCGTCGGAGAGCTTCACCGGGTCTAACCACTGATCTTTGCTTTTTGCAAGCCGCGAAACGTAAATAGAAATATCGGGAACGCCCTCCTGGGTACCGCCAAACCAAGCGCAGAGCAGATCGCCGTTGGGCAGCTCGTGGAGAAACGAGGCATGGTTTTGTAGGCAGGGAGTGGGAAGGTAGGCCTCCAGGCGGCCACCGTCGATAGTGGCGGTATGCAAGCTACCCGTGAATGTGTCTTGTGTGAGCGCGCTCATACGTCGTCCTTTTTTACGGTATCAGGAGTGCTTGTTGCGATAGGTTGGGTGGGTCTTAATGCGGCGAAATGTGAAGCGCAGCAAAGGCCAATAAAGGGGCAGTAATGCAATAGCCCAGATAATGGCACTGATTGGTGTAATGAAATCCAGGTAGTTACCACGGGTGATCAAAAGCCCGCGCGCAATCTCGCTTTCGATGATTGGACCAAGCGTCATGCCAATCACGATAGGGGCACGAGGAATACCTGCTTTTGCCATGTAGTAGCCAAAGACTCCAACGCCGAGCATGACCAGAATATCCCAAGGGTTATTACGTAAGGCATAGGAGCCGATGATGCATATCAATAAAATGATCGGCAGAAGAATGCTTTCTTTTACCTGGAGCGCTCGCGAGAAAAGCTTGGCGCCGGGCAGGCCAATCAGCAGCACGATAAAATTGACGATGACGGTGGTGGCAAAAAACTGATAAACCAGTGGCGCATGGTCTCGCATTAATAGCGGGCCAGGTTGTAGACCGTGAATCATGAAGCTGCCGATGATCACTGCGGTGACGGCACCTCCGGGCAGGCCAAGGGTCAAGAGAGGGATCAGGGCACCCACGCCCGAAGCGCTGTTGGCGGTTTCAGAGCAGGCAATACCCTCGGGTTCACCCGAGCCGAAACGTTCTCGGTATTTGGAAAGGTTACGCCCCTGACTATAGGAGATAAGTGAGGCCACATCAGCGCCAGCGCCGGGTATTGCCCCTACAATAGTGCCGATGCCGGTTGAACGAAGCTGAGCGGGAATCAGCCGTCTCAGTAACGGCCAAGAGGGCAAGACTTTGGATACCTGTACGATAGGCTGAGTGCGATGAGAAATACGCTCGAAGCGCTGCATGATTTCCGGGATCGCGAATAAACCGATAATCACCGCAATGAACGGGATGCCACCCATCAGGTAGGGCATGCCCATCGTAAAGCGGGGCTGTCCGTTGATTTCATCAAGCCCGACAGTGGCCAGAAAAAGCCCGAGCAGACAGGCAATAGCTCCCTTCAGGAACGACCCGCCAGAGAGTGAGGCGACGGCCATCAATGCCAGCACGGCAATGGCGCAATACTCGCGCGGGCCCAACGAAAGTGCGAACTGCGAGATCGGATAGGCGAGGACGATCAGTATCAGCGAAGCAAGCACGCCGCCGATGAATGACGATATGGTACTGAGCCCCAACGCCAGTCCCGCTTGCCCCTTGCGCCCCATCGGGTAGCCGTCAAATACTGTGGTGACTGCCATCGCTGAACCGGGAATACCGATCACCGTGGCAGGAATCGAGCCACCAAAAACGGCACCGATATAGATACCTAACAGGCAGCTGATTCCGGTGAAGGGGTCGAATACAAACGTCAGCGGGCTGGCAATCGCCACTCCAAGCGAAGGAGATATTCCCGGCATGGCGCCGACCACAATACCAATCGCCACCGCACCTACTAGCAGCAGTAAAAGTAATGGGTCCAAAAGGGATGCAAACCCTTGTATTAATAGCTCAAACATACCGGGCTCCTTACCAGATTGAACCTAATGGGAGAGGAATACTAAATATGTGGTAAAAAACCATGTAGGTGCTCACGGCGATTCCAACGTTGATCACACCAATTTTGGCAAGTCCTACAAGGCTTAGCTCGGCGCGCAGCAAGGCCATGATCAGGGAAGTGATCAGAATGGAGGTAGCAATAAAGCCGACAATGTTCATAAGAAATGGAAAGAGGGCAATCGCTAACAAGGTGATGGGAATAGCATATGCGCGCCCACGGGCTGGTTGCGCCTTTACTGCTACACCCTGAGTACCTTGTGTTGCCAGTGCGCCCAGAAGAGCTTTCGCTTGGTCTGCGGCTGTGAATTGCCAAGGTACTTGAACGTGTTGGAGTTGGGCGGTAAAAGGTGGTGCATAAATGGCAGCCTCTAAGCGCTCGGCATTTTGTTGGCGGATGTCAATTGCTTGGTTGTCAGGTACGAAGAGAGCAGCCCATTCGCCATAAATTAGCTCACTTTTTCCAAGAGTTTTGCCATCGAAGGCTTCCAGGATCGTGAGTTCACCGTTCTGCAATAACTCTGAAAGTTCGGACCGGGCAGCGAGAATAATATCTATTTTTCCTTTAGACAGCGCATCGCGTAGCGCCTTGATATCCATTGCTTGCCATTGTTCGTTGGGCAGTACCTGTATATCTGAACGCTGACGTAGCTTTTCTAAAAAAACGGTGTCTTCAATTAGGCTGTCATAGCCAATTTTGAGTTGGGCAAACATATTGGTCGAAGTGTTCGTACCCGTGCGTGCGGCCAAAATGAAAGCATCAAAATAGAGAAGGCTTAGTGGTGTGAAGCCGCTTAAGTGTTCTTGCGCAGCCAACTCAGCATTGACCTGAGTTGCCCGGGATGAAGCGGCGAGAAGTGAGGTGTCTGGATGACTTTGCTTGATGACACTTAATGCAGAAAAACGGCCAAGCCCTGTGTGGCTCGAAAGCGCAAAATGGGTGCCAGCTTGAGTGTTGAGTGCCTCTGTCAAGGCTTTGAACGTTGTGTCATCCTCGGAACCCTCTGGAAAATTAGTAAAAATTTTATAGTTCTTATTAGTTAAAAATTGGGTAAGTGCAACGAGCGTGCAACTGATCAAGCCAAACAGCACAATGGTGGGAATAAAACCGGGGCCGATGGTGCGACGCATCTCGAACGGCATATCGAATGCTTGGATAAAAAAATAGCCCCCCACTAACAGCAGTAGGAGTAGTGTCCAGAACTCAATGGTTTTTAGCCGGTATTTAAGGGTCTGATATGTCATCAAGGTGCTATCCCTAAAAACGTTGGAGCATCCAGATGACAGCACCTGAATGCTCTTGCTCATATGGAGTGGTTTACTGCTTTAACAGACTGGCAGCGGTTGCAAAAGCTTCGCTTTGGCGTGTTAACCACTCTTTGAAATCGGCGCCAGTGCGCAGTTGAACGTTAAAGCCAATACGATTCATGCGCTCAATGAACTCTTCCTCTTGGGCGATTTCGGTACATGCATTAATCAGATAACTTTCTACGTCCTCTGGGATATCGGCGGGTGCTCCAATAGCACGGAATAACCCGATATCCAGTGGGTAGCCTGCTTCGGCTGAAGTGGGAACATCAGGTAGACTTTTAGAGCGCTCTTCGCTGAAGAAGGCGAGTATCCGGAGCTGGTCGGCTTGTACTTGAGAATATGCCTCAGCATCTGAAACGATAGCTCCGTCCACATGTCCCCCAATAACGGCAGTAATAGAATCACCTGAGCCTGAGTAAGGGATGAGAGTCGGGTCAGTGTCGGTGACATTTCCAGCCGAAAGCGCAATCAGCTCACCAATGGAGGTATACCCTAGTGCAAGGCGGTCAGGGTCTTCCTGAGCAATAGAGACCCAGTCTTCAAGAGTTTCAATCTCGCTGCTGGCGCTAACGGCGATACCGACAGGCTCTGCTGAGAGTAGGCAAATTGGCGTAAAATCCTCCGCACTGGTTGGAAAGCCATTGATAATATGTGGATTACCAACCAGTGAACTGTTGATCATGGCAATGGTGTAGCCATTGGGCTGTGCCGATGAGGCAGCGTGGAACCCTACAGCACCGCTACCACCTGTACGATTGACCGGCAGTACATCTACGCCTGAATATTCGGCCAGCGATTGAGAAAAGGCGCGTCCAACCAAGTCGTTACCCCCTCCTTGCCCAAACGGAATGATCAGTTCGATCGACCGTTCGGGATACTCGGCATGAGCCACCATAGGAAAAAGAAAAGAAGTGGCGAGAAGTGCTCCGAGTGTTTTGCGTACCGTCATATCAGTCTCCGTGTTTTTATTGTGCAGCGCATTTATGTTTAAGGGGTCATAAGCAACGCGGCCAACTTGGCTATTTTTCAGCTATGAACCTTTCCATGGCTATAAAATGATCGTAACAATCAATTTATGCATTTACACTTTCGTTGCATATACCAAAGTCAGGTTGTGTATTGGTTGTTAAGATTCAATAGGTTAATTGTTTTTTGATCGTTTTGGTCAATTATATTTGCTTGGTTTGCTTGCGATATTTTTTTGAATCAATCATTTTTATGATCGATTTGATCGCAAACGAGCTGAGGAAACTGACGCCATGACGCTATTTAAAGGCATTATCCCCGCCTTGATTACTCCAATGAACGATCGCCAGGCAGTTGATGAAGCCGCACTGCGTACATTGGTGGATACTTTGATTGATAAGGGCGTCCATGGGCTTTTCGCGCTGGGCACTAACGGCGAGTTCTTCGCGCTAAGTGATGACGAAAAACTGAACGTCGCTAGGATAGTCGTTGAACAAGCGCAAGGGCGAGTGCCGGTTATTGCGGGGACTGGTGCGTTTACCACCCAAGGCGTGATCGACATGAACGCCAGGATGGAGCAGATTGGGGTTGATGCATGTTCGATCATTACTCCTTACTTCAACGCGGTTTCCCAGCGTGAGCTTGTCGTTCATTATTCGGCGATTGCCGAACAAGCACCGCTGCCCTTTATGCTTTACAACATTCCCGCTAAAACTGGCGGCACGATTACCATTGATACTGTGGCCGAGCTTTCGCACCTGCCCATGGTGCAAGGTATTAAAGACAGCGGCGGCGATTTTGACCGGTTGACGCAGCTGGTTGGCTTGAAGCGCGACGATTTTGCTGTTTTCACGGGTACCGACTCACTCATCCTTTGGGGCCTACTGGCGGGTGCCGATGGCGCGGTAGCGGCTACCACCAACGCAGTACCCGATGTCGTGATGACCATCTATAACGCCTTCCAGGCAGGCGACATTGAAACAGCCCGTGAAGCACAGGAAAAGCTTCGCGTGCTGCGCACGGCTTTCGGCATGGCGACTATGCCGGTGGTATTGAAAGCAGCAGCCGAGTTGATGGGCATGCCAGCAGGCCCTACACGCGCTCCCGCGCTCCCGCTAAGCGATCAACAGCGCCAGCAGCTTGATGAGTTGATGCAGGTTTATCGCTAATGCTTGAGAGGCCATCAATGTCTTTATCGGACACGGCGCGGCTTATTATTCTGGCGGATGATCTGTCAGGTGCTGCTGACTGCGCGGTGAGCTACGCCAGGAGCGGTTCAGCGACGGTTATTGAGCTTGCTCTACAAAACAACGTAGATGCGCAGGTGTTGGTTTTCGATACGGATTCTCGCCATTTGGACGCAACCGAGGCAGCTAAGCTGAATGTTGAGGCCTGGCGCGCAGTACGCCAGCCAGGTCTTCGTCTTTATAAAAAAATCGATTCAACACTTCGTGGCAACTGGGCTCAGGAAGTTGCCGCGCTGATTCCTGAGGTGGGAATGGCGGTGGTAGCTCCGGCCATGCCTGCGATGAAGCGCTTTACTCGAGACGCACGACAGTTCATTGACCATACGCCTGTCGAAGAGACACCGGTGTGGGGCAATGAGGAGCGGAGCGGCAAGGCTTCATTGAGCGATATGCTGGTCGAGGCGGAGATTAACGTCGCTCACTTGTCGCTTGCCACGCTGCGTGAGTCCTCTACGAACGTGCTACGTCAGTGGCTTTTAAAACATCAGCAAAATCAGATAGAGGCCGTGGTGTGCGACGCTGAAAGTGACGCAGACCTTGAGCATCTCGCTGAAGCAACGCATACCCTTGACCGCATCTTCTGGGTAGGCTCGGCAGGGCTTTCAACAGCGCTTTGCCCCTATCTTGGTCGTGACGCAGGTACGGCTTTAATGCCGCCCATCACGATAGAAGGGCCGGTTTTGATGGTGGTGGGGAGCATGTCGTCCGTTTCACATCGTCAGGTTGACTACCTGTTAACGAAACGTGGCAAAGCGCTTGAACACTTCCAAGTGGATATCGCCGATCTACTGACCCTCCAGGATGCGCCTTTTGCGCTGAAAAGAGCGCAACAAGCGCTTGAAGCAGGGCACGATGTACTTGTAAGTCTGACTCAGCAAGCCCCGGACCCTTCCATTGACGGTTATGCGCTGACGCAGCGTCTAGCTAGCCACTTGGGCAACCATATAAGCCTGCTTGGAGCGCTCGTCGCGACGGGTGGCGAAACAGCTAAAGCCTTGCTTAGCGCAGCCGGTATCAATCATCTGCATCTCGTTGATGAGCTTGAGCCGGGTGTTGCGCTCTCGGTTAACGGCCAAGGCATGCCGGTAGTGACCAAGGCGGGCGCCTTTGGTAGCGAGACGACGCTTTATGAGGCTTGGCGCACGCTGGTCGATAAACGTCCTTCCAGTTCATGTCGTTGTTGAGCCTTGCCAGGTTCTGCACCTAGTTACTTCGGAGTAATACTACCAATGAGCTACCTTCCTGTTGTAGGTATCACCATGGGGGATGCCGCAGGCGTCGGCCCTGAAGTCATCATGAAGGCTCTTGCCCATGAGAGCGTATACACCACCTGCCGACCACTCGTTATCGGCGACGCGGGTCGTTTGAAAAAAGCAGGACAGATTGTTGGCAGCCAGCTGACCCTGAATGTGATCGATGACGTCAGTGCGGCGAAATTTGTGCCAGGCACGCTGGACTGCATTGATCTTGGGCTGATTCCTGAAGATTTACCGTACGGACAGGTATCCCCGGTTGCCGGTGATGCAGCTTATCAGTTCATCGCGCATACCGTTGAGCTGACGCATAGGGGCGATCTTGATGCCATTTGTACAGCACCGCTAAATAAAGAGGCGCTACACGCTGGCGGGCACCTCTTTCCAGGACATACGGAGATGCTGGCGCACCTGACCGGCATCGACGAAGTTTCGATGATGCTGGTGGCGCCTAATCTTCGCGTCATTCATGTCACCACCCATATCGGCCTGCTAGACGCTATTCACCGTATTGAGCCGGGACTCGTCAAACGTACTATCGAGCGTGCCCATGAAACGCTTACCCGCGCGGGTATCGATAACCCACGCATCGGTGTTTGTGGTATTAACCCTCACGCTGGTGAGAATGGTTTGTTCGGTTATGGCGAAGAAGAAGAGAAAATTGTCCCTGCGATTGAAGAGCTCACCGCGCGTGGGTGGGATGTTCAAGGCCCGCTTCCTGCCGATACGCTGTTCTTCCGCGCTGGCAGAGGTGACTTTGACGTAGTGGTAGCGATGTATCACGACCAAGGGCATGGCCCCGTTAAGGTGATGGGGCTTGAGGCCGGCGTTAATGTGACCGTGGGATTGCCCGTTATTCGTACCTCAGTGGATCATGGCACGGCATTTGATATCGCTGGGAAGGGCGTGGCTGACGAGCGCAGCCTGCTTGAGGCGCTTAAGCAAGCCGTTGATCTCGCCAATCGTCGTGAAAAACCCGCTACATCAACCACCGTAAAGGAGAACGCATAATGAAACGTATCGGCTTTATCGGCTTGGGCCTGATGGGTGCCAACATTGCTCGTAATATCATGCAAGGTGGCTACTCAATGTCCGTTTTTGATCCGCGAGAGGACAGCATCGCGCCGCTACTGAAACAGGGGGCTCAGTCGGTGGACTCTCCCAAGGCGCTGGCAGAGTGCTCGGATATTGTGTTTATTTGTGTACCTGGCGCTCCGCAGGTCGAATCGATTGTTGAAGGTGAGCAGGGGTTGGCGTTGGGTGCTCACGAAGGGCTTGTCATTGTGGACTGTTCAACGTCCGACCCGACCCTGACGCGCCGCTTAAACGAAACGCTCGCCGCTAAGGGCGTCACTTTCATGGATGCTGCCTTGGGCGGTACGCCGACCCAAGCGGAATCAGGCGAGCTACAGGCTATCGTCGGTACTGATGATGCCACGCTTGAAGCCATACGCCCGGTGCTGGAGTGCTGGGCGGGTAAAATCCTGCACGTAGGCCCAGCAGGCGCAGGCCATACCATGAAACTGCTCAATCAATTTTTGGCCATGGGCTACGGTGCGATTTATTCTGAGGCGCTTACCATCGGCGCCAAAGCGGGCGTAACTCCTGCGGTATTTGACAGCGTTATACGCGGCAGTCGAATGGATAGTGGTTTTTATCAGACGTTCTTCCAGTACGTGCTGGAGCGCGACCGCGACGCCCACCGTTTTTCGCTGGCCAATGCTGGCAAGGATATCCGCTACGTAGCCAACCTGGCGGATGCCTTGAACGTTCAAGCGGGAGTCGCTCATGCCATTAAGGATTTATACGCAAGCGCACTGGAAGAAGGTGCTGGAGAAAGCTTTGTACCTGAGCTTTCCGATATCGTCGCTAAGCGACACGGTGTGTCCTTCTCATCGTAAAAGCGCTCTGCCTTAAGGAGTCTCAATGAAAGTCGCCAAGCGCCGCAGCGCCATGCTGGAAGCAGTCCACAATGGAATGACCGATGTGGAGACGCTTTGTGAGCGTTTTAATATCTCCGAGGCCACCGTTCGGCGAGACTTGTCATCGCTGGCCGACGAGGGGTACATCGTGCGCACCTATGGTGGTGCCGCCGCAGTGGTTGGCAAGCGTGAGCCAGAGCTTTCGCTGGTTCAGCGCCAGCACGAGCGGGGCGATGTCAAAGCGCATCTTGCGCTCGCAGCACTTGGTCATATTGAGGACGGTGATACGCTGCTGCTTGACGGTGGGTCCACCACTACGGCGCTGGCTAAGGTGTTAGGGCAGCGGCGCAGGCTTCATGTGTTTACCAATAATGTTGCTGCTCTGCCCGCTCTGGCGGCTATCAAAGACTGCAAAGTGACGCTTTTAGGTGGAGACCTGCGGGCGGCTAGTATGACGACCTACGGCGTGACGGCTCAGGCCGCTCTTGAACGCTTATCGGTAGATAAACTTTTTGTAAGTGCTGATGGTGTAGTGGCCGACTTGGGGCTGTGTGAAGCCAGCGCTGAGCAGGCTTATTTAAAAGAGATGATGATCCGACGCGCTCTGAAAGTGGTAGTGCTCGCTGACTCCAGTAAGTTGGGTAACGCACGACAACAACACTGGACGCCTATGCTAAGCCACTGGACGCTTATTACCGATGATCAGGCCGGAAGTGACAAGCTTGAAGTGTTTAAGCGTAGTCGTGCCGTCACTCTCGAAGTGGTCAACGTCTAGCCGTACAGTCAAAATTCAGGAAGTTACTCAATGCATATATTAGTGACAGGGTGCAGCTCGGGCATTGGTCTGGCGATCTGTCAGCGCTTGATTGATCAAGGGTTGGACGTGACAGGGCTTTCAAGGCGTCCACCGCCAATCGAAAGTGGACGGTTTCGGTGGGTCAGCGCCGACTTGGGCGCGCTTGCAACCAGTGTACTTGAGCTTGATTTATCCGTATTTGATGCTTTTGTGCACGCTGCTGGGGTCATGCATATCGGAGATATTCAGGCGTATGAACAGACGCAGGCACAAGAAATGTGGCGGCTTCACGTCGATGCGCCAGCGTTATTGGTTAAAAAGCTCCTTGCTGAACATGCTCCTTTAAAGCGCATTATCCTGATTGGAAGCCGAACCCAGCAGGGCGCTCTGGGTAAAAGTGCTTATGCCGCCTCGAAAGCGGCTCAGCAGGGGCTGATACGTTCTTGGGCAATGGAGTTGGTAGCCAAAAATACCACCGTCAACCTGGTTGCCCCAGGAGCAACGCGTACTCCCATGCTTGAAGATCCCAATCGGGTAGGTGTGGCGCCCAAGCTCCCTCCTATGGGCCGCTTTATCGAGCCCGAAGAAATCGCCGCAAGCGTTGCGTTTTTACTCAGTGAGTCGGCATGCTCTATCACTGGACAGACGCTAACGGTCTGTGCGGGCGCCTCGCTTTAAGCATACCCCTCACAGCGGCGTTTTACTCGCCTCCCCAGGTACTTCGCGCACAAGTCGGGGCATCAGAAAACCGGGTAGGTGCTCACGTAGTTGGGTGATGAGCGCACGTGCTTCATCATCCGGTACATCAAAATGAGCGGCGCCCTGCACTGGGTCTAATACATGCAGGTAGTAGGGCAGGATGCCTGCCTCAAAAAGCCGCTCTGAAAGGGCGGTGAGTGTGCTCACTTCGTCGTTAACGCCGCGCAGCAGTACGCTTTGATTAAGCAACGTGGCACCGGCTTCTTTTAATCGGGTGCAGGCCTCAACGACGGCTTGATCTATCTCGTTGGCATGATTGATATGCAGTACCACGACTTTTTGCAGCCGGGTATTGCCCAGCCAGGCAAGTAGCGCATTATCGATACGATCAGGAATCACCACGGGTAAGCGTGTGTGAATGCGCAGCCGCTTAAGATGAGGGATTTTTTCCAGCTCGCCGACTAGCCAGGCTAGCTGACGGTCGTTGGCGGCCAGCGGGTCGCCGCCGGAAAGAATGGCTTCATGAATGGTGGGGCTGCTGCGCAGGTAATCAAGCGCATCTTGCCACTGGGCGCGGGATGGTGAATTATCGCTGTAGGGAAAGTGGCGACGAAAACAGTAGCGGCAGTTAATTGCGCAGTTTGGGCTTGCGATTAATAGCACCCGACCGGCGTATTTGTGAATCAACCCTTTGGCAGGGCGATGATCGGCCTCTTCAAGAGGGTCAAGCACGTAACCACTAGGCGTGAGCGCTTCGTCGCTGACGGGCAGCACTTGGCACAGCAGCGGGTCGGACGTATCGCCGTAAGTAATGCGTGACAAATAGGCCTCGGGTACGCAGGTTTCAAACAGCCTATGCCCGGTATGTGCGCCAGAGAGCCATTCACTCTTTAGTCCAAGCCGCTTGCAAAGCTCTTGTGGGTCACGAATGGCGCTGGAAAGCTGCTGTTGCCACGTAGGGCTTGAGGCTTCGTTGAATCGCTCGTGATTATCCGAGGCAACGATCATAATGTTCTCCTGCAAAAAGCCCTCCTTCGGGTTATCATGCGCGCACTTATTTGACGATGCTATCCACGCTGCGGCGACGTAGGCTATCTTGCATCGCTCACTGTAATAGCTAACTGAAATAGATCACAGAGAGGCAACATGGCTAACTATTCTACCAATGAATTCAAAGGCGGTTTAAAAGTAATGCTCGACGGTGATCCTTGCTCAATCGTTGAGAACGAATTGGTCAAGCCCGGCAAGGGTCAGGCGTTTAACCGCGTTAAGCTGCGTAACCTGATGACCGGCCGTGTAGGCGAGCGTACCTTTAAATCGGGTGATTCACTGGAAGGTGCAGATGTCATGGACCTGGAGATGGAGTACCTCTACACCGACGGTGACATGTGGCACTTTATGAAAACGGACGGCTCTTTTGAGCAGTACGCCGTAGAGAAAAAAGCGCTGGGCGATACTGTCAAATGGCTCAAAGAGCAGGTGCCTTATACGCTGACACTGTGGAACGACAAGGCAATTTCGGTGACGCCGCCCAACTTCATTGAGCTTGAAGTGGTCGAGACTGACCCAGGCCTGAAGGGCGATACGGCGCAGGGCGGCTCTAAACCCGCAACGCTCTCTTCGGGTGCTGTTGTTCGTGTACCTCTGTTTATCAACCAGGGCGAAGTGCTCAAAATCGATACGCGCTCCGGCGAGTACGTTTCTCGCGCTTGATAAGTACGTTTTTAAGCTAAGCGTTAAGTGAGTAGTTAAGTGCTTAGCCAAGTGGATAAAGCGGTAGGCTTTATTACGTACTTGGCGACATTTGTACTACCTTAGGGCCACGCATTTGCGTGGCTTTATTTTATTCAAGGAGCAGTGATGGCCATTGAGTGGCGACCAAATGCGCAAATTGAAACGCTACGCGAGCGAGCACGTCTTCTTTCAAAAGTGCGAGCATTTTTTTCCCAACGTGACGTGCTGGAAGTTGAAACGCCGGTGCTTGGGCAGGGCGGAAGTACCGATGTGCACCTGGTGTCACTTGCGACTCAAGCGCGCACTGATAAAGGTCAGCGGCGGTTATGGCTGCAAACCTCACCTGAATTTCATATGAAGCGTTTAGTGGCCGCGGGCAGTGGGCCCATTTTTCAGCTGGCGCGTAGTTTTCGTGATGGTGAAGTGGGCTCGCGCCATAACATTGAATTTACGATGCTTGAGTGGTACCGGCCAGGGTTGTCGCTTGGCGAACTGATCGACGAGACCACCACGCTGGTGGCCACGCTGTTACCTGCTTTTGCCGGGCCGGTAGTGCACTATCGTTATCGCGAGCTGTTTCATACTTGCTTGGCTGTCGACCCCTTCACAACGTCACTTGATAAGCTACGCGCGCTGGCCGCTGAGCGAGGCCGGATGCCTACCGGGGCGTTGGTGAACGAAGGCCGCGATACCTGCCTCGACCTTTTGATGAGCATGGTGATTGAGCCCACGTTGGGCCAGAACGAATTAAGCGTGGTAACGGACTATCCCGCCAGCCAGGCGGCGCTTGCCCGCCGACACCAGGATGTGGATGGAGAGTGGGTCGCGTCACGTTTTGAGCTTTACCTGAACGGTATTGAGCTGGCCAATGGGTATCACGAGCTAACCGATGCCACGGAGCAGCGCACTCGCTTTAGCGACGATAACGCTGAACGGCGACGCCTGGGGTTACCCGAGGTCGATGTTGATGAGCGTTTACTGGCAGCGCTTGAGCATGGCATGCCCGAATGCGCGGGCGTAGCGCTGGGAATTGACCGTTTAATTCAATTGGCATTGGGTAAAGCACGCCTTGAAGACGTGCTCACCTTTTCGACGCCTAATTGCTAACGCTAAGCGATAGGCGGGGCTGGCGGAAAATCACCGAGGGTTTGGCCCATTTGCACCATGGCTTCTGGCCGATAATCCTCACGCGTTGCTGGATTGCTAAACGTAACCGGCTTGGCAAAACACATCACAACGGTAGAGCCGAGTTTGAATAGTCCCATTTCCTCGCCGCGCTCAAGGGTGATGGTGTTGTCAAAACGTGTGTGTTGAGGCACGCCCGCCAGCGGTGTAACTTGCCCAGACCACACGGTTTCAATGGCGGCAACCACCATCGCGCCGACCAATACCATGGCAAATGGGCCGTGCTCTGAATCAAAAATGCATACCAAGCGTTCGTTGCGTGCAAACAGGTTCGGCACGTAGCTCGCAGTGGCTTTATTCACCGAGAAAATACGCCCAGGCACATAGATCATTTCTCGCAGCGTACCGGTCATGGGCATATGTACACGGTGATAGTCGCGTGGCGAGAGATAAACGGTCGCGAAACTGCCGCCCATAAACTCTTCTGCAAGCGCCGCATCCCCGCCCAGTAACGACTGTGCCGAATAGGTATGGCCCTTGGCTTGAACCAGCTGACCCGCCTGCAGGCGGCCATGGCGCGAAAGCGAGCCATCGGCCGGGCTTAAAATGCCTTGCCCCAGCGGGCGAGCATCCGCTTTTAAAGCGCGGGTAAAGAACGCGTTAAAATTGGCGTACGCCGTTGGGTCCGGCTCAAGTGCCTGGCTCATGTCGACGTTAAACCGCTTGATAAAGGCCTTGATCAGCATGTTTTTCAGCCAAGGCACCTCACTCTGCGCAAACGTGCCGGTCAGGCGCGAGATGGCATGATGGGGAAGCGGGTATTGGAGTAACGAGAAAGCTTTTTGAGGTAGCGTCACATTAATTACTTTTAGCAGTGGTTAAACGTCGTACCAGCCAAGCCGGTTACGTTACTTTTCGATCGGCGTATCGTCGCGGTTGCCCCATTCGCCCCAGGAGCCCGCATAGCCGCGTATATTAAACCCTAGCGCTTTACCCACCAGCCAGGTAAAGCTGCTGCGGTGGTGGCTCTGGCAGTGGGTGGCTACTTCCATATCGGGCGTTAGGCCCATGGCCCCAAGTTCGGTTATAAGCTCGGCGTAGTCGCGAATACGCAGGGAGCGGGTCCGGTCCATGGCGTTTAGCCAATCCATATTGACCGCACCTGGAATGTGGCCAAGATGCTTATTATTGCCTTGCTCGCCGTCATATTCACCCTTGGAGCGCGCATCCCAAACTGCAAACTGCTTGTCACCCAGTTTGGCTTTAATCTCATCACAGGTGATGAGTGCCTGCGGGTTTAAAATTTGTGCATGGTATTCGCTAGGCGAGGGGCGGGTTTGCTCCGTGCTTTCGAGCATACCGGCATCACGCCAGGCATGAATACCGCCATTTAAATAGGAGTAGCGGGTGTGGCCAATCAGCTCTAGCGTCCATAAAAGGCGCGCTGCCCAGCCGCCGCCTTCGTCATCATAGGCCACAACGTGAGTGTCGCGAGTAAGCCCCAATGCGCTGAATAGTTGCGATAAGAAGCCTACATCGGGAACGTCATTGGGCACCGGGCCTTCGCCGCGCATCAGGTAGCGAAAATCCAGATATACCGCGCCCGGCACATGCCCCTGTCGGTAATTATCCGGATTCACCGGCACATCAATGATCAAAAGCGCTGGTTGATCCAGGTGACCCTGTAACTGTTCTGGCTCAACGATCAGCGGTAGAAGATTTGACTCTGACGATGGGTGCTCGGTGCTCATGGTTAGCTCCTTTAAAATCAAGCGTCTAAACTATCGAGAATCCGGCGATAGCTGGCAAAACGTTCCGGGTGAATCTTGCCTTCCTCAACCGCTTCAAGTAAAGCGCAGCCTGGCTCCTCCCGATGACGGCAATCACGAAAACGGCAGTAGCCCAGGAAAGGGCGGAACTCGATAAAGCCGTCGGTCACGTCCTGTTCGGTCAAATGAATCAGGCCAAATTCCCGAATGCCGGGAGAGTCGATCAGTTCGCCATCGGTGACTTCATCGCGGTTCATGGTATAGAGCCGCGCGGTAGTCGTGGTGTGCGTGCCCTTGCGTGAATCTTCGGAAAGCGCGCCGATACGCAATGACTCACCGGGCAACAGCAGGTCAATTAGCGATGATTTACCCACGCCGCTTTGGCCCACAAACACCGAGGTACGGCCCTCAAGTTGCTGGCGTAAAGGGGCAAGCCCTTCTTCATTGGCTGTAGTGGTGCGCACCACCGGGTAGCCTAGCGCACGGTAGCGCTCCAGTAACTTGCCAAGCTCGCCGCCATCGTCTGGCAGCAGGTCGATTTTGTTGAGTACCAGAACCGGTGCGATAGCGGTGGCTTCAGCGGCGACTAGATAACGGTCAATCAAATTAGGGTGCGGCGCCGGCTCAACGGCAAAAACGATTAAAATCTGGTCGATATTGGCGGCGACCGGCTTGAGTTGGCCACGCGCGTCAGGGCGCTTGAGCACGGTGTCACGCTCTTCGCGGGCCACAACAACGCCGGAGCCCTCCTGGCCTGCCCGCCAGATTACTCGGTCGCCGGTTACCATACCGTCCAGATTAGCACGTAGATGGCAGCGTACCGGTGTGCCCTCGGCATTACGTACTTCCAGCGTTCGCCCGAAATGCGCCATCACCCGGCCGGGCTGTTCGGCGCCGTATTCGCCAGCAGCCAGCTTTTCTGCGTCGCGTACATCACGCTTTTCAGCGCGGCTAGCACGCTCTGCCTGGACTTTGTCGACTCGCCACTGCTGCTGGCGGCTTAATTTACGTTTGCTCATGACCACTCGATGCTCGGTACAATAGGGGATAGTGTACCTGTTAACTGACGCCGGGTAACTCGACCCGTTGGCTATCCTGGAGAAAAGCATGAGCAATAGTAACGAACCGCGCAGTGATCTGCTGGTCTGGATCGACCTGGAAATGACCGGCCTTGATCCTGATAAAGAGCGCATTATCGAAGTGGCAACGCTCGTTACCGATGCGGATTTAAACGTCGTGGCGGAAGGGCCGATAATTGCCGTTAAGCAGCCAGATAGTCTGTTGGCACAAATGGATGACTGGAACCAGAAGACCCACGGCGAGTCCGGCTTGGTCGCGCGCGTAAAAGCCAGCCAGAACGATACGGCCAGTGCCGAACAGCAGACACTGGAATTTTTGCGCCAGTACGTGGTGGCAGGCTCGTCGCCCATGTGCGGTAATAGCATCCATCAGGACCGACGCTTTTTGGAGCGTGAGATGCCAGCGCTGTGGCGTTTCTTCCACTACCGTAACCTGGATGTCTCAAGCGTGAAGGAGCTTGCCAAGCGCTGGAACCCGGGCGCGCTGGCAGGCTTTAGCAAGCGCAACGTGCACTTGGCAATGGACGATATCAAAGAGTCGATTGCTGAACTTGCCCACTACCGCAACACCTTTTTGCGCGTGGCAGGCGGGCAGGACGAAGAAGAGTAAGCCTCGGTTGAACGTTAGCTTGTCGCAATGCGTGCATCGCGCTTGAGGCGCTGTTCATCAAGCGCCCAGGCAACGTGTTCACGTACCAGAGCGCTGGGGTAAGCGCGCCGTGCCCACAGCGCGGCTTCAACGGCTTCGCTCCACGGTGCGTTGCCCAGGCCAATGGCAATATTGCGTAGCCAGCGTTCGTAGCCGATACGACGAATGGGACTGCCGGCGGTTTTGTCCAAAAATGCCTCTTCGCTCCAGCCAAACAGGCTGAGCAGGGAGGCGCGGTCCAGGTCGTGGCGGGGGGCAAAATCTTGCTCGTTACTCACGCGGGTGAAGCGTGTGAACGGACATACCAGTTGGCAGTCGTCGCAGCCATATACGCGGTTGCCCATGGCGCGGCGAAACTCAACCGGGATCGCTCCGTGTAGCTCAATCGTTAAATAGGAGATGCACTTGCGCGAATCCACCACTTTATCGTCAACAATCGCCCCTGTTGGGCAGGCGGTCTGACAAGCATCGCAGCTGCCGCAATGCTCACGCTCGTAGGGCGGGTCAACGGGGAGGGGCAGGTCGGTATAAAGCTCACCCAAAAAGAACAGAGAGCCTGCTTTTGGGTTGAGCAGCATGGCGTTTTTACCGAACCAGCCAAGGCCTGCCTTTTGCGCCAGGGCGCGCTCCATTACTGGGGCAGAATCTACAAAGGCACGGTAGCCAAAAGGGCCTACTTCCTGTTCGATTTTTTTACCCAGCTGAGCCAGGCGCTTACGTATTAGCTTGTGGTAGTCACGGCCCAATGCATAGCGTGATACATAGGCTTTTTGCGGCTGACCCAGCAGCCGAGTCGTTTCAACTTCGGGAGGTAAATAATCCATACGCACGCTGATGATTCGCAGCGTGCCCGGTTCAAGCTCGGCCGGGCGTGTACGTTTGGTGCCGTGCTTGTCCATAAAGCTCATCTCACCGTGATAACCTTTCTCAAGCCATGCGTTGAGATGCTGCTCATGCGTATCGAGCTGCGTATCGGTAATACCAACCTGCTGAAAGCCCAGCTCGCGGCCCCAGGTTTTGATGAGGTCAGCAAGATGGGTCAGTTGTTCAGTGGTCATGGTATGGCTTGAAAGTGAAGAAGCAGTGGAACAGGGCATTATCAGTCTACGGTCGAGCATTAGTCGCGCTATGCTAACGCAATTGGTCGCCATCACAACATGCGAAAGGAGATATCGTGTCCACCTTAAGTACTTCCTCGCTGCGCCCGCTATTCAAAGCGGAGCAGGTACGTGAACTGGACCGCCGTACCATTGCCGGTGGTATCGAAGGGTTTGCCCTAATGCAGCGGGCAGCGTCCAGTGCCTGGCATAGCTTTCGCGCGCGCTGGCCCCATGCGCGTAGCGTAACGGTGTTATGTGGTGGGGGAAATAACGCTGGCGATGGTCATGTACTGGCAGCGCTTGCCATTCAGTCAGGGCTTAAAGTGCAGCGTATTACGCTAAAGCCGTTGGATACACTGAAAGGTGATGTCGCCAGGGCTGCCGAGCTTGCAACCTCTGCCGGTGTTTCCTGCGAAGCGTGGCATGCCGATTGTGTGTTCTCGGGCGAGGTGATTGTTGATGCTCTGGTCGGTATCGGCCTTACCGGCAAGGTGACAGGGACAACGCAACAGGCGATTAAGGCGATCAACGCCGCTAAATGTCCTGTGCTGGCGATCGATATACCCTCTGGGTTAGCCGCGGATACGGGTGCGGTCCTTGGCGATGCTGTTCACGCCAATACTACCGTCACGTTTATTGGCGATAAAATAGGGCTACATACCGGTGAAGCGCCTGCCTATACGGGGGAGATTGATTTTCGCCCCCTGGGCGTTAAAGCGCAGGCCTTTTTTGATATTCCTCCTTGTGCGTGGCGGCTGGACGAAGGCTGGTTAACAGACGTCTTTGCGCCGCGCTCCCGCACCAGCCATAAAGGCGATATGGGACATGTGCTGGTCTTGGGCGGTGCTCCGGGGTTTGGTGGTGCAGCGCTGTTGGCTTCCCAAGCGGCGGTACGCTTAGGCGCTGGCAAAGTAAGCCTGGCAACCGCACCAGAGCATACCATCGCGAGTTTGATGCGTTGCCCGGAAGTAATGGCGCACGGTGTACGCGGCGGCGCTGATTTAAACGAACTTCCGCAAAAAGCCGATGTTCTGGTGGTGGGGCCGGGGATGGGGCAAGCCGCTTGGGGGCAGGCTGTGTTGCAGCACGCGCTGGCATCGGGCTCTCCGCTGGTCGTCGATGCCGATGGGCTTAATTTACTCGCCAGCCACTGGCCGAGCGAGCGTCGTGATAACTGGATTTTAACGCCGCACCCTGGCGAAGCTGCCCGGTTGCTTGAGTGTAGCGTCGCCGATGTGCAGGCTGACCGGCCTGCCGCTGCGCGTGAGCTGCAGCGTAGACGAGGAGGCGTTGTTGTTCTAAAAGGCTCGGGGAGCTTGATTGCCGGGCCCGGTGGCTTGGTTGTATGTCCTTACGGAAACCCCGGTATGGCCAGTGGTGGAATGGGTGACGTGCTCAGCGGTATGCTCGGCGCCTTGGTCGCCCAGCGAACAGAGATAGAGAGTAGTGCCTGGCTAGGCGTTATGGTGCATGCGCTAGCCGCCGACCGCGCCGCACAGGCACAAGGAGAACGTGGCTTGCTGGCAAGTGATCTGGCATCCTATGCACGAGTATTGATCAACCCGTGAAGGCAGCCCACATGCAGGTGCAATTGGAAAATGAAGAAGCGCAGGTCGCTTTTGGTGAAGCGCTGGGAAGTGCATTGCAGGGGCGTGGGCGTGTTTACCTGGAAGGTGACCTGGGCGCCGGTAAAACGACATTAACACGTGGAGTTTTAAGGGCTTATGGGCATCTGGGGGCAGTCAAAAGCCCTACCTATACCCTCGTGGAGCCTTATGAGCTGGGCACACAGCGCATTTATCATTTAGATCTCTATCGTTTATCTGACCCTGAGGAGCTTGAGTTTATCGGCGGTCGTGATGTGCTGGCGGACGACGCTCTATGTATTGTTGAGTGGCCAAGTCGCGGCGAGGGATGGCTGCCAGCTCCCGATATTTTCTTATCACTTACGGTAGCGGGTGCAGGGCGCGAGGCGACGTTGAACGCACTCAGTGAGTACGGTGAGTGCGTCCTTAATGGGCTGCAGTCAAGACAATCGTTTAAGCAGTCAGAAGACGGTGCCACTTCATGGTAACTAGCAACGAATTCACCGGCCTGGCCCGGTATCTCATGCCTGGGCTGATGGCGCTAATGGCGAGCGTTTCTTCTGTACAGGCCGCTGATGTTGAAAGCATGCGATTATGGGCCGCCCCCGACCACGCGCGGCTGGTATTTGATCTTTCCGGCGTCACTCAGGCGAATGTTTTTTCCCTGTCGGACCCCGAGCGCTTGGTGATTGATTTGGAGGAGAGCCAGCTAAAAACGGATGCCTCCACATTGCCGCTAGATGGCAGCGCGATTGAGGTTGTGCGGACCGGACCGCGGGATGGGGGTGGTTTGCGCGTGGTGCTGGAACTCAATCGCTTAGTGGAACCGCGCCACTTTGTGTTGCCGCCTAATGACCAATATGGTCACCGCTTGGTGGTAGACCTTGAGTATCCCGGCGAGAGTGCCGTTGAAAACCCGATTGATCCGATAGAAGCGATGATTCGTGATCAGGAAATGCTGGCGCAGCGAAACGATGTTCAGGCTCAATTGCCGGATAGCCAAGCGTCGCCTGGAACGCAAAGCCCTGAGCCGGCCGAAGTTCAGCCCGCCCAGCCGCACCCCCAACGCGATGTTATTATTGCCGTTGATGCTGGTCACGGTGGTGAAGATCCGGGTGCTATTGGCCCTGGCGGTACGCGAGAAAAAGACGTCGTGCTGGATATCGGGCGTCGGTTGGCTGCCAAAATCAATGCCACGCCGGGCTATAAAGCGGTGCTTATTCGTGATGGTGATTATTACATAGGCTTGCGGCAACGTACCCAGCTTGCCCGTGAGCAAAAGGCCGATTTCTTTGTGTCGGTTCACGCCGATGCATTTAACAGTCCGCGCCCCGAGGGCAGCTCGGTATACGCGCTTTCGCAGCGTGGCGCTACGTCAGAAACAGCCCAGTGGCTTGCCGACAGCGAAAACCGCGCTGACCTGATTGGAGGGGTGGATGGCAACCTTTCGCTGCGTGATAAGGATCAAGTGCTCCGCGGCGTTTTGCTTGATTTAACCATGACCGCCACGCTGAACGATTCGCTGTCTATTGGCGGGCAGGTACTTGAGCAGTTGGGGCGGATTAATCGGTTGCACAAATCCCGCGTTGAGCAGGCCGGCTTTATGGTACTTAAATCGCCTGATATTCCTTCGCTATTGGTTGAGGTTGGCTTTATTTCCAACCCCAGTGAAGAGCGTCGACTGCGTGATCCCGTTCATCAGCAGGGGCTTGCGGATGCGATTTTTTCCGGGTTAAACGCGCATTTTGAACGTAACCCGCCACCGGCGAGCCTGCTTGCCTGGCAGCGCGATAATCATCGCCAGCCTACGGGGAATGAGTACCGTATTCAGTCAGGCGATACGCTCTCTTCGATTGCGCTGCGCCACGGTGTGCCAGTGGGCCAGCTGCGCCAAGCTAATGATTTGAATGGCGACGTTATTCGCGTGGGCCAAGTATTACGTATTCCCAACTCTTGAGGTGTCTGGTGTCCGAGTCGAGTTCTTTGCCATCACGTATTCATGTACTCGACCCCCGCTTGGCCAACCAAATCGCCGCGGGGGAGGTTGTCGAACGTCCATCGTCGGTAACCAAGGAGCTGGTGGAAAATGCCATTGATGCGGGAAGTCAGCGCATCGAGGTTGAGATCGAGCAGGGCGGTGCGCGATTAATTAAAGTACGCGATGACGGCATCGGTATTCGTGAGCAGGACTTGCCGCTGGCGCTTGCACGCCATGCCACCAGCAAAATCGGAAGTCTTGAGGACTTGGAGGGCGTCGGTTCTCTGGGGTTTCGTGGCGAGGCGCTGGCCTCAATAAGCTCTGTCTCTCGGTTGGAGCTTGTGTCCAATGCGGAAGAGGACCCGCGAACCGGCTGGCGAGTGGTGGCCGAAGGGCGAGGGATGGAGGCGCGAGTAACGCCTGCACCACACCCACGAGGCACCAGCGTTGCGGTGCGTGATTTGTTCTTCAATACGCCTGCGCGGCGCAAGTTCTTACGTACTGAAAAGACCGAGTTAGCCCACGTGGAAGAGGCTTTTCGGCGTCAGGCACTGTCGCGTTACGACATCACCTGGGTGCTCCGTCATAACCAGAAGGTAGTCCACCAGCTACCTGCTGGGCATACGGCGGCGGCTCAGGAGCGGCGTATCGCCTCGCTGCTGGGTAAGAATTTTATTGAGCATGCACGCTATATTGAGCGCGAAGCTGGTGGTCTGCGCCTAAGCGGTTGGGTGGGCTTGCCCACACATTCACGCTCTCAGGCCGATCAGCAGTACTTTTTTGTTAACGGGCGTGTGGTGCGTGACCGCCTGGTGGCCCATGCCGTGCGCCAGGCCTACCGGGACGTGCTCTATAACGGCCGCCATCCTGTGTTTGTACTCTACCTGACACTGGACCCTGATGTGGTCGACGTGAATGTTCATCCCACCAAGCATGAAGTGCGCTTTCGTGATGGGCGCATGGTGCATGATTTTCTCTACTCAAGTCTGCACCACTGCCTGGCGGCGTCTAAGCCAGCGCAAGAAAGTGATGGTGATGCCAGTGATGCCTCGGAGCATTCAGCAGAAGGCGTGAATGGTGCCGCTGCCGAACCTGAGCAGACCGATTCTACCCGGTGGCAGCAGCAAGGCATGGCGCTTTCTCAAGCGCCTGACCGTCACCCGGGGGCTGAAAAAGTACGCCGCTTTATGCAGGGCTATCAGGCCTTGCACCCTAATCATGAGGATACGCTGCTTACGCCGCAGCCGCCGGGTGCATGGGCTGGTAGTCACCAGTCTGTCAGCGAGGTGCGCGAAGCACCTGTGGTAATGCCTGAAAGTGATCCTACCAGTGCACCGCCGCTAGGCTTTGCATTGGGGCAACTGCATGGGATTTATATTCTTGCACAAAATGCCCAAGGACTCGTGCTGGTGGATATGCACGCCGCCCATGAGCGTATTGTCTACGAGCGGATGAAAAATCAGCTGGCAGCCGCCAGTGGCATTGATACGCAGCCGCTGTTGGTGCCCGTATCACTTGCCGCCAGCCGCACGGAAGTGGCAACGGCAGAAAGTGAGCAGAAAGCCATTTCTCAATTGGGGATTGAGCTGGATGTTGCAGGGCCGGAAACGCTGCTGGTGCGCCAGTTACCCGCGCTTTTGGCCCAGGCTGACCCGGAAGCACTGGTGCGAGAAATGCTTGAAGAGCTTGCCCGTTTTGGGCGCAGCCATCAGGTAGAAACACGTATTCATGAGCTGCTTTCCACTATGGCATGCCACGGTAGCGTGCGTGCGAATCGACGGCTAACCATTGAAGAGATGAATGGATTGCTGCGTGATATGGAGCGCACCGAGCGTAGCGATCAGTGTAATCATGGTCGGCCTACCTGGACACAAATGAACCTAAAAGCGCTTGATCGGTTGTTTTTGCGCGGACAGTAGCGGTGCTGCCAGATGTTGCCAAGTGGCGGCTGGCTGAATTAATTCCTGTTATTTTTTGGCGGAGTTTGCCACGGTATGGCTGATACACGCCCTTGGGCGATTTTTTTAATGGGTCCCACAGCGGCCGGAAAAACCGATACGGCAATCGCGCTGCACGAGCGGCTAGGGCATGAGCTAATCAGCGTGGATTCCGCAATGGTCTACCGCGGTATGAATATTGGTAGTGCTAAGCCCAGTGCTGCTGAGCTTGCCCGTGCACCCCATCGGTTAATAGATCTACGTGATCCTGCAGAGCCCTATTCAGCCGCTGATTTTCGAGAAGATGCGCTTAGTGAGATGCGGCAAATCAGCGCAGCGGGCAAGGTGCCACTGCTAGTGGGCGGCACCATGCTTTACTACAAGCGCCTGGTTGAAGGGGTCGCAAATATGCCTGCGGCGGACCCCGCTATTCGCGAGCAGCTAGCCAAACAGCGTGAAAGTGAAGGCCTGGAGTCGCTGCATAAAAAGCTGATGGATGTGGATTCTGTGTCGGCTCAGCGCATCCATCCCAATGATCCTCAACGCTTAATGCGCGCACTCGAAGTTTATTACGCCAGTGGGCGCTCAATGAGTGAACTGTGGGGTGAGCAGCAGCCAGAGCCTTTCCCTTGGCGCGTGCTATCCATTGCGTTGGCGCCAGACGACAGACGTGTTTTACACGCACGTATTGAAAAACGTTTTGCCGCTATGCTTGAGGAGGGCTTGATAGATGAGGTGGCCGCCCTCAAAAAGCGTAGTGACCTGCAGCTGGAACTGCCCGCCATGAAAAGCGTTGGTTATCGTCAGGTGTGGGAGTATCTGAACGGTGAGTACGACTATGCTGTCTTAAAGGAGCGCGGCGTAATTGCTACTCGCCAGCTCGCCAAGCGTCAGCTAACCTGGTTAAGAAGCTGGTCTAATCTTACCTGGATTGATTCGCAGCAGTTGGACGTGGTGGATAAGACGCTGAAATTCGTGCGTGAAAGCGGTGCTTAGCGTAAGATAGTGGTTTCGTGAGCGTGTGTTTTTGAGTAGCCGAAGGGCGCTTTCAACCACACGGGCCTTTCGGGCAAATAGATTGCGGCGTAGCACCAGTAGGGCACGCCATTTAACAACCAACCCCAACGACAGTTTAGGGAGAGCAACATGTCCAAAGGGCAGTCCCTTCAAGATCCTTACTTGAATATTTTGCGCAAAGAGCGCATTCCGGTCTCCATCTTTTTGGTAAATGGCATTAAGCTTCAAGGCCAGATCGAATCGTTTGACCAGTTTGTTATTCTGCTGCGTAACACCGTTAGTCAGATGGTTTATAAACATGCTATTTCCACGGTGGTGCCTTCGCGTAATGTGCGTTTGCCGGCACAAGACCCGGCCGCGCCTGATGCGGATATTTAACACCGCTGGATGAGCAATAGAGTCCTCGAGGTATTGATTGTTTTTTGAACGCCCAGAAGCCGGTGAAACGGCAGTTCTTGTCCACGTTGATTTTCATGACGAACAAGCACGTGAAGACCCGGGTGAGTTCTTAGAGCTCGTGCGCTCTGCAGGTGCAGAGCCCGCGACGCTGCTCACCGCTAGTCGTCAGCGCCCTGATTCACGAACCTTTGTGGGTTCGGGAAAGCTGGAAGAGTTGCGAGCGATGCTCGCGGCTCATGAGGCGGAGCTGGTGATCTTCAATCATAGTTTAAGTCCTTCCCAGCAGCGCAACCTTGAGAAAGAACTCAAGTGCCGAGTCCTTGACCGTACGGGTCTGATTCTCGATATTTTTGCGCAACGGGCACGAACCCATGAGGGTAAGCTGCAGGTCGAGCTTGCTCAGCTAGAGTATATGTCTACTCGCCTTGTGCGTGGGTGGACGCACCTTGAGCGCCAAAAAGGCGGGATTGGCTTGCGTGGGCCCGGCGAAACGCAGCTGGAAACCGACCGCCGTTTATTAAGAGGGCGTATTAAGTCAATCAATAAGCGATTGGATAAAGTGCGTAGCCAGCGTGAGCAGAACCGCCGCGCCCGTGCACGTGCGGAAATCCACAGTGTGTCGCTGGTCGGGTATACCAACGCAGGCAAATCGACGCTGTTTAATACGTTAACCAATGCCGATGTGTATGCCGCTGACCAATTGTTTGCAACACTGGACCCGACACTGAGGCGCCTTGAGATCGAAGACGTGGGCCCGGTGGTGATGGCGGATACAGTAGGGTTTATCCGGCATTTGCCCCATAAGCTTGTTGAGGCGTTCCAGGCGACGCTTCAGGAGGCAGCGGAAGCCACCTTGCTTGTGCATGTGATTGATGCAGCTGACCCTGATCGCGAGCTAAACGTTGGCCAGGTAGAGCACGTATTGAAAGAGATTGGCGCCGATAGAGTGCCGGTTCTCAAGGTAATGAATAAAATCGACAAGCTTGATAGCGCGCCGCGTATTGAGCGTGATGGGCATGGTGTGCCTGAAGTGGTGTGGTTGTCTGCTCAACAAGGCCAAGGTCTTGAGCTACTTCATGAAGCGCTTACTGAGCGCTTGGCTGGCGATGTCATCGGATTTTCGCTGACACTGACGCCAGAACAGGGCAAGCTGCGGGCAGGACTTCATGAGCTAAACGCCGTGCGTCAGGAGATATTTGATGAGCAGGGGCGCTCTGTATTGGATGTTCGACTACCGCGTCGCGACTTTAACCAATTAATGGCGCAGCTGGATGAGCGCGCTAACACCTATTTGCCTGTAGCATTACGTGAAGTTGACGAGTGGTAGGTCCTTGCTTTTCTACTCGTGTAAGGGATGGTAATAACAGTTTGATATAGCAATAATTTCAATAAAGCGCATGGAGCTTGCCGAAGGCATGCCATGCGCAGATGAGCACCTTAGTGGAGACGAAGTATGGCCTGGAATGAGCCTGGTGGTGGCAACCAGCACGACCCATGGAGTGGTGGTGGTCGACGGGGTGGCAACGACGGTGATAACCGTGGTGGCAACGACGGCGGTAATCGGGGCGGGAATAATGGGGGTAATAACCAAGGCCCTCCTGACCTTGATGAAGCGCTCAAGAAGTTTCAAGACAAGCTGAACGGCATGCTGGGCGGCGGCAGTAAAAAAGGCAACGGAAACAAGCGGAACAGTGGAAGCGGTGGTGGTAAACCACGTAATACGCTTGCATTGCCGGGCCTTTTAGTTGTGGTTGCGCTAGCGATTTGGGCAGCCTCCGGCTTCTATCTGGTGGATCAGTCTGAGCGTGGCGTTGTTTTACGTTTTGGTGAGTACCAGAGCGTTGTTGGGCCGGGCCTTCACTGGAATCCGCCGTTGATTGACGATGTCCGCATGGTGAATGTCACGCGTGTTCGCTCTGTGTCACAAACCCAGGCGATGCTGACGCGCGATGAAAACATCGTGGAAGTGGAAATATCGGCGCAGTACCAGGTCGCAAATCCGCAAGATTTTGTTCTCAATGTGCGTGATCCTGCACTGTCCATGGAAAATGCGCTTGATTCTGCTTTGCGTCACGTTGTAGGTGGCACAGACATGATCGATATCCTGACCTCAGGGCGTGAAATCCTGGGCAGCTCGGTCGCTAGCCGCTTGCAGTCCTATCTTGATGCGTATGGAGCGGGTATCCGTTTACAAACCATTAACATTGAGTCGACTTCCGCGCCTGCGCCGGTTATCGACGCATTCGATGACGTAATTCGTGCTCGCGAAGACCGCCAGCGTACCATTAACGAAGGCATGGCTTACGCTAACGCCATTATCCCGGCCGCTCAGGGTCAAGCCCAACGCGTGGTTGAGCAAGGCCAAGGGTATCGTGAGTCAGTCGTGGCCGAAGCTCAGGGTCAAGCGAATCGCTTCAATGCCTTGTTAACAGAGTACCAAAATGCGCCAGAGGTAATGCGTGAGCGGATGTACCTGGATACGCTTGAAAGCGTCTACGGCGGTACGCCCAAGGTACTCATGGATGTAAGTGAAAATGCACCGCTAATGTATCTGCCGCTTGATCAAATGCGTGGCAATAGTGGGCGCAGCAATAGCGCATCAAGCGCTAATGACAGTGGCTCAGGCAGTGAGGAGTTGGATCCGCGTGTTGTAGAAAGTTTACGTGGAAGCCAAACGACGAATTCTTCATCTTCAAGTAGTAGCTCTATTCGCAGGGAGGGCCGGTAAATGATTAATAATCGATCCCTGCTGATCGTTGGTGGCTTGGCTGTTGTCGCGTGGTTGGCAAGTAATTCGCTGTATGTTGTTGATGAGACACAGCGTGCCGTAAAACTGCGCTTTGGTGAGGTTATTGAAGAGAATATTCAGCCTGGCCTGCATGTCAAAATACCGGTTGCTCAAACGATCCGTAAGTTTGATACGCGCCTGCTGACGCTGGATACCGATACCAGCCGTTATCTGACGCTTGAGCAAAAAGCGGTTATCGTCGACTCCTACGTTAAATGGCAGGTGGTTAATCCTACCCGCTACTACGAGGCAACGGCAGGCGATGAAATGATGGCGATCCGCCTTATTCAGCCACGTGTTGACGAGAGCTTACGTAACGAGTTTGGCCGTCTTAATCTGCAGGAAATCATTGCCGAGCGCCGTGATGACCTGATGATTGGCCCTACCGAAGAGCTGGATAGCCTGATGCGTGATGAGCTGGGTGTCGCTATCCGCGATATTCGCATCAAGCGTATTGATTTACCTGAAGACGTATCAGCGGCAGTCTTTGAGCGGATGCGCTCTGAGCGTGAGCGCGAAGCCCGCGAATGGCGTGCCCAGGGGCAGGAAGAAGCGGAGCGTATTCGCGCTAATGCTGACCGTCGTCGCCACGTACTTATCGCTCAGGCAAATGAGCGTGCAGAGACGCTGCGCGGTGAAGGTGATGCTCAGGCGGCCAGTATCTTTTCTGAAGCGTATGGCCAGGATCAGGAATTTTTCTCCTTTTGGCGTAGCTTGAATGCTTACCGCGACAGCTTCTCGGGCGACGGTGATATGCTGATATTAGACCCCAGCAGCGACTTTTTCCGTTACCTGCGCAGTGCTAATCCTAACGGGCAAGCAGGCGGAGAAGAGTAAGTTGGCATAGGGGTGAATTTTGCCATGAAGCAGAACGCATGGCGGGGTTCATCCCTTGAGCAAACGTGGTAGACTTAATTGAACCGGGCGTCGCCCGGTTTTTTTGTGGCCCTCATTTAACGTTAATGCGTCAAGCGCGTATTCATCGACTCCAGGGCCTTCATCGTCTTGCAGGATTGTTTACATGACCATCGCTGACCGCTGGCTGTTGCCCGACGGCATGGATGAGGTGCTACCGCCTCAGGCAAGCCGCATGGAAGAGCTGCGCCGCGCGCTGCTTGATCTTTATCATTGCTGGGGCTATGACCAGGTCATGCCACCACCGGTGGAGTTTCTAGACTCCTTGTTGACCGGTACCGGTACTGACCTTGATCTGCAAACCTTTAAGCTAACAGACCAATTAACCGGCCGTATGATGGGCGCCTCGGCAGATGTTACGCCGCAGGTGGCGCGTATGGATGCCCACTCGCTCAAACGCCAAGGGCCCGTTCGGCTGTGCTACTGCACGAACGTACTGCGCGCTAAAGCTGATCAGCATCAGGGCGGACGCAGCCCTGTTCAGGTCGGCGTCGAACTGTTTGGCCATGCTGGGTTAGAGGCCGATAGTGAAATCATTCATTTGGCGCTCGCCAGTTTAAAAGCCGCAGGCGCAGGTGAAATACATCTGGCTCTTGGGCACATCGGCATTTACCGTAGTTTGGTAGACGCTGCCGCGCTTAATAATGAGCAGGAGAGCACGCTGTTTGAGGCACTGGCACTCAAGTCGCCGGGACAATTGGCGGAGCAAGTTAACGCAAGCGTCAGCGACCCGGTACTGGCCGATATGTTTATGGCGCTAGGTGAGTTGCACGGCGACGCCAGTATACTTGAGCAAGCACGCGAGCGCTTTGCAGGTGCTCCGGCCTCTGTAACCGCCGCGCTTGATCAGTTAAGTGCGCTGTATCAGGGCGTGTTGGCTCGCTTTGACGTGTCGCTCTATTTTGATCTTGCCGAGTTGCGTGGGTATCAATACCACACAGGCATGATGTTTGCCGCTTATGTGCCAGGTTACGGCCATGCGCTTGCAAAGGGTGGCCGCTATGATGATACGGGGCGCGCCTTTGGGCGTGCACGTCCGGCTACTGGCTTTTCGATGGATTTAAAGCAGTTGGCATCATTGGCCTTGGCATCGCCAGGCAACGGCGCCATTTGGGCGCCTGCCCAAGAGGAAGAGTCTCTCAACGCTGCCATAGTTGCACTGCGAGAGCAGGGAGAACGCGTTATTCAAGCGCTGCCTGGGCAGCGTACTGGGCCGGCGGAGCACAAGTGTGACCGCCGTCTTGAGTTTATCGATGGCTGTTGGCAGACAACGGCCCTGACACAAGAGACGAGTGCATAATGGGTAAGAATGTCGTAGTCCTGGGCACCCAATGGGGTGATGAAGGCAAAGGCAAGATTGTTGACCTGCTCACCGAGTCAGCGGCGGCGGTAGTGCGTTTTCAGGGTGGCCATAATGCGGGCCACACGCTGGTAATCGACGGTGAAAAAACGGTGCTTCATCTCATTCCGTCGGGTGTCCTGCGTCCGGGTAAAACCTGCGTAATCGGCAACGGGGTGGTGCTTTCGCCTGAAGCGCTGATCAAAGAGATCCGCGAGCTTGAAGATAAAGGTGTACCGGTGCGTGAGCGCCTGCGCCTTTCACCCGCCTGCCCGCTGATTTTGCCTTACCACGTGCGCCTTGATCAGGCCCGCGAAAAAGCCCGTGGCGTTGCCAAGATTGGCACAACGGGTCGAGGCATTGGTCCGGCTTACGAAGATAAAGTGGCACGCCGTGGCTTGCGCTTGGGCGATATGCTTCATCGGGAACGGTTTGCCTCCAAGCTGGGCGAAGTGCTGGATTACCACAACTTCGTATTGGTTAACTACCACGGTGAACCCGCCGTCGACTTCCAGGAAGTGCTGGACAGCGCCATGCAAATGGCTGATGAGCTTCGTCCGATGGTATGCGATACCGTGAGCATGGTTCACGACCTGCGCAAGGCGGGTGAGAATATTCTGTTTGAGGGCGCCCAAGGCTCGCTACTGGATATCGACCACGGCACGTACCCGTTTGTTACCAGCTCCAACACCACGGCTGGCGGCACGGCCACGGGGTCTGGTGTCGGCCCGCTTTACCTGGATTACGTGCTGGGTATTACCAAAGCGTATACCACGCGCGTGGGCTCGGGGCCGTTCCCTACTGAGCTGTTCGACGACCATGGCCGTCACCTGGCTGAGCGTGGCCACGAATTTGGCGCCACCACGGGTCGTCCACGCCGTTGCGGTTGGTTTGATGCTGTGGCCCTGCGTCATGCGGTACAAATTAACTCAATATCCGGCATCTGCCTGACCAAGCTTGACGTGCTCGATGGTCTGGAAAATATTCGGGTGTGCGTGGGCTATCGCAGTAAAGATGGTGACGTGCTGGACAACCCGGTTGATTCTGAAGGCTACGAAGCCATAGAGCCGCTTTATCAGGATTTACCAGGCTGGAAAGAGTCGACGCTGGGTGCTAAAAACGTCGACGACTTGCCGGCCAATGCCCGCGCTTACATCAGTTTCCTGGAAGAGCAAGTGGGCACCAGTATTGATATTATTTCAACGGGTCCAGACCGTGTTGAAACCATCGTACTGCGCAATCCGTTTGACGGCGAATAATCCGCTGTCGTCGAATAACACTCGCTGAGAATATCGTCGGATGTATGAGAAGGGGTGCCTTGGCGCCCCTTTTTGGTAAATATTGATTAAAAATCAATGCCGCGACGTGCCTGTAGGCCATTATTAAAGGCGTGGCGAACTTCCTGCATTTCGGTGACGGTATCCGCCATGGCTATCAGTTCACGGTGCGCATTACGCCCCGTAATAATTACCGTCTGCTCGCTGGGGCGATTTTCAAGCGCCGCTTTAACGGTGGCGATATCCAGGTAGCCAAACTTGAGCATGTAGGTAATTTCATCCAGCACGACCAGGTAAGTGTTTGGGTCAGCCAGCATGCGCTCAGCCTCTTTCCAAACGGCCAAGCAGGCTTGAGTGTCGGCTTCACGGTTTTGGGTGTCCCAGGTAAAGCCCGTTGCCATAATTGCGACGTCAAGATTAGGGTCATCTTCCAAACGGTTGCGTTCGCCACACTCCCATAAGCCTTTAATAAACTGAATAACCCCCACGTGATAGCCATAGCCCAACGCACGGGTGACGGTGCCCCAGGCGGCCGTGGTCTTGCCTTTACCATTCCCGGTATTCACCAGCAGCAGTCCGCGCTGTTCTGTAGCGCTGGCTACTTTTTCATCCACGCGGGCTTTGAGTTTTTCCATCGACGTTTTATGGCGTGTATCGCGGTCTTTCACCGTCGCTTTCCTCTTAAAAGGCTGCATGAAGATTTCTAGCCTACGCCATATAGAGCTTGCAATGCCGTGATGATGGCTTAAATGTGAATAAAATTTATACAGTTGTTAAGCTTTTCCGTAGGAATCGAGGTTTTTGTGGCTAATCAATAACAGAATTGGCCGATAGGCAGCTTACTGCTCTAAAATAACCCTTCATAACTTGTCAGGAAAAATGCCATGCCCTCTTTTGATATTGTGTCGGAATTTGATCAGCACGAAGCGTCTAACGCCGTTGACCAGGCGAATCGTGAAGTGCAGTCGCGTTTTGATTTTAAAGGCGTTGACGCAAGCTTCGCCCTTGAAGGCGAAAAAGTGCAGTTAGAGGCCCAGGTCGATTTTCAACTCAAGCAGATGCTGGATGTACTGCGCGGTCGGTTAATTGCCAGAGGCATTGATGCGCGCTGCATGGATGTTCAAGACCCCGAGCTTTCCGGGGTGAAGGCGCGTCAGGAAGTCGTTTTGAAGCAGGGGCTTGATGCGGCAGAAGCCAAGGATGTGGTAAAGCGTATCAAGGCGAGTAAGCTTAAAGTCCAAGCGCAAATTCAAGGTGAAAAAGTTCGCGTGACCGGGAAAAAACGTGACGACTTACAAGGCGTCACGGCGCTTTTACGGGGTGAAGAGGGGCCTGAACTACCTCTGCAGTTTGATAATTTCCGCGATTAAGCCTTATCACGTGTAGGGCGGTGTCTATGCGCTGCCCCATTTTTTGCCACTCTTTTTGTCTACTCGCAACCATCGTTTATTACAGGAGCTAACGCACTATGTCTGATCCGCAGCCGGTTTATTTAAGCGACTATCAGCCGCCCGCCTACCAGGTCACCCATACCGAGCTGACGTTTGATCTTGACCCTGCTGCCACCCGTGTAAAAGCACGATTGTTGATTGAACGTAACGAAAACGTAGACGCCCAAACGCCTCTGGTGCTGAATGGCGAGCAGCTGTCGCTAATCTCGTTGGCCATTGATGGCACACCGCTAGCGGAAGCGGATTACCAGTTGGATGAGGGCAGCCTGCGTATTATGCAGGTGCCGGCAACGTTCAGCCTTGAAAGTGAGGTAGAAATTGCGCCTGGTGCTAACACTGCTTTGGAGGGACTTTACCAGTCGAGTGGTATGTACTGTACCCAGTGTGAAGCGGAAGGTTTTCGGCGCATTACGTTCTACCCAGACCGCCCGGATGTGATGGCCACCTTTACCGTCACGGTCATTGGTGATCAAAACAACGAACCCGTTTTGCTGGCCAACGGCAACCCCGTGGACAGCGGTATATTGGAAAATGGTCGCCATTTCGTGAAATGGGAAGATCCGCATCCTAAACCGTGCTACCTGTTTGCGTTGGTAGCGGGTGATTTACACAAGGTTGAGGACCACTTTTCTACCATGAGCGGCCGTGATGTCACGCTGCAAATTTGGGTAGAGGAGGAAAATCTGGATAAAACCGAACACGCCATGGCTTCGCTCAAACGTTCCATGGCGTGGGATGAACAGACCTATGGCCGCGAATATGACCTTGATCTGTTTATGATCGTGGCCGTTAACGATTTCAATATGGGAGCGATGGAAAACAAGGGGCTGAATATTTTCAACTCTGCCGCTGTACTGACGCATCCCAATACCGCTACCGATGCCACGTTTCAAAACGTGGAAGGCATTGTGGCCCACGAATATTTTCATAACTGGTCCGGCAATCGAGTGACCTGTCGTGACTGGTTCCAGCTATCGCTGAAAGAAGGCTTTACCGTTTTTAGGGACCAGTGTTTTTCCGCTGATACCAACTCGGCGCCGGTTAAGCGTATTCAAGATGTGTCTTTTTTCCGTACGGCGCAGTTTGCAGAAGATGCAGGGCCCACTGCGCATCCTGTGCGCCCCGACCACTACATTGAAATCACCAATTTCTATACCCTGACTATTTATGAAAAGGGTGCAGAAGTAGTGCGTATGCTGTGTAACCTGGTGGGGTGGGAAAATTTCCGCCAAGGGGCCGATGCCTACTTTGAGCGCTTTGATGGTCAGGCGGTCACCATTGAAGACTTTGTTGGCTGTATGGAAGAGGCGTCGGGCCAAACACTTGATCAATTTATGCGCTGGTACGCGCAGGCAGGTACGCCAGAGATTGATGTCCACGGCGAATACGACTATGTACATAGTGAATACAGGCTAACGCTTCGGCAACGCACGCCTGCCACGCCCGGCCAAACCGAGAAGCAGCCACTGCATATCCCTGTGCGGATGGGGCTGGTGGGAACCAAGTCTGGTCAGGACTTAACGCTGACCATGGCCGGGGAAGTACTGGGCAAGGATGCGGTGATCCATTTACGCGATAACGAGCAGACCTTTGTCTTTACCGATGTGGCCGAAGCGCCAGTACCGTCACTGCTGCGTGACTTCTCGGCGCCAGTGAAGCTACATTTCCCCTATTCACGTGAAGAACTGGCATTTTTGCTCACCCATGATAGTGATGGTTTTAACCGCTGGGATGCCGGTCAGCGCTTGGCCATGCTGGCGTTGGACGATCTGATCGCGGCGCATCGTAATGGCGTTGAAAAAGTCATGGATGGCCGCGTTACGGAAGCCTTTAGAGCGCTGCTGACAAGCTCGACGTCTGACAAGGCGGTGCTTGCCGAGATGCTAACCCTACCTTCTGAGGCCTACATTGCCGAGCAGCAGCCTATTGTCGATGTCGATGCGATTCACGCGGCGCGTGAGTTTGTGCGCCAATCATTGGCGTTAGCACTTCGCGCTGAATTTGTGGCCACGTTTGAAGCCAATCGCTCGGAGGAGGCTTACGCGCCAACGCCTGAGCAAATCGCCCAGCGTAGTCTCAAAAACATAGCGCTTAGCTATTTGATGTCGATTGAGGATGAGCAGGCGATTGCATTTTGTCAGGCCCAGTTTGCCGCTGACCACAATATGACCGATGTGCGCCATGCGCTAACGCTGCTGGTGCATAGCGAACGTGATGACGTGTCGTCACCCGCTTTAAAAGCGTTTGGTGAAAAATGGGCGCATGATTCGCTGGTTATGGACCAGTGGTTTACGATTCAAGTGACGCGGCCGCAGTCTGATGTGCTGGAGCGTGTCGAGTTCTTGATGCAGCATCCGGCATTTTCAATCAAGAACCCAAACAAAGTACGTGCGCTAGTGGGTGCTTTTACGCAAAATCGGGTTAATTTCCATCGCCTGGATGGTAAGGGTTACGCGCTGCTTGCCGATGTGGTGATTGAGCTTAATCGGCTAAACCCGGAAATTGCCGCGCGATTGGTTACCCCGCTAACACGCTGGCAGCGTTTTGACGAAGCGCGCCAGGCCTTAATGCATGCGCAGTTGCAACGTATCAAAAAAGAGCCGCTATCTTCGAACGTATATGAAGTAGTTGAAAAAGCGCTGGCGTAAGCACTCCTAGCGTTCCAACCATGAAAGGGAAGCCATTGGTGAACGATTCACAACCGCATTTTTTACTGATTATAAATGGTAAATCAGCCGGGAACCCGGCACTGCGTGAAGCCGTTGAAGAGCAGCGTGAGGCAGGGATGCCGATTACCGTGCGCTCAACATGGGAGGGCGGTGACGCCGCTCTCTTTGCCGAGCAGGCATGTGATATGGGCATCACCCATGTCATCGCCTGCGGCGGCGATGGCACTGTTAACGAAGTGGTTAACGGGCTAATGCGTGTCGCTCATGATAAGCGTCCCGCTTTGGGCGTTGTGCCGCTGGGCAGTGCCAACGACTTTGCTACCTCCACGGGGTTACCGTTGGAGCCAAGCCCTGCGCTGGCAGAGGCAAGGACACTAAGCGCATACCCTGTTGATGTCGTACGAGTAACGGCTGAGGCTAATAATAAAACCGTCGTTCAGTACTACGTCAACATGACCACGGGCGGATTTGGGGCGGAAATTACCTCTTCAACACCGAAGACGCTGAAACGCTTGTTAGGCGGAGGTGCGTACTCCTTAATGGGAGCGCTTAAAGCCTGGCGGCATCGCAGCTATCGTGGCACGCTTCACTGGGGCGATAAAGAGCAGGATGTCTCGCTGCTGTTATTGGCGTTAGGTAATGGCCGGCAATCAGGCGGCGGACAGGTGCTCGCCCCACGTGCCAAGCTTGATGATGGCCGCTTGGATGTTCTTCTGGTGAAGGATTTTAGCTCCGTAACGGAACTGCCGACGCTGATTAGCGAGCTTCAGAGCTTTCCCTCTGATGGGCAGTATGTACGCTATTTCACAGCGACTGAGCTGACGGTCACAACTCAGAAAGATGATCCCGCTTGGCCCTTAACGCTGGACGGCGAAATGTGTCAGTATGATCGTTTTTGCGTTGAAGTGGTGCCGTTGGCGCTGCACGTTTTATTGCCTGAGGGTTGCTCGTTACTGTCAGCAAATGACCGACACTGATCGTAGTCTGTCTTTAAAAGCGTTATTTAAGAAGGGGAATCTAATGGTAAACCGTTTATGGATACCGGTTGTTGCCACCTTGGCACTATTGCTAAGCGCATGTGGTGACTCTCAAGAAGAGACTGATGCGACACCGGATGAGCCTTCATCGGTTTCTGATGAAGACGTTGTGCAAGAGGAAGAAGCGCCGGCCGCCGCTGAAAATGCCGCGGATATGCCAAGTCCTGCGGAGGTAGAGGATGACGTTGAGGCGCGCCAGGCCGCTGAAGAGCTAGAGCAGGCCGAGGCGCTGCGTGATGACATGCAAGATGATGCGGTCAACGCTGACGAGTCCGAGGCCCAAGAGGCCCAAGAGGTAACGGCAGGCGAAGACACTCTGGCGGCGGACCCTGATGAGATACTGCAAGAGGGTGGCGCATTGCCAGGAGAGGCAACGCGCTCCGACGTCGATCAAATGATTGAAGAGACTGAGCAGCGCTTTCAGGAAGCCCAACGGCGCTTAAATGAGCAGTTTGAAGAAGCAGAGCAACAAGCCGAAGAGTACGATGCTATTGAGCAAGAAGCATTGTCCAATGAGTGGGAAACACAGAGCAGCCTACCCGAAAGCCCTCGCTTGGAAGATAACCGGGAAGCTACCGATGTTGATGCATTGATTGAGGATACCGAACGCCGCTTTGAGGAAGCCCAAAAGCGCCTTGAAGAGCAGTTTCAGGAAATCGAGCGTGAACATAATGGCAGTAGTAGCCGTGGGGTTATTCTGAATGAAGACGCAGGCAGCGATAATACTAACGCTACTCATCAATAAGGCGCGTTGAGCAGGCAATAAAAAGGCCCGCCTTGGCGGGCCTCGCTACATTCGGCCATGATTAAGCAAGGCGAATGGTAGAAGCCTGAAGGCCCTTTTTACCCTGCGTTACCTCAAAGCTGACTTTTTGACCATCTTGCAGGGTCTTGAAGCCTTCCGCTTGAATTTCGGAGAAGTGCGCAAACAGGTCGTCACTGCCATCATCGGGTGAGATGAAGCCGTAACCTTTCGTATCGTTGAACCACTTGACGGTGCCAGTTGCCATTAGTCGTTTCCTTAACGTGCCTATAATGATCAAGCGAACCTGCATAGGATTCGCCCGCCAAAATCAATGTAGATGCAAAAAAATGGGTCGTCCAGTAACAATCTAATGTTTCTTAACTTTTGTTGAGCCACGTATATGTTGTCAATACAGCTTGTAGATTCTCAGTTTGTGGCCTTTTTGGTCGCTATTACGCTGTTGTCGATTACGCCTGGCGTGGATACCTTGCTGGTTATCCGTAACACTGCCCGAGGCGGGACTCGGGACGGCATTGCCACCAGCTTAGCGATCTGCTGCGGTCTGTTTGTACACGCGACCATCTCGGCATTAGGTATTTCACTGATTCTGCTTCAGTCGGCCTGGGCATTTCATCTATTAAAGTTGGTCGGGGCGGGGTATCTGGTATGGCTAGGGGGCACCAGTTTGTTAGCCGCAAGGCGTGGCCAGCCATTACCGGTCAAAGGGGTGATCGGTGCTGCTTCTCCTGTTCCGCTTTGGCAGCCCATTAAGGAAGGCTTGCTGTCCAATGTATTGAATCCAAAAACGATTATTTTTTATATGGCTTTTTTGCCTCAGTTTATTGCGCCGGGTGATCCGGCGTTGGTCAAGTCCCTGTGGCTAGCAGGTGTCCACTTTATCATTGCCAATATCTGGCAAATCAGCGTGGTATTCATGGTGGGAGGCGCCAGCAAGTGGCTCGCCAGCGTGCGCTTTGCGCAGGTGTTAAATGCCGCGACAGGCGCGGTGCTGGTCGCGTTTGGGCTTCGTTTGGCGATGGAGCAGCGCCCAGTATAACTGGGCGCTTGGTAAGTAAACTGACCAGGCAGTAAGCGTGATTACCTTTGTACGCTTATTGACGAGCCAGCAAAGCGCGGTCGTAACGTACCTGTTGTTCACTATCACTCAACAGTGAAACACCTTCGCTGTTACCACCGTTGGCCAAACTTTCAAAAATTACCCGATAGCTAAGCACCGCCTGCACATAATCGCGTGTTTCTTTAAAGGGAATGCTTTCCACAAACAGATCAAATGACTCCATACCGCTTCCCAGCCACTGATCAACACGCCCAGGACCAGCATTATAGGCCGCAGCGGCGGCAAGTCGGTTACCCTGATAGCGGTTAAGCTTGTCGCGCAGATAAGTGCTGCCCAGGCGAATATTAAGTTCAGGGTCAAGAATGCCGTAAGGCCCTGGGTCACTAATACCCAGTTGGCGACTTACCAGGCTTGCCGTGCCGGGCATTAACTGCATCAAACCGCGGGCGCCTGCTGGAGAGAGTGCTACTGGGTTATAGGCACTTTCACGACGGGTAATCGCCATTAGCATATACGGGTCTACACCGGTTTGGTGGCCCCAGTGCATAAAGCTCTCCCGGTAAGCCTCGGGGAAACGCCAATCAAGCGCATCCCACATGCTGCCAGCAATCGTGGTCTGTACCAGGCGTGCATGCCACTGTTGATGGGCTGCATAATCGGCCAGGGCGCGCGCCTGCTGGGGCGTGCCATTTTTCACCGCATACAGCCATTCGCTATTGGCAAGGCCGTCTTCGCCAATGCGTAGCAGCGCTTCGGTACGCTGGACAACGGGGAGGCGTGCAGTGCGTTCGCGTGAAGCCTCATCAAAATGATTGCGCTCAAGATTGAGTTGGTAAGGCTGGCCAAGTTGTTCAGCGGCCGCAAACCCATAAAAGCTGCGGTCGGTCGCCGCCTGACGGTAGCGAGCGGTGGCTGCCTCCTGGCTGCCCAGCTGTTCGTTGGCACGCCCCAGCCAGTACTGCCAGCGGCTGTTTTCTTGTTGGCTGGTGGGCATTTCCGCAATCCAGTGAATCACCTCCTGCCACTGCCGGTCTGCCAATGCACGGCGTACGCGTAGCTCAAGCACGCGCTCGCTATCCAAGGAGGGAAGAACGTCATCTACCCAGCCTAAGGCGCCGGGTACATTGCGTACCAGTGCATAGAAAGCCAGCTCTTCTTCAATGGTTTGCTGATCACTGGGTAGAAGGTTCAAGTTGGGCGCGATGGTTTGCCAGCTACTCAATGCGGCCGGGGTATCTTCACGGGTGAACCGTTGCATCGCAGCTTTGTAGAAACTGGCGGTTGCCGCGCATTCAGGACCAAGACAAGCGGGCGCTGAGGTGACCGCGCGGGTATTGGTATTCACTTGGTCGGCGGTTTCAATCGCGGTGTGCCACTGGCCGCTGAGCAGCCCGTCTAAATAGGCTGAGAGACGATCCTCACCGGCTTGCCAAGCGAGCATTCTTCGCTCCCAGATAGCCGTTGCATCAATCGTGCCGTTAGCCCACAGGCGGTCAAACAGGGGGTCACACGCATCGGGCTGAGAGCTGCCTTCAAGCCAAAGTGCAAGGCCTGCCTCGGCGGCCTGCTGGGGCTGTGAATCCAGTATGGCCGTATAGTAATAACACTGGCGAGCGGTGCCTGCAGGTTCGCCATCGGCAACGGCCAGCAAATCGCTATAACGCCCCGCGTGGCCATACTGGGCAATGGCCTGACCGCGTAGCCACTCAGAAAGCGGAGAGTCGTTATGCTGGTCAATAAAGCGTTGTACTTGGGCCGTCGAGACGTTGGGTAGTTGATTGCGTAATCGGTGGTAATCGACATAGCCGCTCAGCACATGACCTTCAATAGCGCGCTCGTCGATGTGGTTCCACTGTTGTTGACGAGCGGCTTCTAACGCATCGCGCATAGCGGTATCAGAAGCGGCCCATGAGGCAGTGGGTAAGCCCACCAGGATTGCCGCGCATAAAGTGCGAAAAGGGGATCTGAATGGCGATGCCTGCATAATTTTCTCTCTTTCTCGCTAACGGATTGGCAACCGCTAATAGTGAACGAAATGGGCAAATAGTGTTCAGACAATCGTGACACTTGGAGGATTCAATTACGATGGCTCGATTATCCACGTTGTGGCTATTTCGTCGACTTAAATCCCGCCTCTGGGCTGTAAAACGTATCGGACGCGCACTGAAACTGTTTGTGCCCATGACGTCTGATGTCCTGAGCGGTCGCTTTCGACCTGTGCCCTGGGCTGCCTTTGGCATGATGGCACTGGCGCTTGCCTACCTTGCAATGCCGTTCGATTTAATTCCGGACTTTCTCGTTTTCATAGGTCTGATTGACGATGTCATTATCGTTGGCTGGCTTCTCAACCGTATCGACCAGCGCTTGGCAGATTACCGCGTCTGGAAGTACGGCGATATTGATATCGCTACTTCTCAACACTCACCTTCTTGAAATCGCTCTGCTTATCCCCATATCCAACTCACACATTTTTTCGTTCCTGTCTCATTGGGAGGCAGGAACTCTAAACAAACGTGATTGATGAGGGCTAGGCGAATGTCAACAGCGACCCACGAAGAAACGTTAGGCTTTCAAACAGAAGTTAAGCAGCTTCTCAACCTGATGATTCACTCCCTGTATTCCAACCGGGAGATTTTCCTGCGTGAGCTTATCTCTAACGCCGCGGATGCCTGTGACAAACTGCGCTACGCGGCGCTAGATAACGATGCGCTGTACGAAGGCGACAGCGAGCTTCGGGTAGAAATTGAGCACGATAAAGAAGCCAATACCATTACGTTGCGCGACAACGGTATTGGTATGAACCGCGAAGACGTTATCGCTAATCTGGGCACCATCGCCCGCTCAGGCACCGCTGAGTTTTTAAAGCAGATGTCAGGCGAGCAGCAAAAAGATGCCAAGTTGATCGGCCAGTTCGGTGTAGGTTTCTACTCAGGCTTTATTGTGGCTGATGAAGTGGCAGTGCGTACCCGCAAAGCCGGGACGGCCGCCTCTGAAGGCGTTGAGTGGCGCTCTAAAGGCGAAGGTGAGTTTACCGTCGCTGATATTGAGCGCGAGCTTCACGGCACCGAAATTACGCTTTATCTGAAAGAAGACGCGAAAGAGTTTGCTGACGATTACCGCCTTCAAAACCTGGTGCGCAAGTACTCTGATCATATTGAAGTGCCCGTGCGCATGCCCAAGACCGAAACGGCCAAGGATGATGAAGGCAACGACATCGAAGGCAGCGAAGTCACCACGTGGGAAACCGTTAACGAAGCCACTGCACTCTGGGCGCGCCCCAAGAGCGATGTTTCTGATGACGAGTACAAGGCGTTTTATAAGCACGTTGCCCATGACTTTAGCGACCCGCTTGCCTGGAGCCACAACAAGGTAGAGGGCAAACTTGAGTACACTAGTTTACTCTACGTGCCGGGCCGGGCGCCTTTTGATATGTATGAGCGTGATGGCGCTCGCGGCGTTAAGCTTTATGTGCAGCGCGTATTTATCATGGATGACGCTGAACAGTTCCTGCCGCTCTACCTGCGCTTTATCAAAGGCGTATTGGATACGCGCGATCTGTCGCTCAACGTTTCCCGCGAGCTTTTGCAGCAGGACCCGCAGGTCGACAAGATCAAAGGGGCGCTGACCAAGCGTGCGCTGGATATGCTTAAAAAGCTTTCCAAGGACAGCGAAGAGTACCAAACCTTCTGGAATACCTTCGGCAGCGTGCTGAAGGAAGGTCCAGGCGAAGATTTCGCCAACCGCGAGAAAGTCGCCGGTCTTTTACGCTTTGCGTCGACGCACAGCGACACAGCTACCCAGGATCAATCGCTTGCCGACTACGTCGAGCGCATGAAAGAAGGCCAGCAGAAGATCTACTACGTGGTAGCAGATAGCTTCAATGCGGCGAAAAACAGCCCGCACCTGGAGATCTTCCGCAAGAAAGGTATCGAAGTTCTGCTGCTGTCTGACCGTATTGATGAGTGGCTGATGAGCCATTTGACCGAGTTTGACGGTAAATCCTTTGCGGATGTTGCCAAAGGCGAGCTGGACCTTGGTGATGTCGAAGACGAAGCCGAGAAAAAGGCTCAGGAAGAGACAGCCAAGGCGAAAGAAGATCTGTTGAAGCGTGTTAAAGAAGCGCTTAGCGATGGCGTTCAGGACGTCAAGGTTACCCATCGTTTGACCGACTCTCCGGCTTGCGTCGTGCTGCCTGAGCATGAGATGGGCTTTCAAATGCGCCGCATTATGGAAGCCGCCGGGCAAAAAATGCCGGACGTTAAGCCCATTTTAGAGCTCAATCCGCAGCACCCACTGGTAACACGCCTGGAAGGAGCAGAAGGCGAGATCTTCACACAGCTAGCGCATATCCTGCTTGACCAGGCGATTATCGCCGAGGGCGGTCATCTGGACGACCCAGCCGCTTATGTGAAGCGTCTAAACAGCGTACTGACCGCTTAATCGTCGTTGCTACCTTTCACGGCCCGTTTGGATTCCCAAGCGGGCCGTTTGTTTTGATAAAGTAGCTGTTACTTTTCGCGTGATTTTTTCAGGACATCCTTATGGCTGAGCAGCAAATCAAGGTCGCGGTGCTGGGAGGTGGCAGTTTCGGTACGGCGCTTGCCAGCATCGCGGCGGATAACGGTGCCCATGTGCGTCAATGGATGCGAGACGAAGCGCTGGTCGCACAAATTAATCAAGAGCACCGTAACGGTCGCTACTTGCCTCACTATGCGATGAATCCTGCCGTTCAAGCCTCAACGGACCTGCACACGGTGCTGGACGATGCCGAGCTTGTGCTTATCTCCATTCCCTCAAAGGCGTTTCGAAGCGTGGTGCAGGCCGCGAAACCTTGGCTAAAGGCCAGCCAAATTCTGGTCAGTACCACCAAAGGTATTGAGTCGGATAGCTTTCTGCTGATGAGTCAGGTGTTAGCGGATGAAACCGGCTTTTCCCATATTGGCGTCATCGCAGGCCCCAACCTTGCCTCAGAAATAGCCGATAAGCAGCTAACGGCGACAGTGATTGCCAGTGCCGATGCGCTAACGCGCACCCGTGTACAGCAAGCATTGGGCTGTCGCTACTTTCGTGTTTATGCCAGCAATGATCGCCACGGGGTGGAGTTGGGCGGTGCACTTAAGAATATTTACGCCATTGCGGCGGGCATGGCCGCTGCGTTGGGTATGGGGGAAAATACCCGCAGCATGCTAATGACTCGGGCGCTGGCTGAAATGAGCCGCTTTGCCGTGGCCCAGGGGGCTAACCCCATGACATTCCTTGGCCTTGCCGGGGTGGGCGACTTGATTGTGACCTGCTCGTCGAACCTGTCGCGTAATTATCGCGTGGGGTATGCCATGGGCGAGGGGCGCAGCCTTGAAGAGGCTGTTTCCGCGCTTGGCCAAGTGGCTGAAGGTGTCAATACGGTTAAGCTGGTGTGTGCCAAGGCGCAGGAAATGGGCGTATATATGCCGCTTGCCGAAGGCCTCTCCCATGTTCTCTTCGGCGGTGTGCCTGCCCAGGAGATGGCGCGTACGCTGATGATGGGCGAGCAGAGCAGTGATGTAGAATTTATTCTGCCCCGCGAGGCAGTTCAGCAGGCTCATTTGGATAATCGAGGCTGGCATGAGTAGCTTATTCATTATGCGCCACGGAGAAGCCGCGCCCGGCTTTCCGGATAGCAAACGGCTGCTCACCCCGCAGGGGGAGCGCGAAGCCGCCATGATGGTGCAATGGCTGGCTGCACGCTTGGCAAAAGGGGAGCTTTTCGTACCGGTTCTCTATGCAAGCCCCTACGCCCGTGCGCAACAAACGGCACGTATTGTCGCTGAGGCATTAGGCTGTTCGCTAAGCACGCTGGACTTTATAACCCCAGAGGATGACCCGGCCAAGGTAAGCGATTGGTTGTTAACACAGCCAGACTGCGCGCCGATAATGCTGGTCAGCCATATGCCGCTGGTGGGTAATCTGACGGAACTGCTGGTGGAGGGCAGGCCGGGCCAGGGGCTGGGGTTCGACACCGCGGGCATTGCGGAGTTAGAGGCAGATGTATGGGCAGCAGGCTGCGCTCAGTTAGCGCGTTATATGTCGCCAGGTCAGTTGGCTTGAAAGAACCGTTTTAAGGTAATAAAAACGGCGGCCCCTGGGCCACCGTTCGCGTTGCTGCACGAGCCAAACGTTGATGCTTACAGCAGCGCGTCGAGCTTCTCTTTTAACACGCCGTTAACCTGCTGGGGGTTAGCCGTGCCGCGCGAGGCTTTCATTACCTGACCCACAAAGTAGCCAATCATCTTGCCGCGTTTTTCAGGTTCTGCGTCGCGATACTGCGCGACCTGAGCCGGGCTTTCAGAAATCACCTGGTCGATCATGGCTTCAATCGCGCCGGTATCAGTGACCTGTTTAAGCCCTTTGGCTTCGATGATGGCGTCGGCGCTTTCGCCCTGGCCATTCCAAAGCGCCTGGAAGACCTGCTTAGCGGCTTTGCCGTTGATCGTATCGTCAATCACTCGGCTAAGTAGCTCGCCCAGCTGGCGCGCCGATATCGGGCTACTGTTGATGGCGAGGTTCTCACGGTTAAGCGCCCCGGAAAGCTCGCCCTGTACCCAGTTTGCGGCCTGCTTGGCATCACCGCAACCTTGGTGAACCTCCTCAAAGAACTCGGCCATTTCACGGCTGGCAGACAGCACCGAGGCGTCATAAGCAGAAAGGCCTAGCTCACTCTTGAAGCGCTCACGCTTGTCGGCGGGCAGTTCAGGCAGTTGGCTGCGTAAGTGGTCCAGGTAAGCGTTATCAAGTACGACGGGCAGTAGGTCGGGGCAGGGGAAGTAGCGGTAGTCGTTGGCTTCCTCTTTGGTCCGCATGCTGCGGGTTTCATCGCGCTCAGGATCAAACAGGCGTGTCTCCTGGACAACGGTGCCACCGTCTTCGATGAGCTCAATCTGGCGCTCTACTTCAAACGCAATCGCCCGCTCGACAAAGCGGAACGAGTTAACATTTTTGATCTCTGCCCGAGTGCCAAAGGCTTCCTGACCTTTCGGGCGCACGGACACGTTTACATCGCAGCGCATTGAGCCTTCGGCCATATTGCCGTCGGAAATGCCCAGGTACGTAACGATGGAGTGAATCGCCTTAAGATACGCGGCGGCTTCTTTGGCGCTGCTCATATCCGGCTCGGAAACGATCTCTAGCAGCGGGGTGCCTGCACGGTTTAAATCGATGCCGGTCATGCCTAAAAAGTCTTCGTGCAGCGACTTGCCAGCGTCTTCTTCCAGATGCGCATGGTGAATGCGAATACGCTTGGTAGTATCGTCATCCAGGGTAATTTCCACGTCCCCAGGGCCCACTATGGGCTGATACATCTGGCTGGTTTGATAGCCTTTGGGTAGGTCCGCGTAGAAGTAGTTTTTGCGATCAAATACCGATACTTCAGCAATATCCGCATGGACCGCTAGACCAAACTGAACGGCCATGGCCACGGCCTGCTCGTTGAGCACAGGCAGCGTTCCTGGAAGGCCCAAATCAACTGCACACGCCTGAGTGTTTGGCTCGGCGCCAAACGCGGTAGAAGCACCAGAGAAAATCTTGGAGCGAGTCGCGAGCTGTACGTGGACTTCCAGCCCAATTACGGTTTCCCATTGCATTAGGCGTGCTCCTCGGCAATAGCAGGAAGTTGAAGGTGCCAGTCGGTCGCTTGCTGATACTGGTGCGCCACATTTAAAAGCTGCGCTTCAGCAAAGTGCGTACCCAGAATCTGTAAGCCTACTGGGCGGCCGCCGGCAAAGCCTGCGGGTACGCTGATGCCGGGGATGCCCGCCAGGTTCACGGCAATCGTATAAATATCCTGCAGATACATCGAGACCGGATCTTTTTTGGCACCCAGGTCAAAGGCCGGCGTCGGTGAGGCCGGGCCCATCAAGACGTCAACATCTTCAAACGCGTCTAAAAAATCCTGGCGAATCAAGCGGCGAACTTTCTGCGCTTTGGTGTAGTAGGCGTCAAAAAAGCCTTCAGAAAGAGTATGCGTACCAATCAGAATGCGTCGTTTGACCTCTTCACCGAAGCCTTCGGCACGGCTGCGCATGTAAAGATCGACTAAATCGACCGGCTCATTGCAGCGGTGACCAAAGCGCACGCCGTCATAGCGCGACAGGTTGGAGGAAGCTTCCGCAGGGGCGATGACGTAGTAGGCCGGAATCGCATAGTGAGTATGCGGAAGGCTCACTTCGCGTACCGTCGCACCCAGTGACTCATACACGCTTACCGCGTCACGCACGGCTTTTTCGACCTCGGGGTCTAGCCCATCACCAAAATACTCTTTTGGTAGGCCGATTTTTAGACCTGAAAGCGGCGCATTGAGGGTTTCGGTGTAGTCCGGCACGCCGCGAGCGACGCTAGTGGAGTCGCGTACGTCGTGACCCGCAATCACGTTCATCAAATGCGCGCAGTCGGAAGCCGAACGGGCCATTGGACCTGCCTGGTCCAGGCTGGATGCGTAGGCAATGATGCCGTAGCGCGAAACGCGCCCGTAAGTGGGCTTCAAGCCCGTAATGCCGCAAAAAGCCGCCGGCTGGCGAATAGAGCCGCCGGTATCGGTACCCATGGCCGCAGGCACAAGGCCGGCGGCGACTGCTGCAGCGCTTCCGCCGGAACTGCCGCCGGGAACAGCGGTTGAATCCCAAGGGTTTTTAACCGCACCGTAGTAGCTATTCTCATTGGAGGAGCCCATGGCGAACTCATCCATATTGGTTTTACCCAGGCTGATGGTGCCGGCCGCATTCAGCTTCTCTACGACGGTGGCATCATACGGCGCGATGAAGTTATCCAGCATTTTGGAGCCACAGCTGGTTTTTACATCGCGTGTACAAAAAATATCTTTTAACGCCAAAGGAATGCCGGTAAGCAGCCCGGCATTACCGGCTGCGCGTGCTTTATCGGCCGCTTCGGCCTGATTAAGCGCCTGTTCAGCGGTCACGGTAATAAAGCTGTTGATCTTGCTATCTGTTTTTTCAATTTTTTGTAAATAGTGCGAGGTTAACTCGCGGCTGGAAAACTCACCACTTTTTAAGGCGGCAGTGAGTTGCGTTAACGTTTTATCAAGCATGACCCGAAAGCTCCGTTCGAGAACGTATGAAAAGTGTGGAAACCGTCGCTAAAACTGTCTTTAAAGCCGTCATTAAAACTGTCGTTAAAACAGCCTTAAAAACACGGCTTTCTTACTCAACGACACGGGGGACCAGATATAGGCCGTTTTCCACTGCCGGAGCACAACGCTGAAAGGTGTCGCGCTGGTTGGTTTCGGTTACTTCGTCCGCACGCAGGCGCTGGGTGGCGTCCAATGGGTGTGAAAGCGGAGAAATCCCCTCAGTATCAATGCTTTGTAATTGGTCGACCATGTCCAAAATGCGGCTTAGATCGTCTACAAAGCCAATAGCCTGGTCATCGCTGACGGCGAGTCGGGCCAGGTGCGCAGCCCGGCGCACATGAGATTCTTCAAGCGCCATGATCGAAAATTCCTCGCTAAAACGTGAGATGGAACATATTCCGCGTTATACGGTATACAATCAGTCATCGAAAAAACGTCTTGTGTAGCAGACGTGGAAAATAGCCGCAAAAGGTAGCACATTTTGACCCCCGCGGGCAGTGTTCAGCGCGACTCGTGCTTGCTGCCAAGGGGTTGCGGTGATACCGTTTGCATCCGCACAGGGTTCCCGGTCTGCACTAGGTAACAACATCCATGTTCAAACGTTTGAGGGGGCTGTTTTCCAGCGATCTGTCGATCGATCTGGGTACGGCCAACACACTGATTTATGTTCGCGGTCGTGGCATCGTGCTCGATGAGCCGTCCGTTGTCGCCATTCGCCAGTCTGGCAGTATGCGTAGCGTGGCATCGGTAGGTGCCGACGCAAAGCGTATGCTGGGGCGTACGCCTGGCAATATTACCGCCATCCGGCCCATGAAAGACGGCGTCATCGCCGACTTTACGGTCACCGAGCAGATGCTTCAGCACTTTATTCGTAAAGTGCACCAAAGCACCTTCCTGACGCCTAGCCCGCGCGTACTGGTATGCGTACCGTGCATGTCAACGCAGGTTGAACGGCGAGCGATCCGTGAATCGGCTGAAGGGGCTGGCGCCCGTGAAGTGTTCCTGATCGAAGAGCCAATGGCTGCTGCGATTGGCGCTGGGCTGCCAGTTGAGGAAGCACAAGGTTCGATGGTGGTAGATATTGGTGGTGGTACCACCGAAATTGCCATTATTTCGCTTAATGGCGTGGTGTATTCAGAATCGATCCGCGTAGGCGGTGACCGTTTTGATGAGGCGATCACCGCGTACGTGCGCCGCCACTATGGCAGCTTGATTGGTGAAGCCACGGCTGAGCGAATCAAGGAAGAGATTGGTTGCGCCTACCCCGGTGGTGAGCTGCGTGAAATCGACGTCCGTGGGCGTAATTTAGCGGAAGGTATACCGCGCAGTTTCACGTTGAACTCGCACGAGATTCTGGAAGCGCTGCAGGAAACGCTTGGCTCGATTGTCGCCGCTGTTAAAAGCGCACTTGAGCAGTCGCCTCCAGAGCTTGCTTCTGATATTGCGGAGCGCGGTTTGGTGTTAACAGGCGGTGGCGCGTTGCTGCGCGACCTCGATCAGCTGATTGCTGAAGAGACGGGATTGCCGGTCATCGTTGCCGAAGACCCACTTACCTGTGTGGCAAGAGGCGGCGGTAAAGCGCTTGAAATGATCGATCAGCACACGTTTGAGCTGCTCTCAAGCGACTAATTTTTAGCGGTTTATCGCGGGGGATTGCCTATTAAACCGCTATTTTCACACGGGTCGCTGCCGGGCTACCGGCTGTTTTTCTGCGTGCTGGCGGCAAGCGCCTTGATGTTTGCCGACCACCGGTTTACACGCATGGAAGGCGTGCGCGCCCAAATGACGATGGTTGTTGCGCCTGTTCAATGGATTGTTAGCGTGCCTAGCGATCTATTGAATTGGGGCGCGCTCGCGCTGTCTGATCAGCAGGCATTGGTGGACGAAAACCGCCGACTGCGCGAACAAATTTTGACGCTGTCTCATCGTGGGCAGCGCATGGCCAACCTGACGGCTGAAAATACCGAGCTTCGTCATCTATTAAACGCCGCAGAACGGCGCCAAATTCCTTATATCAGTGCAGAGCTGCTTTCCCTGGATAATGACCCGTTTAGCCATCAAATGGTGGTTGATCGTGGGCATCGTAACGGGGCGTATGTTGGGCAGCCTGTGATTGATGCGTCGGGGCTGGTAGGCCAAGTGACAGCCGTTTCAGCGTACTCTAGTCGTGTGCTGTTGCTGGCAGATGCAAGCCATGCACTGCCTGTTCAGATTAACCGTAACGGATTGCGCTTTATTGTCCAGGGGGCTGGTCGCTATGGCAGCGTCAATGTATTACACGTGCCAGACACGGCGGATATTCGGGAAGGCGACTTGCTCACCACCTCAGGGATTGCCGGTCGTTTTCCACCAGGATACCCCGTTGCGCGCGTTACCAACGTTTATCATGACCCCGGCCAGCCATTTGCGCATGTAACGGCTGAACCTACTGCCCAGTTGCAGCGTGCTCGTCATTTCTTGCTGCTTTTCCCACCGCCGCGCGAAGACATCGAAGATTCAATTTGGGATGAGTCCATGGATATCTCAGCCAGCGCGATACATGCAGCCCAGCGCCTTGCGCCAACGGTACCTGCTGATCCTCAGGAGGTTCGCTAATGGCGCGCGCACCTGTTGTACCTTTGGTAGTGGTGTGGTTTAGCTTGATTCTGGCGCTGTGTTTGCAAGTCATGCCACTGGCCGAGGGGTGGCAAGTTTATCGGCCTGAATGGATCGGGCTGATGCTGATTTACTGGTGTATGCGATCACCTGACCGAGTCGGTGTTTTCCATGGCTTTGTGCTTGGGCTGCTGCTTGATCTGATAGAGGGAACGGCGCTTGGCCAACATGCGCTGATATTGTCGTTATTAGCGTTTCTATGCGCCCTGGTGTATCCGCGCTTTCGAGCGTATTCACTGGTTCAACAGTCGCTGCTGGTGCTGGTGCTGCTTGGCCTGGTGCAGTTAGTCGAGCAGTGGTTACGTACCTTAACCGGGGAGTTCTCAATACACCTCTCTTTCCTGATGTCGGCGTTAATCAGTGCCTTTTTATGGCCATGGTTAGCTACCATGTTTAAGGCACTGGAAAGACGCTTACTGGGGGCTTAGGCATGCAGTCAACGCTGGCTACTACATCATCGCCCATGCTTTGTTTGGCGTCTGCTTCACCCAGGCGGCGAGACCTGCTGGCGTCCATTGGGGTGACGGTGAGTGTTATACCCAGCGATGTAGATGAAACGCCAAAGCCGGGAGAGTCAGCAGCGGCTTATGTAAAGCGTCTTGCGGTTGCCAAGGCCTTGGCCGCTGCGCCGAAGACGCTGTTACCGGTGCTTGGGTCGGATACCGCCGTAGTGGTAGACGGTACTATTCTGGGCAAGCCGGTTAATGCAGACGATGCCGCCGCCATGCTGAGGCAGTTGTCGGATCGGACACATCAGGTGCTGACGGCGGTGGCTGTTACGGGGCCCAAGGGGGTGCTGTGTTGTTGCGTAACGACGGACGTCAAGATGCGACAGGTCACCGCTCAGGAAATTAGCGATTACTGGTTAACGGGTGAGCCAGCGGACAAGGCGGGCGGATATGCCATACAAGGCTTGGCCGCCATTTTTGTCGAAGAAATCAAGGGTAGCCACTCTGCCGTTGTGGGTTTGCCGCTTTATGAAACGGCGCAGTTGCTTGGCCAGCAGGGAGTGCCTATTTGGATGGGGCATTAATACTCGCACACTTATTCGTCGTCTCATGCCCCCTGTAACGGGTGTGATATACGTGAACCGAGAAGGAATTTTGCATGAGCGGTGAAGTCCTCATCAATTTAACGCCCATGGAAACACGGGTTGCGCTCGTTGAAAATGGCGTTTTGCAAGAGGCGCTTATAGAGCGCTCACGACGACGTGGCATTGTAGGTAATATCTACAAAGGCAAAGTGGTTCGCGTATTGCCTGGCATGCAGGCTGCCTTTGTCGATATTGGCCTTGAGCGCGCGGCGTTTATCCATGCCCATGAAGTTATGCCCTCCGGCACGCCCGTTGATGAGCAGCAAACCATTGGGCAGTTATTGCACGAGGGGCAAGCGCTGGTCGTACAGGTAACCAAGGACCCCATTGGTACGAAAGGGGCGCGTCTTACCACGCACCTCTCTATTCCCTCTCGCTATCTGGTGTATATGCCCGACTCTCCTCATCATGGAGTTTCACAGCGCATTGAAGATGAGCGTGAACGCGAGCGCCTGAAGGCCCTGCTGGATAGCAGCATTACTGAGCAAACATTGGAAGTTACCGGCGGCTTTATCGTACGCACGGCCGCTGAAGGCGTCGGTGATGAGGAACTGGCGGGCGATATGCACTTTTTGCTGCGTATCTGGCGTAAAGTTACCGAGCGCAAAATTAGCGCGGCGCCGTCCAACGTCATTTATGACGACTTGCCGCTGTTTATGCGTACTTTGCGCGATGTGATGCGTGATGACATCGAGAAAGTGCGTATCGATTCTCGGGAAAATTTTGTCAAGCTGGTCGAATTTGCCGAAGAGTTTATGCCCTATGCCGTGGATAGAATTGAGTACTACCCAGGCGAGCGGCCCATTTTTGATCTCTATAGTGTAGAAGATGAGATTCAGAAGGCGCTGGGCCGCAAGGTGCAACTGAAGTCAGGCGGATATCTGGTCATTGACCCGACCGAGGCGATGACAACCATTGATGTCAATACGGGGGGGTACGTTGGGCACCGCAACCTCGAAGAGACCATTTTCAAGACCAACCTTGAGGCAGCAACGGCCATTGCCCGCCAGCTTCGGTTACGCAATCTGGGCGGCATCATCATCATCGATTTTATCGATATGGCGGAGGTAGAGCATCAGCGCCAGGTTATTCGTGTGCTTGAAAAAGCGCTGGAGCGTGATCATGCCAAGACCAAATGCACCGGTGTTACCGAGTTAGGGCTTGTGCAACTGACGCGCAAGCGTACTCGTGAGAGCCTCGAGCAAACGTTGTGCGATGCCTGTCCTACGTGTAGCGGACGCGGCACGCTCAAAACCCCTGAAACGGTGTGCTACGAGATCTTCCGCGAGATTCTGCGTGAAGAACGCGCCTATAGCCCTGAAACGTATACCGTGCTTGCTTCCCAGGCCGTCGTTGATAGGCTGCTGGATGAGGAGTCGGCGGCAGTGGCAGACTTGGAAACGTTTATTAATAAAACGATTCGTTTTCAGGTGGAGCAACACTACTCACAAGAGCAGTACGACATTGTGTTGATGTGATGCCATGACGATCCGCTCGCTGACGCGTTGGAGTTTACTTCTGCTTGCCTGGGGACTGGGCGGTATTGCGGTAGTAGCGCTGCTTTTCCGGCTCATGGTCAGTCAGGCAGATACTTTGACGCCGCATGTTGAAGCTTTTTTGGAAGCTCAGATTGGTGTGCCGGTCACGATTGAAAACCTCTCCTTTTCAATGGCGCGCAGTGAGCTGATCGTGGAGCTTGAAGGCTTTGGGGCCGAAACGCCGAGCGGTCAGCCGCTTTTTTCACTGCGCCAAGCCGAGCTGCGCCTGGATATTGGCGCATCGCTACGTAATCTCTTGCCTATTTTTAGCGATATCAGATTACATCAAACCGAATTTCACCTTTATCAAGGAGTGGACGACGTTTGGCAGTGGCCCGACCCTGCCAAGCTGCCGGTGCATATAGCGCCAGAGCAGGATGTTGACCTGCCAACCATTGATGCCTGGACGGAATGGGTATTGCGCCAGCAAATCTGGATTGATGACACGCGTGTTGTGCTGCACGGCAAGCAAGAGCGCGTCATGCTCGAAGCTCCTGCGCTGTTATTAGCCGGCAATCAGCAAGGGGCAAAACTTCAGGGTACGGTCGACGTTCTTGATTCGGAGCGTAGCGAAGCGCCACCAATACCCGCTGTACAGCTACTAGCGGAAATGCAGCCGGGCCGAGATGGCCTGAACGACTTCTCTGCCACGTTGAAGCTGGAGGCCCAGTTTGATCAGTTACTGACGCTGGTTGAGCTGTTTCGGCCAGAACATGTGCCGAACCTGGAGCAGGCCGGAGGCGATGCACGCGTGTGGGGCCGCTGGTATGAAGGCGGGCTTCAGGAGGTGCGCCTTGCCATCGATATCCCTGAGCTAGTGCTGCGCCAGGATATTCAGTTCGCCGTGCTAAGAAACATACAAGCACAGGGTGAGTGGCAACGCGAAGGAGAGGGCGGTGAAGCGTGGTTAAGCGGTAACGCAGAGAGTGTTGATTGGGCCGAACCTGGCGAGGCGATAGAGGGCCCAGCACTGCCGCATCACTGGTACCTGTCTCATCGGCCAGGCCAGTGGGCGCTGCGTACCAGTGCTTTTGAGCTGGCTTCGCTCACTGCTTGGCGAGACTACGTATTGTTACCCGAATCCGTGACGCGTGTACTGGAAACGCTGGCTCCGAGGGGGCGGGTGCAAGGGCTGAGCTTAGGCCAGAAGGAGGGTAGCTGGGAGGTCGATGCGGCGTTAACCAGCGTCGAAGTATCGCCCTGGGAAGGCGCACCAGGTGGCGGCCCCATGGATGCCTGGGTTCAAGCTCGGGACTCCCGTGGCCGGGTGACGTTTAATAGTGCCGGTGACAGTTCGCTCTATTTCCCCGACTTGTTCACCGAATCCATGCAGCTTCAGCAGGCTGAGGGCATCGTAGAGTGGGTCTACGATGGACCTAATACGATGGTCAGCGGCCGTCAAATTAACGTGGATTGGGACGATGCCCAGATAAGCGGTGGGTTTGGGTTAGTGGTTGCAGAGGAGACAGGTCGGTTCGGACTGGATATCGATTTTGCCAATGTCGATGCGCTTGAGCGCCCTCTGGGTCAATGGCTGCCCTTGCATGTATTCGATGAGGAACTGCGTGACTGGCTGTTAGATGATATTGGCGGCAAGGTGCCTAATGGTTCGCTCAAACTGAGTCTGCCTATCGAGAGCGACATTAGCGCTGATGATATATCCGCAACGCTGGCACTTAAGATAACCGAAGGGCATTTGCCTATTGCCCCCGGCTGGCCTCGCCTGGAGGATGTTGAAGGGCGTTTAACGTGGCAAAATCAGGTGCTTGAAGCGCGGGTTGAGCATGCCCAGAGTCGCGGTATAACCGCTTCACAAGGCGAGCTGACCATGCAAGATGAGATACTCAATGTGTCGGGTAACCTGCATGGCGATGGCTCCGCCCTGATTGCATTTTTAACATCGATACCTGATGTCGATATGAATATTCTCAACGACCTTCAGGCTGAAGGCGAGGTAGAGGCTGATTTAGCCATATTGCTTCCTCTGGAAGCGCCAGATAATTTCCAGCTGGAAGTCAATGCAGTCCCTGCGCTCACCCGTGTCGCTTACGCCCCCGTGGGCGAGGCGCTTCGGGCGGTAAAGGGCCAGTTAACCTGGCAGCAGTACGGTGACAGCATGGCGCTAATAGGCAGTGTCGATGGACAGCTATTGGGCGGCGATATTAGTGCTGACATGCATACCCAGCGAGACGGTATCCGCTTGCGGGGGACAACGCCGGTGGCGTCACTTTTCTCATTGGTGGATATACCTGCCGAGCAAGGCAAGCAGCTGCTTGATGGAACGATGCAGTGGCAAGGGCGCGTAACGCTTGAGCCAAGCCCTGCGCTATCTCTAGAAAGCCAGCTTGAAGGGGTGCGGCTTGATCTGCCTGAACCTTTTGCCAAGGCTGTAGGCGAGCCTTGGCCCTGGACGCTTAATGCTGATTTCGACAGTGGCCGGGTGGAGAGTCGCTTGGCCGATATCGCGCATTTACGCTTAAAGGATCGGTTAGATGACGTGTCAGGAAACCTGCATGTGGCGGATGCTGAGGTAAGCGCACCCGAGTGGCCGATGCAGTCAGGCTTTCGCTTACAGGCAAACCTTCCTCGCATTGACCCGATGGCGTGGCAACAAGCCGTCGCTCCACTGTTTCGAGGCGACCAGGGTGTGAGCGGTGATCTAACCGCTCAACTATCCGGTCAGCATCCGCCGTTGGAGTTTTCCCTGGATACCGCTTGCCTTGTCTATCAGCAAGCATGCGTTGGTGGTGCGGCATTAATCGGCAGTGTACAGAATGGCACAGTTACCGCAGCGCTTGAGAGCGACTTGGTGGCGGGGCATCTTCGCTATCAGCAAGCAGCTCAGCACCCTCTGGATATCACCATTAGCCAGTTAGCACTGGATCGGCTGACTAATTTGGCAGGTGCGAGTAGTGAGTCAGAAACGACCTCGCCGGATTCCTGGCTCGGTGAAGTGGAGACGCAGCGCACAGTGCCTGCGGCTATTCCTGAGTGGCTGGCTGAGCTACCCGATGGGCGACTTCGGTTGGCGGAAATGAGCATGGGGGAAAGCCGTTTCGGGCCTTTATCCGCCTATTGGCACACTGAACCAGGCCGGTTTTCGCTAATGCCGGTTGGGTTAACGCTTGGGCAACTTTCTGCTCGTGGTGAACTCTATTGGGAGGGCGATGCCTCGACCAGTCGAACCCAGGCCAATATTTCCATCGAAGGCGGCGATATAGGTACCGCTCTTGAGCGCATGGATCAACCCGTTGCCTTACGCAGCCGACGTACTACCGCAACCGCCAATCTTGGCTGGGCGGGCGCACCATGGCAGTTCTCGTTAAATCAGGCGCAGGGCGACATAGGCATCGACGTGCAGGATGGGCGCTTTATGCATCTGGACTCTGCACCGGTGCGTCTCGTTGGCCTGCTGAATTTCGATAATATATTGCGTCGATTGCGGTTGGATTTTTCTGACGTCACCGGCACGGGCACCGCTTTTGATCGCGTTGACGGCACGGCAGATGTCGAAAATGGCCAGCTTGCGTTGAGCGAGCCATTGCAAATTAAAGCACCTGCCGCCAATTTAACCCTAACCGGTAATGTTAACTTGCTTCATCGAGAGCTTGATTTGCGCCTTGGCGTTGTGATGCCGGTGACGCAAACACTGCCCATTGCCGCCATTGCGGTGGGCGCTCCTGTTGTAGGTGGCGCACTATTTATTGCTGATCAGCTTTTTGGCAGCGCTCTGGACCGAGCGACGACCATTCATTATCGCGCGCGAGGCCCCTGGACTTCGCCGCAGGTTACTTTAGAAGGCTCCGAATGACCGCATTTAAGAGCGATATAGACTCCGCCGTTTCCATTCTTCTTACGCCGGGTGGCTTGGACCTTGATGGGCTTGATAAAGGCCTTGAGTACGCCATGGGCGCGGGTGTGGATTACGCCGATCTCTACTTTCAGCGCACCTGGACAGAGGGCTGGGTGTTGGAAGATGGGGAGGTAAAAGAGGCAAGTTACAACATTGATGGCGGTGTGGGCGTCCGCTCCCTGGCCGGAGAAAAAACCGGCTTTGCCTACTCCAATCAGATTAGTGCGGATGCGCTGATCGATACCGGGCGCACGGCGTCAGGCATTGTGCGTAGTGGCAAGTGTCTGCCTGGGCAAGCCGTTCAGCCGGTTTCAGTGGCCCCTTTTTACGCTGGTGTTGATCCTTTAGCGGGGCTGACTGCTGAAGAGAAGGTCGCCATGCTAAAAGAAGCTGATCGCATCGCGTGCGCGGCTGACCCTAGCGTTTCTCAGGTAAGCGCCTCGCTTTCTGGCACTTACGAAGTGGTTCTGGTGCGTGCCAGTGATGGTACCTTGGCCGCGGATATTCGCCCGCTGGTGCGCTTTAACGTTAGCGTAATTGCCGTGAAAAATGGCCGCAGAGAGCGCGGCAGTGCAGGCGGTGGCGGACGCTACTCCATGGCTCGCCTGCGTAATGAAGGTGTTGCCGAGCGATACGCAAAAGAGGCCGTACGCCAAGCGCTCGTCAATCTTGAAGCGGTCGATGCGCCAGCCGGGCAAATGCCGGTGGTACTGGCTTCTGGCTGGCCGGGTATTTTGCTGCACGAAGCCGTCGGCCATGGGCTGGAAGGTGATTTCAACCGTAAAGGCAGTTCGGCATTCTCGGGTCGTATGGGGCAACGCGTCGCTGCCAAGGGTGTGACGGTGGTCGATGATGCCACGATTGCTGATAGTCGCGGCTCGTTAAGTGTCGATGACGAGGGCACGCCCGGGCAAAACACGCTGTTGATCGAAGACGGCATTCTTACTGGCTATATGCAGGACAAGCTGAATGCTCGATTAATGAACATGGCGCCAACCGGTAATGCTCGCCGCGAGTCGTTTGCGCATTTGCCCATGCCGCGCATGACCAATACGGTCATGCTGGCAGGTCAGGATGCACCCGAGGATATTATCAAAAGCGTCAAGAAAGGGATTTACGCTGTTAGCTTCGGTGGCGGACAAGTGGATATCACCTCGGGCAAATTTGTATTCTCCGCCAGCGAAGCCTACCTGATTGAGGATGGTCGCATTACGGTGCCCGTTAAGGGTGCCACGCTGATTGGTAATGGGCCGGAGGCGATGGGGTGTGTCTCCATGATCGGCCACGATATGGCGCTGGATACAGGCATTGGCGTGTGTGGCAAAGAGGGTCAAGGCGTACCGGTTGGGGTGGGTCAGCCCACACTAAAACTGGATGAGCTAACCGTTGGCGGTACGCAGTCCTCGTAAGTATTAAAGCGCCAGCGTGTCGCGGAGAAGTTTGAACAGCTTACGCGAGCTGGCGGGCGGCTTGTCCTGATCGCGCTCACGCTGAGCGTTGCGAACTAGCTGACGTAGCGCTTGGCGATCCGCATTGGGATAGTCTGCCATAAACTGGTCAATGGCAGGATCGCCTTCTCCAATAAGCCGGTCCCGCCACTTTTCAAGACGATGAAAGGCATGGTCGCGCTGCTCTTTTTCCTGCTCAATTGAGTCAAAGACACCTTGAATCGCGGTCAGGTCCTCTTTGCGAACCAGCTTGCCGACATACTGCATATGACGGCGGCGCCCTTCGTGGGAGCGAATACGAGAGGTCTCTTCGATGGCACGCAGCATGTCGTCGGAGAGAGGAAAGCGGGCACGCTCAGCAGGTTTCATGGCGATTAAGGTTTCGCCGAGTGCTTGGAGCGCATGCATTTCGCGTTTGAGCTGCGACTTACTGGGGCGCTCTTCGGGTTCTTGAGTATCAAGGGGCTCGGGGCGTTTCTTCGGCATAGTAAGGCTCACAGACAAGATTCGTTGGCAGCATTATATCAGGCTGCGACAAGAACATTGATTCGGCGATGAGATTCGTACGAAAAAGGAGGCTATATGGCACAGGCATTTGATGCATCCTCGCAGCAGGCACTGCTAACCGCGCGTGCAGAAGAGGCGTTGACCTTGGCCAAGCGCCTGGGAGCCGATGCGGCGGAAGTGGGTGCAAGCGTTGACCAGGGCGTGGGCGTTAGCGTGCGCTTGGGCGATGTGGAGACGGTTGAGCTTTCACGAGACCAGGGCATTGCCGTCACGCTTTACGTCGGCAAGCGCAAAGGAAGTGCATCGTCGAGTGACGCCAGCAGTGCCTCGATTCAAGCAACGGTTGAGAAAGCATTAGCCATTGCGCGTTATACCGGTGAAGACCCGGTGGCTGGCTTGGCGGATGCCGATCAGATGGCGACCGAATTGCCGGACCTTAAGGTTCATTACCCGTGGGCGCTGACAACTGAGCAAGCAATCGACCTTGCGCTTGCCTGCGAGCAGGCGGGTCGCGACGTTGAGGGTATTAGTCAGTCAGAAGGCGCGTCGCTTTCAAGCGGTGAGGGCGTACGGGTTTATGCTAACAGCCATGGTTTTTTAGGTACCCAAAAAGGCAGTAGTCACTCCCTTTCATGCATGCTCATTGCTCAGGATGAAGACGGTATGCAGCGGGACTACGACTATACCTCTGCGCGTAATCCTCAGCATTTGCGCGACCCGAGCGAAGTAGGGCGCGAGGCTGCGGCCCGTACGCTGCGCCGGTTAGGTGCCAAGCGGCCGCCAACCGGCACCTTTCCCATTCTGTTTGATCCTTCGCTGTCTAGTGGTTTGGTTGGGCATTTATTGGGCGCATTGGCGGGTGGCGCGCTGTATCGTCAATCCTCTTTCTTGTGTGACCGTTTGGGCACGCCGTTATTTCCTGAGTGGTTTAGTCTGGAAGAGCGCCCTATGGAAATAGGAGCGACCGCCAGTACGCCGTTTGATGGAGAAGGTGTGCAGACACGTAATAACCGCTTTATCGAACAGGGGCGTATCGCAAGCTATATGCTTTCGTCCTACAGTGCCCGTCGCTTGGGCATGCAAACCACGGGGAATGCTGGCGGTGTCCGCAACGTGCGTTTAGACGCACCCTTGCAGACGCGTGATGCGCTGCTTAAAACGATGGGTCGAGGCATTTGGGTTACCGAACTAATGGGCCAAGGCGTGAACGGCGTAACCGGGGATTACTCGCGTGGTGCGGCGGGCTTCTGGGTCGAGAATGGAGAAATCCAGTATCCGGTTGAAGAATTTACCATCGCTGGAAACCTTGAGCGTATGTTCTCAGGCCTTGTTGGTATCGGAAGTGATATCGATACGCGCGGCAGCATTCATACGGGCAGCTGGTTAGTGGATGCGATGACCGTCGCCGGTAGCTAAAAAAGCCGCACTACTGATCTTCGTCAAAGCGGGCGTCGAACAGCGCTTGGATTGCATCAAGCGCTTGTTCGGCATCCTCGCCTTCCGCACAAATCCGCAGTTGGGTGCCGCAGGGTGCGGCCAGCATCAATAGCGACATGATGTTGGCTGCATCAGCCATTTGCTGCTGTTTATACACCTGTATGCTGGCGGAGTAGTGCTGGCTGCACTTCACCAGTTTTGTGGCGGCGCGGGCATGTAGGCCGCGCTGATTGGTAAGCGTTAAGGTTCTTTCTGGCACCCTGGTTCCTTTTTTCCGAGTGGTGTCATTAGGCATAAGCGTTTACGTAGGGCTGGGCGTCTACTCGGAAAATGGAGGAGCCGTCGGTGGCTCTGCCCGGGTTCCTCGTAGCGTGTATTGCAGCTCCAGTTCTCGGTGACGCAACTGGACTTCGCCGATGAGCGGTGCCAGCTTTTGCGCCAGCTGTTCGGCAATATACACAGAACGGTGCTGCCCGCCGGTACAGCCAATAGCCACCGTCATATAGCTGCGCTGACTATTTTGGTAAGCAGGCAGCCAGCGCTCAAGCATTGCCTGAATATCATGGCTCATCTCTTCGACAATCGGGTAGCCGCGCAGAAACGCAATAATCGTGGCATCACGTCCTGTGTACTGGCGTAGCGTTGGGTCCCAATAAGGGTTGGGCAGGCAGCGTACATCAAAGACTAAATCTACATCCATGGGTACGCCATGCTTGTAGCCGAACGACTCAAAGGTGAGTGTTAGCTGGTCTTTGCGCTGGTGGGCTACCTGGTCTGAAATGCGCCGACGCAGGTCGTGGACCGATAAGCGTGATGTATCAATCCGCAGGTCGGCCAAATCACGTATTTCGTTGAGCGTCTCTTCCTCTTTCTCTATCGCCTCTTCAAGCGTCATATCACTGTTGCGCGTTAACGGATGGCGTCGCCGTGTCGCAGAATAGCGTTCCAGTAAAATACGTGAATCGGTGGTTAGATAGATAACCTGACAATCTATAGGCCGCGCGCGCAGCTCTTCAAGCAGTGCGGGAAGGCGCTCAAGCGCCGCTGGCAGGTTGCGGGCATCAATACTGACCGCTAGATGCGTGCGCTCACCCTCGTCACGGAGTTCGTCAACCAAAGAACCAAGCAACATGGCGGGGAGATTATCAATGGCGTAATAGCCAATATCTTCCAGCGCTTGTAATGCGATTGATTTGCCAGAGCCAGAGCGGCCGCTAATAATCACCAGTTGCATAGTGGCTCTCTCTGATTGAACGTATAAAAGGGATAACGCATGAAAATGTGTTAGTCGTTATGGGCGATTATGGAGCGGCCTGTTCGCGAATCTTGCCCATTAGCAGGTCAAGCAAATCGTGCTGGCTGCTGGTTTTGCGTAATGCCTGGCGTGTGCTCGCATCATTCATAATGGTGGCCACTTGGCCCAAAAGCGACAAATGCGTGTCGTCAGCCTCTTCGGGAACAAGCAGCACAAAGACGAGGTCGACCGGGTCGCCATCAATAGCATCAAAATCAATAGGTTCTGATAATTTTAAAAAACCCGCAATAGGCGTAACGCAATGTGGGCTGCGCGCATGGGGGATGGCGACGCCGTTACCGATCCCCGTGCTGCCAAGACGTTCCCGGCCGATCAGTCGGCTGAAAACTTCCTGGCTATCCAGACTGGGTGTATTTTGAGCGATAAAGGTGCTGAAAAACTCCAGCACCCGCTTTTTGCTGCCCCCGGGCACGTCGTAAAGTACGCGCTCCGGGGGGAGGATGGTTTCCAACGTCATTGAATTAACGCACGCCAGCGCCTTGGGCGCGAGCTTGTGCTTTTTCCTTGTGCTTAACGAGTTGACGATCAATTTTGTCTGCTAAGGCGTCAATAGCGGCATACATATCGACATCTTCGGCGTCGGCATGTAAGTCGGCGCCTGCCGCATGAAGGGTGCACGCGGCATGTTGGCGCTCCTTCTCAATAGATAAGGTGACTTGTACCGTGGTGATGTGGTCGTAATGACGTTCGATGCGTTCAAGTTTTTCATTAACGTAGTCACGCAAGGCGTCAGTCAGTTCTACATGATGACCCGTGATATTTACTTGCATTGACGTGCTCCTTATCCATCGGACTGAATTTCGATTGTAACCCTTTTTACGGTGTTGCAAAGCCCCTGTCGCGAGTTTTGCCATTTCTCTTGTAACGACTAACGCAAACGACGACGTTCACTTGATGAGGGAATGCCCAGCGACTCACGATATTTCGCCACCGTACGGCGTGCCACTGTGATGCCGCCATCTCCCAGTAATGTCACCAAACGACTGTCCGAAAGAGGTTTGCCGGGAGGCTCATCTTGAATCAACTTTTTAAGCCGGGCGCGAATCGCGGTGCTTGAGTGGCTGTCTGCGCCATCTTGCCCGCTAATTTGGCTTGAGAAAAAGTACTTAAGTTCGAAGACACCCCGTGGGGTATGGATATATTTTTGTGTGGTGACCCGAGAAATGGTTGATTCGTGCATCTCAACCGCCTCGGCAATATCGGCAAGAATCAACGGCTTCATCGCTTCTTCACCGTGCTCTAAAAAACCGATTTGGCGAGTGATAATCTCGCGCCCTACGCGTAGAAGCGTGTCGTTGCGGCTGGACAGGCTTTTGATTAGCCAGCGCGCTTCTTGCAAGTGCTCTTTTAAAAACTGGTTATCCTGACTCTTGTCTGCACGCTTGATTAAACTGGCGTAGTCGGGCTGGATACGCAGCCGGGGCAGGGCTTCAGGGTTTAGCTCCAGGTGCCAGCCTTCATGATCATGACGTACGACCAGGTCGGGCGTGATATAGCTATCGTCGGTGACGCCATAAGCGCTGCCTGGGCGTGGGTCCAGGCTTCGGATCAGACCGATCACATCGTCTAGCTGCTCATCGTCCAGGCTTAGGCGGCGCTTTAATAGGCGCATGTCATTTTTGCCCAGCGCTTCAAGAAACTGGCGAACCAATCGGCGCGCGGGAACCAGTAGGGGCGTGTCGTCGGGGAGCGTTGCAAGCTGAAGCATCAAACATTCGCGCAAGTCACGGGCGAAGACGCCCGTTGGCTCGAACTGCTGTAAGCGCATCAGAGTGGTTTCCAACTCTCGCTGGCTGAGACCTTCGATGCTTTGAGCACGTAACCCATCGCGGATATCGTTGAGCGGCTGCGTCAGGTAGCCATTGGCATCCAGTGCATCAATCAGGCTTTCGGCGATTAGCTGCTCACGAGCCGTAAAATCGGTCATCGCCAGCTGCCAAAGGAGATGTCCATGCAGGCTTTGTTCCGCGGCCTGGCGTTCAAAATCAGGGCCTTCGCTGCCAGAGCTACCCATGTCCTGGTAAGTGTCAGACCAGTCGCTATCGACAGACAGTTCCTCGGGAATGCTTTCTGACCACTCCTCGTCGGGTGTTTCGACGGTCGCCTGCTCGCCGAACTCGTCTTCCTGCTCCAGCATTGGGTTGGCATCCAGTGCCTGCTGAATTTCCTGACGTAGATCCAATGTCGATAGCTGTAGCAGTGCAATCGCTTGCTGCAGCTGAGGTGTCATGGTCAGCTGCGTACCGATACGCAATTGGAGAGAAGCTTTCATGACCATCTGAGAACCACTCGTTAATCGGAAAGCTTCACCCTAGTGCGAGTCATGTTGTTGTGCAAGTGCAATAAGCATGCCACTGATAAAATTTTTACTGCAGATCACTGTTTAGCGGTGAAATTAAATTCATAAGCGAAAATCAGCACCCAGGTAAACTTCCCTCACTTTTTGGTTATCAAGGATAGTCTGAGGGCTGCCGCCAGCAATGATGTGGCCGTCACCGACAATATAGGCGATATCGCAAATATCCAGTGTTTCTCGGACGTTATGGTCAGTAATTAGCACGCCAATGTGGCGCTGTTTTAAGGCGCGAATAATGCTCTTGATTTCACCAACCGAGATGGGGTCGACACCTGCAAATGGCTCATCCAGCAAGATAAACGCGGGCTCTGTGGCCAAGGAGCGGGCAATTTCGACGCGTCGCCGCTCGCCGCCGGAAAGGCTCATGCCCAAGCTGTCACGGATGTGGGTAATATGAAAGTCGTCAAGCAGGGCCTCAAGCCGCTGCTCTCGTCCTGCCCTGTCCAGATCTTTGCGGGTTTCCAGAATCGCCATAATATTATCCGCAACCGATAGCTTGCGAAAAATAGACGCTTCCTGGGGTAGATAGCCAATGCCGGCCATCGCGCGTTCGTGCATGGGAACGCGGGTTAAGTCTTGCTCGTCGATACGCACCGTACCCGCATCAGACTTCACCAGGCCCACAATCATATAAAACGATGTGGTTTTGCCCGCGCCGTTAGGGCCAAGCAGGCCTACCACGCTGCCTTGAGCAATCTCCAGGCTAATGTCTTTAACCACGCGGCGGCGCTTATAGCTTTTTGCCAAGTGATTGGCGTAAAGGGTTTTTATGGGCGGTGCTTCCGCAATAGACATGGTTGGCTCCTATTGCGCTGGCTGAAGCGTCATGCGAATACGCTGCGGCTCGCTACCGTTTGCATCGGAGCGTGCCTGCACCACTTCGCGGTCAATGAAGTATTCCAGGCGGCCACCGGTAAACTGATCACCCGCCTGGGTCAGTTCGGCCTGGTCAATAAGCTCTACACGCCGCTCTGCTACGTGATAAACCACGCGTCGTGCCCATCCTTCCATCGGAGTGTCCTGATCATCGAGTTGATTGCGTAGATAGGCGCGCTCTCCGGTGGCAATAGCGCGAGAAAGCTCACCCGCGTCGTTACGGATAATTTCAACGCGATCCCCACGTAGCTGCATATTGCCTTGGCGAATATTGACATCGCCTGAATAAACGGCAGTGCCTGCACGCTGATCAAGGTCTAGCTGGTCGGCTTCTACTTCAATGGGAGCTTGGCTTGTCTGGGCCGCTGCCGATAGCGGCACCGCAAGGGCGAAAAGCGCGGTGCGAATAAAAGCGTTCATAGCGACTCCTAAGGATTTTGTGTTGCGGGGGGGTGATGGCCGCGGACGTTATCGGTTAGTCGGACCTGGCTATCATCAAGCCAAACATCCATACGTGATGCGCTCATTTGTTGAGGTGGCTGCTGAAACACGGCGGGCGCCTCGCTCCAGGCATGACGCGCTACCCCATCATAATGTAATAACTCAGTATCAAGCTGCCAGCCTTCTGTAGGCGCCAGAAGCTGTGCATCACCAGACAGTGTTAGCGCTTGGGTGGCCGTGTTCAGAACGCCTTCGTTGGCGTGAGCGAGCCACTCTCGGTTATCACTATCAAACAGCGTCGCTTCGGGTTGAGTGACTTCGGCCTGGGTGCTTTGTGGTATGTAAACCAATAAAGGCGCGGACAGCGACTGCTGGATATGCCCTGTTTCACCAAACAGCGTGATCTCGGCATTTTCCAGCACGTGGCTAGGCTCTTCAGCCTGCGCTTCTTCGTCAACGGGCCGGTCTTCCGGGCCGCGTGGGTCCAGCCATACCAGCAGCCCCCCTAAAGCGACCACCAGGGCCGCTAACCCGACGCGTTTCTTGGTTCTTTGAAACATTACACGCGACCATTCAAATACGACTCAAGAACAGTACTCCAGTGGCCCTGCGCTTCAAGCAATGTATCGCAAATTTCACGTACGGCGCCGTGACCACCCAAGCGGTCGGTAATCCAGTCAGCGTGGGTATGCATGTAATCGGGTGCGTTGGGTACCGTAATGCCAACGCCTGCGCGTTTGATAGGCGCAAGATCAGGCAAGTCATCGCCGCAGTAAGCCACCTGACTTAGGTTCAGATTGAGGCGCTCGCACAGCGCTTTCAAAGTAGTGAGCTTATCTTCGCAGCCCTGATGGACAAGGTTAATTCCCAGCGCCGCAGCACGCTGGCTCACCATGGGGGAGTCGCGTCCTGTAATTAACGCCACATGAATGCCCACACGTTTAAGCAACTTTAAGCCATGGCCGTCTTGTGTATGGAAGGCTTTGATCTCGATACCATCGGCTTGAAAGTATAGCCGTCCATCGGTGAGCACACCGTCAACATCGAGGGCAAGTAGTCGCACATGGCGAAGCTGGTCAAGTAGCGCAGTGGGGAGGGCCATAGAGACTCCTTGTCAGTAAACTGTTGGGTAAAGTGGTTAGATAACGCCGCTGGCAAGCAAGTCGTGCATATGGAGCGCCCCGATGGGGCGCTGTTCGTCATCGACGACCGCTAGCGCAGTAATACGGCTATCTTCCATGATGCGCACCGCTTCGGCGGCCAGTAGGTCGGGGCCAATGCGTTTGCCGGGTCGGGTCATTACATCGTCCACAGTTACTTTACGCAGATCATGAAACTGGTCGAGGGTGCGGCGTAAGTCGCCATCGGTATAAACACCTGCAAGTCGCCCTTCGCTGTCGACAACGCAGGTAAATCCCAACCCTTGGCGGGTAATCTCCAAGAGCGCATCACGCAGCGGGCTGCCTAGTGCTATCTGCGGCAAGCGTGCGCCGCTATGCATAAGGTCTTTAACGCGCAATAGCAGTCGTTTTCCCAGACTGCCACCGGGATGCGATAAGGCAAAATCATCAGCGGTAAATCCGCGTGCTTCAAGTAGCGCAACGGCAAGCGCGTCGCCCAGGGCAAGGGCGGCCGTCGTGGAACTTGTGGGGGCCAAGTCCAGAGGGCACGCTTCGCGTTCAACACCGCTGTTCAGGTGAGCATCCGCATGTTTGGCAAGTGTTGAGCCAGGGCGGCCTGTCATACTAATTAACGGTGTGCCTAGCCGTTTTAACAGAGGCAGTAGCGCCGTCACTTCGGCGGTTTCTCCGGAGTTTGAAAGTGCCAGGACCACGTCGTTGCGCGTAATCATCCCCAGGTCGCCGTGGCTAGCTTCACCTGGGTGAACAAAAAAAGCAGGTGTGCCGGTGCTGGCAAGCGTGGCGGCCAACTTTCCTGCTATATGGCCAGACTTGCCCATTCCCGTCACGACGACCCGGCCCTGACACGCCAGCATCAATTCACATGCACGGTCGAAGCTTTCATCAAGCTTGCCTTGAAGACCGCCAATGGCGGCTTGTTCTATTTGCAGCGTGCGTAGGGCGCTTTCACGCAACGGGCTAACAGTGGGTGAGGGCTGGGGCATGAACATCTCGTTTTAATAGAAATACAGTGCAAACGTAGTGCGATTAACTGACAAGAATACCATTTTGTGGGCATCTATAAGCATAGCGCTTTAACGGGTTTTTAGGGTGGGTTGGAACGCACGTCTTGCCATAAGTGCCATTGAAGCCAAGCTTGATGTTCGAGAATATTTAGAAAACGCTGTTTTTAAACGGTAGAATATCCAACCGATAAACGCACCCGCTACTATTAAGTAACAATGGGAGTCAACGAACCCATGACAGACGTTCCCTTCATCGAAATTGAAGACGTGCATTTTTCACGTGGGAGCCATGAGATCTTTCGTGGAATCAGCATGATTATTCCTCAGGGTAACGTCACCGCCATTATGGGGCCTAGCGGTACCGGCAAGACAACCTTGCTAAAACTCATTGGTGGTCAGCTAACGCCGGATCGTGGACGTATTATCGTCGATGGCCAGGACGTTCATCGGCTGTCGCGAAAAGCGCTGTTTGCATTGCGTAAACGTATGGGCATGCTGTTTCAAAGCGGCGCTCTGTTTTCTGACCTGGATGTGTTCGAGAACGTCGCGTTTCCCTTGCGCGTCCATACCGACCTGCCCGATGCCATGATTCGAGATCTGGTATTGCTAAAGCTTCAAGCGGTGGGGCTGCGCGGGGCTCGTCATCTAACGCCTGCAGAACTTTCGGGCGGTATGGCCAGGCGCGTGGCGCTGGCTCGGGCAATAGCGTTAGACCCGGAGCTCATTTTGTATGATGAGCCTTTTGTCGGGCAGGATCCTATTTCCATGGGCGTGCTGGTGCAGTTGATTAAACGGCTTAACCAGGCACTAGCGCTTACCTCGGTGGTGGTTTCTCACGATATTAAAGAGACACTAAGCATCGCCGATTATCTCTATCTTCTCGCTGATGGTCAGGTCGTCGCTGAGGGTACACCGCAAACGCTGAATGCCAATCAGGACCCACGCGTTAGCCAGTTCGTGCATGGCGAGCCAGACGGTCCGGTGCCATTTCACTATCCCGCCGAGACGCTGTACAGCGATATTCTTGGCCCCGTTACCGCGACAAGGGCAGGGTAATGCAGTCGAAATTTGAACAAGGCATCGGCTATATCGCCCGTTTGGGGCGTAAAGGGTGCGATGTAATGGAAGCGCTGGGCCGTGCCGGGCTATTTCTTGGCCAGTCAGCGGTCGGCGTGCCGTCTCGTGAAGGGTGGAGCCTCTGGCTGCGTCAAATGCATTTTGTGGGCGTGCTCTCGCTGGCGATTGTGATCGTATCGGGACTTTTTATTGGCATGGTGCTGGCGCTGCAGGGCTACACTATTTTGGTCGACTTTGGCGCGGAGCAGGCGTTAGGGCAAATGGTTGCGCTTTCCTTGCTGCGGGAATTGGCGCCGGTTGTCGCTGCGCTGCTGTTCGCCGGGCGGGCAGGGTCGGCACTCACCGCTGAGATTGGCTTAATGAAAGCTACCGAGCAGCTAACCAGTATGGAAATGATTGGCGTAGACCCACTGCGTAGAATTATTGCGCCCAGGCTCTGGGCTGGGTTCGTTTCGCTGCCCATTCTAACGGTTGGCTTTAGCGTCGTGGGTATTTGGGGTGGCTACCTGGTCGGTGTGGAGTGGCTTGGCGTTTTTGAAGGCTCTTACTGGAGCAACATGCAGGCCAGCGTATCGTTTATCGGCGATGTAGGTAACGGCATCATCAAGAGTCTTGTCTTTGCCGTCGTTGTTACCTGGATCGCGGTGTTTCAAGGCTATGACTTAATGCCGACGTCTGAAGGGATTTCGCGGGCCACAACGCGCACCGTCGTTTATTCATCGCTTGCAGTATTGGGGCTTGATTTTGTATTAACCGCCGTAATGTTCGGCGGCCTTTAATAGGTGGAGTGGTTTCATGAAACGCAGTAAAACAATGGAATTTGGCGTGGGTCTATTTATGCTGGCGGGGATTGTTGGGCTGATTTTTCTGGGCCTGCGCGTCAGTGGTTTAAGCCTTGCTAGCTCTTCTGAAACGTTTCACCTTGACGCCAATTTCTCCAATATTGGCGGATTAAAGCCGCGCTCTAGAGTCACCATGGCGGGCGTGACCGTTGGGCGCGTGGAGTCGATTGATTTAGATACCGACTGGTTTGACGCTCGGGTCACGCTACGCCTGGATAAGGACTTGGAAGGGCAGCTCTCCGAAGACACAACAGCCGCCATTTTAACCTCCGGCCTGTTGGGCGAGCAGTATATTGGCTTAAGCGTGGGTGGCGCCCCTGAAGTGCTTGAAGATGGCGATACCATTCGTGACACCCAGTCTGCGCTGGTGCTTGAAGAACTAATCCAGCAATTTGTATCCAATATGGCGAGTAATTAAACATTCTATTAGTAGAGGTGAATGTAATGCGAAACACGACACTGACGCCGATGCGCTGGCTTTTTGCGTTCATGATGTTGGTACTGGTCTTACCGCTTCAGGCGCATGCGCAAACCCAGTCGCCTGAAGCGATGGTTCGGGAAAACGTCAATGCTCTGATGGGAGAGATCGAGGGCAAGAGGGAGTATTACGCCAATCATATGGGTGAGCTTGAAGCGTTGGTCGACACTAGCCTTGAAGGCGTGGCGGACTTTCGCTATATCGGTGCCAGCGTGATGGGAAGCTACTTTCGTAACGCGACCCCGGAGCAGCGCAGTCGCTTTGCAAACGTGTTTCGCCAGACCTTGATTGATACGTATGCACGTGGCTTGGTAACGTTCGATTATCGTGAGCTGCGGGTGTTGAATAATCAGCGCGGTCAGCGTTACGAAGACCAGGCAAGTGTCGATATGGAAGTGGTGGCCAATAACGGACAGGTCTATCCGGTGAGCTATAGCCTGCGCCTGTCTGACGGTGAATGGCGCGTAGTGAACGTGATTGTTAACGGTATTAACCTGGGCCTGACGTTCCGCAACCAGTTTGACCAAGCAATGCGTGAAAACAATCGTGATTATGATGCGGTTATTCGTGGCTGGGCACCTGAAATTGGTGTCGACGAGCTGGAGCAGGGGGGCGATGCGTGACACGTTTACTGTCACTGCCCCAGCTAAGCCTCGAGGCTTCGCAAAATACATTGTGCGTTACGGGCGATGTTGGCATGGACGCGGCGGCAGAGCTTGCCGCCGCGGGTAAAAAATGGCTCCAGGCGACAGAGCAACGTGATGTTACGTTTGATTTTAATGGCGTCCATAAAGCCAGTAGTGCGGTTATAAGCGTGCTGTTTGAATGGATGCGTACCTGCCAGTCGCGCAGCATTACCGTCAATGCGGTGACCCTTTCAGCGCCCCTTGAACGCTTAGCGCTTCTTTCAGAAATTGAATCCCTTATTCATCCGCCAACCCTCGCCCGTTAGGGGGAGGCACCCTTGGCATCGCCAAGCGTGTCGCTTTTCTTTATTATGTTGCCTTATTAGTACTATTCACATCGACCTGAAGGAGTTTCCTGTCTCATGCAACCCAATGAGGTAAAAGCACTGCTTGAATCCCGTATCGACGGATGTGACTTTCATATCCAGGGCGAAGGCTGTAATTTTCAGGTGATTGCGGTGGGTGACGCCTTTGAAGGCCTCTCTCCGGTTAAGCGCCAACAGCTGGTTTACGCCGCATTAAGTGATGAAATTGCCTCGGGCGCTTTACACGCCATCAGTATTAAAACGTTCACTCCGGCGCAGTGGTCCACTGCGTCGGAAAACGCTCAATAACGGCGCCTGCATGGATAAGTTAATTATTACCGGCAATGGGTCGGTGGATGGTGAGGTCTGGGTAAGCGGCGCCAAAAACGCGGCTCTGCCTATCTTATGTGCCACCCTTTTGGCCGATGGCCCGGTGGTTGTCGGCAACCTGCCACATCTTCAGGATATTACCACGACGCTTGAGTTGTTGGGCCGTATGGGCGTTGAACCTGTCATGGGTGAACGGCTCACTATTCAGTTGGATGGCTCTCAAGTCACGCACTGTCACGCTCCTTATGAGTTAGTGAAGAAAATGCGTGCCTCCATTCTGGTGCTAGGCCCCTTGCTTGCCCACTTCGGTGAAGCAGATGTGTCGCTGCCCGGCGGGTGTGCCATCGGTTCTCGGCCTGTTGATCTGCACATCCGTGGCCTGGAGGCCATGGGGGCGGACATTCGGGTTGAAGCCGGGTATATCCGTGCTCGCGTTGATGGTCGCTTGAAAGGCGCGACTATTTTCTTCGATACGGTCACGGTAACTGGCACTGAGAATCTGTTGATGGCCGCCACCCTTGCCGAGGGTAAGACTGTCCTTGAGAATGCGGCGCGTGAACCAGAAATTGTTGATCTGGCCGAATGCTTGATCAAAATGGGCGCCAATATTCGTGGCCACGGCACTGACACCATTGTGATTGAAGGTGTCGAGAAGCTGCATGGCTGTCACCACGATGTTATGCCCGACCGTATTGAGACCGGCACCTTCCTGGTGGCAGCCGCCATGACCGGTGGGCGGGTGAAAGTAAAGCGCACCCGTGCGGACATTTTGGAAGCCGTGCTTGCCAAGCTTGAAGAAGCGGGCGCCGAGATTACCAGTGGTGATGACTGGATCGCGCTGGATATGCACGGTAAAAGGCCCAAGGCCGTTAATATCCGCACCGCGCCGTACCCGGCGTTCCCTACCGATATGCAGGCCCAGTTTGTGGCCATGAACGCCGTCGCCATTGGCCATTCACGCGTAGTGGAAACCATCTTCGAAAACCGCTTCATGCACGTGCAAGAGCTTAACCGCATGGGGGCGGACATAGCCCTTGAAGGTAACACCGCATTAATTAACGGTGTTGAAAAGCTTTCAGGCGCGCCTGTGATGGCCACTGATCTGCGTGCTTCCGCGTCGCTGGTGATTGCCGCCATGATGGCGGAAGGCGAAACGCTGGTTGACCGTATCTACCATATTGATCGTGGCTACGAGTGTATCGAAGAGAAATTGCAGCTGCTGGGTGCACGTATTCGCCGTATTCCTGGCTAAGCCATGCTATTAACCATTGGCCATTATAATGAGTAAGCAACTAATTTTAGCCCTTTCCAAAGGGCGTATTTTGGATGAGACGCTGCCGTTACTCGCTGATGCCGGTGTTACACCGGCAGAAGATTTGGGCAAGAGCCGTAAGCTGTTGTTTGATACCAACCTGCCCGATGTAAAACTGGTGGTTATTCGTGCCACCGATGTGCCGACCTATGTACAGCTGGGCGCAGCTGATCTAGGTATCGCGGGGAAAGATGTTTTATTGGAGCATGGTGCTGAAGGTCTTTATGAGCCGCTGGACCTGGATATTGCTCGCTGTAAGCTGATGACCGCCGGGGTGACAGGGGAGCGGCCTGCTCATGCGCGTCGGCGCGTAGCTACCAAGTTTGTGAATATTGCCAGGCGCTACTATGCCGAACAGGGTATTCAAGCCGAAGTCATTAAGCTTTATGGGGCAATGGAATTAGCGCCTTTAATGAATCTGGCCGATGAAATTGTTGATATTGTCGATACGGGCAATACGCTGCGTGCCAATGGCATGGAGCCACGTGAGTTAATTGCTCATATCAGCACACGCCTGGTCGTGAATAAGGCCGCCATGACCATGAAACATGAGCGTATCAAGCCGCTTTTGGCGCGCTTGGAGTGCGCCGTGAAAAAACGCCAAGCACAGCCTTCCACATAACGCGGGGTCTTTATGAGCACTATGTCTTCAGCGGTTGGCTCCACGCCCATGATCGCCCGGCTTTCAACGCTTGATGCCTCGTTCGATGACCACCTTGATACGCTGTTGGATTGGGAGGGGGTCTCGGATACGGCGGTAAAAGCACGGGTTGATGAAATTCTGGCGGATGTTAAAAAGCGCGGCGACGCAGCGGTTATTGAAGCGACCAATCGTTTTGATCGGCTTTCGGTTGAACGCATGGACGAACTGCGTTTAAAACCCGAGCAGCTAAAGCACGCTTTCGAAAACTTGCCCGCAGTGCAGCGCGATGCGTTAGCCAGCGCCGCCGAGCGTATTCGGCTCTATCATGAGCGGCAAAAGCCAACCTCTTGGCAGTATGAAGAGGCTGATGGCACGGTGCTGGGGCAGCAGGTTACGGCGCTTGATCGCGCGGGTATTTATGTCCCGGGGGGCAAGGCGGCTTATCCTTCTTCTGTATTGATGAACGCGATTCCTGCCCATGTGGCGGGCGTGCGCGAAATTGTGATGGTCGTTCCTACTCCTGACGGCGTGGTCAATGAGTTGGTATTGGCGGCGGCGCATTTGGCGGGGGTCGATGACGTCTTCACTATTGGTGGCGCTCAGGCTATCGCTGCGATGGCATACGGCACAGAAACCGTGCCGAGAGTGGACAAGATTGTTGGGCCCGGCAATATTTATGTCGCGACGGCTAAGCGGGCAGTATTCGGTCAGGTCGGTATCGACATGATTGCGGGGCCTTCCGAGATTTTAGTGGTCTCCGACGGGCAGACCGACCCGGACTGGCTGGCCATGGACCTGTTTTCACAGGCGGAGCATGACGAAGATGCTCAGGCGATTCTGGTCAGTTGGGATAGTGAACACCTGGATGCGGTGTCCGCCTCTATTGAGCGTTTGTTGCCCACGCTTGATCGCGAATCAATCGTGCGTGAATCGCTGAGTCGGCGGGGGGCGTTGGTGCTTTGTCAGAGCAAGGCTGAGGCGGTTGATATTATTAACCGTATCGCGCCCGAGCATCTTGAGCTTTCTGTCGATGCACCGGACACTTGGCTTGCTGACGTACGTCATGCCGGTGCGATCTTTATGGGGCGTTACACGGCAGAAGCGCTAGGGGATTACTGCGCAGGCCCAAACCATGTTCTGCCCACGTCCGGTACGGCGCGCTTCTCATCTCCCTTAGGGGTTTACGACTTCCAGAAGCGCTCCTCCATTATTCACTGCTCGCGTGAGGGGGCATCAGCATTGGGCGAGGTCGCGTCAGTATTGGCTCGCGGAGAGTCGCTGACCGCGCATGCGCGGTCAGCGGAGTATCGGGTTAAGCCGTAATTAGCCTGCGGGCGAGTGCTAGGATTCTTTAGGTCGCTCGCCCAATGGTGCGTTGGGAATCAGCGGGCGCTCGCCCACTTCAAGCGAGATATCGATGCGCTCGCCGCCACGAACAATGGTGATAGGCAGCGTTGTGCCGGGGGGGATAGAGGCAATATTGCTCATCGTAGCGCGAGCGTCCAGCACGGTTTGGCCGTTAACCGAGAACAGGATGTCGCCAGGCTCTAGCCCTGCCTTGTCTGCTGGGCCTCCGCTCGTCACACCCGCAACAATAACCCCTTGAGGTGTACGTAGCCCAAACGAGGCAGCGAGTTCGCGTGACAGCGCTTGCGCTTCAATTCCCAGCCAGCCACGTATAACCCGCCCCTGAGTCACTAGCTCATCCAGAACGCTGTGCGCCAGGTTGGCCGGGATCGCAAAGCCGATGCCTTGCGAGCCGCCGGAGCGTGAGAAAATCGCTGTGTTGATGCCCACCAGGGCGCCGTCGGGGTTGATCAGTGCGCCGCCTGAGTTACCCGGATTAATTGCCGCGTCCGTTTGAATAAAGTCTTCATAGGCATTTAAGCCTAAATGATTACGGCCGGTCGCGCTGATGATGCCCATGGTAACGGTTTGCCCTACACCAAATGGATTGCCGATGGCCAGCGCAACATCCCCAACGGCCACATCCGCTGAGTCGGCTATTTCAATGACCGGAAGATCCTCAAGGTCGATATGCAATACGGCGAGGTCGCTTTCGGGATCGGTGCCAATGACCTCGGCGAGTGTCTCACGCCCATCACGCAGTGCCACCTGAATCTCATCAGCGCCATTTATCACGTGATGGTTGGTTAGTACGTAGCCATCGTGACTGATAATAACCCCTGAGCCGAGGCTGGATAGCATGCGCTGGTGGGTTGTCGCATCGTCACCGCTGAAAAACTGCTGGAAAAAAGGGTCAGACATCAGCGGGTGTTGATCGCGCTCGACAATACGCGATGAGTAGATATTAACGACGGCAGGCGCTGCCTGGCTGACCGCGCTTGAATAGCTGGCAGGCCCTTGGTCACGCGAAAGCGGAGCGGCCTGGCGAGTTTCGGGGGCCGGGCGGCTGCTAACCTCGTCGCTGACATTCACCAGAGGGGAGGTGGGTGCTTGTGATGTCGTGGAGGGCGCGTTGGTAAAGGGATTGGGCAGCGTGTCCGGGAATGCAAACAGTAGCAGGGCAGCTAATAATACCCCGGTCAAAATAGGCCATAAATAAGGCAGCACAAAGCGGTGCATGCAAAAATTCCTCAGCGGGTAGTGGTCTTGTCAAACGTGAGGTTCGCGATCACACGAAGCGGGTTTTACTATGGCATTATGGTAACACTTTCTGATGCTCATCCTCATGATAGTCGACGAATCATTAAAGGAGCCCTTGTGACTCATCGCGATCAAATCGTAGCTGCTTGCGACCATCAGCTGCGTGCTTCAACGTTTAAGGACTTTACGATCAATGGCCTGCAAATCGCTGGGCGGCCGGATATTAAGCGCGTAATGAGTGGGGTCACTGCGTGCCAGGCGTTGCTGGAGGAAGCAGTCGCTTGGCAGGCCGACATGCTGTTGGTTCACCACGGCTACTTCTGGAAAAATGAGCCAGTGGCCATTACAGGCATGAAGCATCAGCGTATAAAAACGCTGATTAACCACGATATCAATTTGCTTGCCTATCATCTTCCGCTTGATGCCCATAGCGAGATGGGGAATAACGCAGAGCTTGCCAGGCGATTGGGCTGGCGGGTAGAGGGTTGTCTGGATGGTGAGTTGGGAGAGGGGTTTTTGTGGTCGGGGCGCTTGGCTCAAGCACAAAGCGTGACCGCGTTGGCAGAACAAATGGCGAATGTCTTGCAACGTGCGCCTTTGGTGATTGAGGCGCCGAACATGGGGGATATTGAGCGGATCGCCTGGTGTACAGGGGGCGCGCAAGACATGATTACAGCTGCTTTTGAAGCAGGTGCACAGGTGTTTGTGTCAGGTGAGATTTCTGAACGTACTACCCATTTGGCGCGCGAGCTGGGCATTCACTACATTGCCGCGGGTCATCATGCAACCGAGCGCTATGGCGTGCAGGCGCTGGGGGAGTGGCTGGCCGATGAGTACGATATTGAGCACCGCTTTGTCGATATCGATAACCCCGCCTGACCTTTTGACGACGGGGTTGAAAATCACCGGTAACGGGCGATGGCGTGAGGTGCAGGCTTAATAGCGAGGCGGTTGGGGCGTATCGGCGTTATCGCCTTTTAAGCCAAAGTTTTCTGCCAGCGTGCCATTTTTACCATCCGCATAGTCACGGGGGGTGGCCAGGCTACCCTCCGAATCAGGCCCTGTGGGTGTGGCGGCTTGATGCTGCGCTGGTTGCTGTCGCTCTTTGATGGCCGCAGGCGTGTTGCTGCCCAAATGCCACTGCTGTGCATCCTCGATGATTTTCTGCTCAAGCTGGTCGGCCTCGGCGAGAATGCACTTCAAATGCTCGAAGACACCCTCTAAATGGCCTCCCATGCCTTTTTTAAGCTCGGCGATTTGATGTTCTCGTTCCAGCACTGTTTGGCGTAAAGACGCGTTATGACGCTCTCCTTTACTAAACAGCCGATAGCATCCCAAGCCGAGGATGAAGCCAATAATAATGCCAATGATGGCAAAGGTATAAGGCGAGCTTGCTTCCACAGTTTTCTCCCTGATACTTGGAGCGCCCCGTCACGCTTGAGTGGACGGTTTGCGAACGGATCAAGCCTCATTATAGGCGTCGATTGGCAGGTTAGGTCAATCCAACCATGCGCTTAGACGATGTGCAGCGTATAATCCCAGCTTTTTGAAGGCGGCTGGTCGGATTTAGAGGGCCGTCGTAATACGCATTGGAGCGAGTAAATGTCAGCTACTTCTGCAAACCAAAAGGCAGGTTCGTCATCTCGGCCAACGCCCATGGAGCGCTATCGTGCAGATCTACGGCGCGAGGACTTTCAGCATGATGCGGCGCAGGAGTTAGCGGTTGAGCATTTGCAGCGCCTTTATGACGACCTAATGGCGACGCCCACCACGGTTTCCAAGGCCGTACTGGCACATGGCGGCTTGAAGGCCAAAATGAAGGGCCTGTTCGGTAAAGCCTCATCGTCAAACGAGCCGACGTTGCCCCAAGTGCAAGGCCTCTATTTTTGGGGCGGTGTAGGGCGTGGTAAAACCTATCTGGTTGATAATTTTTTTGAGTCGCTGCCCTTTCCTGAAAAGATGCGCACCCATTTTCATCGTTTCATGCAGCGGGTGCATAACGAGTTAACCCACTATAAGGGTGAGAAGAATCCTCTCACGCTGATTGCTGGTAAATTTGCCTCAGAGGCTCGGGTTATCTGCTTTGATGAGTTCTTCGTCAAGGATATTACGGATGCCATGATTCTGGCCAACCTGCTTGAGGCGCTGTTCGAGCGGGGTGTTGTGCTAGTCGCTACTTCCAACATCGTGCCGGATGACCTGTACAAGGATGGCCTGCAGCGGGCGCGCTTTCTCCCTGCCATCGATCTGGTCAAGCGTCACTGTGAAATAGTCAATGTTGATTCCGGGGTCGACTACCGGCTGCGCGCCTTGGAGCGCGCGGAGATATTTCACTCACCGCTGGATGAGGCGGCCGAGCTGGAGCTTACGCGTAGCTTTCGCGAGATTGCTGGTCACGAGGGTGAGACGGATGCGCCGTTGGAAATCAATCATCGGGTGCTGAAAGCGCGCAGGCTGCATGAAAATGTGGCGTGGTTTGAATTCCTGGAGCTCTGTGATGGGCCGCGTAGCCAGAATGACTATATTGAAATAGCGCGTAGCTTCAATACGGTGCTTGTGTCGAATGTGAAGCGGATGGAAGCCAGGCATGACGATCAGGCGCGCCGCTTTATCAATATGGTCGATGAGTTTTATGATCGCGGGGTAAAGCTATTAATGTCAGCAGAGGTGCCGGTAGAAGAGCTTTATAGTGACGGTAAGCTAACCTTTGAGTTTCAGCGTACGCTGTCGCGCCTTCAGGAAATGCAGTCGCGTGAATATTTGGCGCTGCCCCATAAGCCGTGATGAGGTTTATGGCCCAGTCGTTAAGAAAAGCCACGATTAGGGCTTAACTTGTCCCGTGCCATACTGTAGAATGCCGCCTCGCTACATGTTGTCAGGCTAAGCTTGGCAACCAAAAAAAATAGGGAAGGTGCTTCACCGCTTGACGGTGTTAGCCACCCAATACACTTAATCTGGTGATTTCATCCATGAAGACGTTCAGTGCTAAGCCGCAGTCCGTCCAGCGCGACTGGTATGTTGTCGACGCTACGGACAAAACGCTCGGTCGTCTGGCAACCGAGATTGCTCGCCGCCTGCGTGGCAAGCATAAGCCCGAATTTACTCCTCACGTTGATACTGGCGACTACATCGTTGTCATCAACGCTGAGAAAGTCCAAGTGACTGGCAACAAGGCGAAGGCTAAGACCTATTATCGCCACACCGGTTACCCGGGCGGCCTGCGCACCATGACATTCGACAAAATGCTTGATCATGCGCCCGAGCGCATCATTGAGTTTGCCGTTAAAGGCATGTTGCCGAAAGGTCCGTTGGGTCGTGCCATGTATACCAAGTTAAAAGTGTACGCCGGTGCCGAGCATCCGCATGCTGCCCAGCAGCCGCTTGAACTGAACATCTGAGGAAATCTTCGCCATGACACAGCAGTATTACGGTACCGGGCGCCGCAAGACTTCCACCGCTCGCGTGTTTATGAAGCCGGGCTCTGGCAAAATCACCGTTAACAACCAAGAACTCGACCTGTATTTCGGTCGTGTTACTGGTCGTATGGTGGTTCGTCAACCGCTGGAATTGACTGAAACCCTGAGCCAGTTCGACATTTTTGTCACTGTCGCTGGTGGCGGTGGTTCTTCTCAGGCTGGCGCTATCCGTCACGGCATTACTCGTGCCCTGATGAGCTATAACGAAGACCTGCGTCCTACGCTGCGTGCCGCTGGCTACGTAACGCGTGATGCGCGTCAAGTTGAGCGTAAGAAAGTCGGCCTGCGTAAAGCACGTCGTCGTCCGCAGTTCTCCAAGCGTTAATTTTTCAACGCTTATGCGGCAAAACGCCCAGGCCATCGGCCTGGGCGTTTTTTATTGTAAAATCAAAAATCATAATGCATTAGTATCAAATTATATTAGCATCAAGTTATTTTGGCGGTCCTGGAGCAGCATGACGGCTGTCAAAGATATCCCTCTATTTATCGTATAGTATTTCGCAGATTCGTTCTTTTATGTATCGGGTGGCCACGTATCACGTTAATGGGAGAAGCCTTGCATGGCAGAGCACGGCATCAATAAAGGTCGACGACGTTTCCTTATTGGCGCTACCTCCGTTATAGGAGCAGTAGGCATGGTCGGCGTGGCCGTTCCCTTTGTGGCATCGTGGCAACCCAGTGCGAGGGCGCGAGCGGCGGGTGCGCCGGTTCAAGCGGATATATCCAAGCTGCAGCCTGGTCAGCGTATGACCGTTGAGTGGCGGGGCAGGCCCGTATGGATCATTCGCCGAACGCCTGAAATGATAGCGCGCACTGAAATCGTGGCGACAGAGCGCTTGGCAGACCCTGATTCAAATCACCCTCAGCAACCTGTCTATGTGCAAGGAGCGCTTCGCTCGATTAAGCCGGAAGTGGGGGTGTTGATTGGCCTCTGCACGCATTTTGGCTGTTCGCCGCTGTATCGGCCTGAGCCAGACGCACAGGCCGATAGTGATGATGACTGGTCAGGTGGTTTTTTTTGCCCGTGCCACGGTTCGCGTTTTGATTTGGCGGGGCGCGTATATACCGGTATGCCTGCACCGACGAATCTAGAAGTGCCCCCTTATCATTATCTGAACGATACTATTATCGTGGTGGGCGAAGATAAGGAGGCTGTTTGATGGCGGTGCGCGAGAAGTCGGGCGGTTTGCTGGGCTGGCTGGATGCTCGGTTTCCAGTAAGCAGGCTATGGCGCGACCATCTGGCCAACTACTACGTACCTAAAAATCTTAATATCTGGTACGTCTTTGGATCGCTTGCGCTACTGGTGCTGGTCAATCAGCTGTTGACCGGTATCTGGTTGACCATGAGCTATCGTCCTTCTCCTGAAGAGGCGTTTGCGTCCATCGAATATATAATGCGCGACGTTGAGTGGGGCTGGTTGATTCGTTATCTCCATACAACGGGCGCATCCGCTCTGTTTATTGTTGTTTATCTGCACATGTTTAGGGGGCTTTTGTACGGTTCTTATAAAGCGCCGCGTGAGCTTGTGTGGGTGTTCGGTATGGCGCTGTATTTGATTCTGATGGCCGAAGCGTTTATGGGATATTTGCTGCCGTGGGGGCAAATGTCCTATTGGGGAGCGCAGGTAATTACCTCATTTTTTTCAGCTATTCCAGGTATCGGCCCCGGGCTTGCCGAGTGGGTGCGCGGCGATTATGTGGTGTCAGGGGCTACCTTGAATCGTTTTTTCGCGCTGCATGTCATTGCACTGCCGCTGGTGATTCTTGGGCTGGTGGTGCTGCACATTGTCGCGCTGCATGAGGTGGGGTCGAATAATCCTGATGGTATTGAAATTAACGCGTTGAAAGACGCTGCGGGCAAGCCGGTAGATGGTATTCCCTTTCATCCCTACTATACCGTTAAAGATCTGGTTGGCGTGGCCATCTTTCTCTTCGTTTTTTGTGGCGTTGTGTTTTACTTCCCGGAAGGCGGCGGTTTTTTTATTGAGCAGCCGAACTTTGCGCCGGCTGATCCGCTTAATACGCCCGACCATATTGCGCCTGTTTGGTACTTCACGCCTTTCTATGCCATTTTACGGGGAGTGAACTTCTCGCTGTTGGGTCTGGATGCTCGCTTTTTGGGCGTTGTTTTTATGGGTGGTGCTATTGCAGTGCTGTTTGTTTTGCCGTGGTTGGACCGTAGCCCGGTGCGATCCATGCGCTATAAAGGCTGGATGTCGAAGCTGATGCTGGTCGTGTTTGTTGCAAGCTTTGTCGCGTTAGGCGTGTTGGGTGTATTGCCGTCTACCCCTGTTCGGACACGATTGGCGCAACTATTTACCGTGCTGTACTTTGCGTATTTTTTATTGATGCCGCTCTATACCCGGTTGGAAAAAACCAGGCCCGTGCCGAAAAGGGTGACTGGCTAATGAAAAAATACGTAATGGCTCTGTTTTTATGGCTATTGCCGATGACGGCTACGGCGCAAGAAGAAGCACGTAACGTGACTTCAATGTCGCCCGACTTGCAGGATAGAGCGTCTCTGCAAAATGGTCTCAAGCTTTATGTTAACTACTGTCTTGGGTGTCATACGCTGAGTTATCAGCGATTTTCGCGCACTGCGGACGACCTGGGTATTCCTGAGGCGTTGATGAAAGATAGTGTTATGTTCTCATCAGGTCTTTCATTTAACGACGCTATGCATAATGCGCTAAGCGACGACGATGCCGCGCAATGGTGGGGCGCTGCACCGCCAGATTTATCCCTAACGACACGTGTGCGTGGGGTCGATTGGGTGTACAGCTTTCTGTTGGGGTTCTACAGAGATCCCGCGCGCCCTACAGGCGTCAATAATACGGTCTATGAGTCGGTGGCAATGCCGAATGTGCTTGAGCCTCTTCAAGGTGTGCAAGAGCTCGACTGTCGTCAGGCTCGGCCTTTAGCACTAGGTGGCGGGCGGTGTCAGCAATTAAGCGTGGCGGCGCCTGGAGAGCTATCGCCCGAAGCGTTTGAAAAAGCCGTATACGATATTACCAATTTTTTAGCCTATGTTGGCGAGCCTTCTAGGCTGAAGGCGCAGAGTATTGGTCCTAAAGTTTTGTTTTTTATATTTATTTTTAGCGTATTTGCTTACTTGCTGAAGCGTGAGTACTGGAAAGATATCCGTTAGCGTCGAATGCTAAAAATAGAGTTAAGCCATCGTGTAAATCACATGGCGGTTGCGTTGTTGTTAAGCGGTAACCCAAAACAGGCTGCCTTACCATAAGGTGGCTCTGGCGTGTTATTATCCATAATTGTTTTAATGCGAGGATGCTTTCATGGGTGTTGTGGCCAAGCGGTCGTCGATGATTTTTTACTCAGGTAGTGATGATCATTTTAGTCATCGTGTGCGCATTGTTCTGGCTGAGAAGGGGGTGGCCGTTGATGTTGTTGATGTTAACGAAGAGCAGCCGCCCGAAGATTTAGCAGACCTCAACCCGTACAACAGTGTGCCCACGTTGTTGGATCGTGATTTAGTGCTCTATGAGTCAAAAGTCATGATGGAGTATTTGGATGAGCGTTTCCCGCATCCACCGTTACTCCCAGTTTACCCTGTGGCCCGTGCGCAGAGCCGTCTTTGGATGCACCGCATTGAGCGAGAGTGGTGCCCCAAGGTCGACCAGATCCGTAGCGGTGGGAAGAAAGAGGCGGACAAGGCGCGTAAAGAGCTGCGTGAAAGCCTGATTGGTATTTCACCGATCTTTGAAGATATGCCTTTCTTTATGAGCGAAGAGTTCACTCTGGTGGACTGCTGTCTCGCGCCGATCTTGTGGCGTTTGCCAGATCTTAATATTGAGCTGCCTGAAAAGCAGGTTAAGCCACTTTTAAGCTACATGTCGCGAGTGTTTGAGCGGGAAGCGTTCAAAGCATCTTTGAGTGAGCGCGAAAAAGAGATGCGTACTTGAATTTACATGGCCCCATCGCCCGGTAAGGGCTGGGGTCTTACTTGTCAGGAGGAGGGAGTCTTATGAAATCGAGTCGCCCCTATCTCGCCCGAGCGCTCTATGAGTGGTTGCTGGATAATGAACTAACCCCTTACCTGGTCGTTGATGCGACGCAGGCCGGGGTCGAAGTGCCGCGCCAGTTTGTACAGAATGGTCAGATTGTGTTGAACGTGGCGCCAACAGCCGTGCGTGATTTGTTTATGGAGAATCAGGCAATTGGCTTTAACGCACGTTTTGGCGGTCAGCCCATGCAGGTGATGGTGCCCATTCCTGCGCTGATTGCTATTTATGCCCGTGAAAATGGTGTGGGCATGGTGTTTGGTCACGAGCCTGAGCTTGCTGAAGAAGGGGATGAAGAGGAGCAGTTTGATGAGGCGCCTGACTCACCTTCCAAGCCTGAATTGACGGTGACGGAGCCTGTTTCTGGCGGCAACCTTGAAGATGCTTCTGAAGCGTCCTCAACGTCTTCGACGTCCAAGAAGAAGCCAACGCTGCGCGTCGTAAAATAGCGCCAGTGCTATCTGGCCAGGCTATAAAAGGTCAGGCCATAAAAAACCTCGCATAGTGACTATGCGAGGTTTTTTTATAGGCCCAAGAGCCGGTTAATCAATGTATTCGAATACTTTGACAATGCGCTGAATACCGCCAACTGAAGAGGTCGCAGCAACGATTCGATCAGACTCTTCGTGGGAGACCGAGCCCATCAAGTAAACATTGGCATTTTCAGTGGTCACTTTGATCTTGGAGGAGTCGATGCGGTCGTTGGTGGCGAGTGTGCTTACAACGTTGGTCGTTATCCATGTGTCGGTTAGGCGCTGGGTGGCGGGCAGATTGCCCGCAATGGTGAGCTCATTGTGCACCTGATTAACGCCACGCAGGTTTTGCACAACATTACCCGCTTTCGTGCGTAGTTCTTCGCTGGGGACCTGGCCTACCAATAATAATGTACCGTTATAGCTGTGCGTACGAATGCGGGCATCGGCCAGTCGAGCATCGGCCTGGTCCAGCGCACGCTTGGATTCGCGCTCAATGGTCGCATCGACCGCTTTAACGTCCTTGCTGAGCTGCCCATAGTTAGAGGGGTTGGAAGCACTGTGCGTGGCGCAGCCGCTGATCAGAGCAGCAGCTACTAGTGTCGCAACTAATAACGGACGAGAGAAAAAGCGCAGGGCCATGTTGGATGACTCCTTATCTTAATGAAAATGATGAGTGGTAGGGTACTGCCCCGTTAGTCAGCGCTGCCGAATAACTGTTCATCAATAAGGTCACATAAACAGTGAATGACCAGTAGGTGAATCTCCTGGATTCTTGCTGTTGATGTGGCAGGGACGCGAATCTCGCAATCATCCTGACCCAGCAAGGAAGCCATGTTGCCACCGTCTCGCCCGGTTAATGCTACAACCGTCATTTCACGGTCGTGAGCTGCCTGGATCGCCTGCACGACATTAGCCGAATTACCGCTGGTAGAGATCGCCAGCAATACGTCGCCTGGCTGCCCCAGGGCGCGTATCTGTTTGGAAAATACTTCGTTATAGCTGTAGTCGTTGGCAATGGATGTCAACGTTGATGTATCGGTGGTTAACGCAAGGGCAGGCAAGCTTGGCCGTTCCCGCTCAAACCGATTGAGCAGTTCAGAAGAGAAGTGTTGGCTGTCGCCCGCACTGCCTCCATTACCGCATGCCAGAATTTTTCCCTCATTAACCAGGCACTGAACCATCATTTGACTGGCGACTTCGATAAAGGGGGGGAGTACTTCGCTCGCATAGGTTTTGGTGTCTATGCTGGCGTTAAAGTGGTTAAGAATGCGCGATTGAAAGTCCATTAGGGCTTCCTGGTTAAAATGGAATTAGTAGGCATCAAAAGCCGCTTTCTCCCAGTGGAACTCGAGAGTGGGCGGAGCGCCCGTAATGGCAAGAATATCAAAGCGGCAAGGCGATGTAAGGCCGAAATTGCCAAGATATAGCTGAGCGGCCCGAATTAGGCGCTTTCTTTTTGTCGGCGTGATGGTTTCCAGAGGGTGTCCGTATCGCGTAGTCACCCGGTGCTTTACTTCAACAAACACCAGTGTGTCACCGTCGCGCATCACCAGGTCAAGCTCGCCACCCTTTACGTGATGATTTTGGGTAACGAGGGTAAGACCCCTTTGCTGCAGCCATTGAGCAGCTAACTGCTCAATGGCTGCGCCGCGTTTACGGGCGGTTTGGGCGTTATTTGCCATTATTGCCCAGGGATTAAGATGGGCGCCGGGACACCGTTTTGAAACTTCGCCCACGGCAGTTCGCGATATATGCGGCCGTCGCCCGTCAGGTAGAGCGTTCCTGTGCTGCCACGTAGGCCATTTAGCGCTGAAATGTCTGAAAGCTCGGTCGCAATTTCATAGGCATCTACGCCCATGGCCATTAGGCGGAACATGGAAGCGTCAGACTCTTCGCTCAAGCGCTGGTAGGTAGGGTAGAACGGAAGTACTTCTTCACCACCGACAGCGGCGTCAGGAATTTGCCATGGAATATCCATAAACATGACGTCGTCAAGGTCTTGGTCACGACGCGCTTGTAAGTGCCCTTCATGCAGGTGGGAGGTAGCGTAAATAGGCAGGTTGGGCGCGTAGTAGTAATCCATGGTGGGCGGGACTTGGCGAGCGTAGTCAGGCAAGGCCAGTAGGAACAAGGCATCAATATTGCCCAGTTGGGCACGTTCGCCACTCACGTTTAAGGCGGTTTGTACGGCATTGGTGACCGCGCTGTTCGGGTTATAGCGTACCGCCGTCGTCACTTCGCCACCCTGGCCGTGAAACTCATTCCAGAATGCTTCGCCGACTCGGCGTCCCCAGTCATTATCCGGCACCATTACCGACATCTGGCGATGTCCGTCCTGGTATGCGCGGCGTGCTGCCTGGTGGGCCTCATCTTCAGCGGAAAGACCGTACTGGAAAAGACCCGCGGCACGGTTCTGTTCGCCGCTTCCATAGTTCAGCGCAAGGGTGGGAAGCGGTACGCTATTGCGTTGTTCGAGTTGGCTAACCTCGTCTTTGGCGAGGGGGCCGATAATCAGCTGCGCGTTCATCTGTCCTGCACGGCTATAAATCTCATCCATCGAATATTGTGATGCGTCGATGAAGCTGAGATGTACATTGTCACCGCGAATCTCGTGATGGCGACGCATGGCGGTCGATAGCGTATTGGCGACGCCGCTAAGCGGGCCAGATTCGGGCAGGGCCACAATGATGCGGCTTATGTCCTGACCCTCAAGGCTTGGTAGTGTCAGTTGTTCCATATCGGGTTCATCAAGCGCGGTACGCGCCCAGCGCTGGCGCTCTGTCAGCGTTTCGCGTTGATCATCCTGAATGGGTAGGTCGTCGTTGAGCACTTGTGTGGCACGCAGCACAGCGCGTGGATCATCCATGCCGCGCGCTAATTCAGAGAAAAGCAGTGCCCAGCGAACGCGATCCGTGTCTGAAAGCCTGACTTCCTCAAGCGCATCGGCTGTCTCAAAAGCACGTTGCCGCTGCCCTTGTTGGGCAAAAATGGTGGCTGCTTCGAGACGAGTTTTAGCCGCTTGATCCGGGGCCTGCTGTTCTGCCTGATTGAGCAAACGGCCCGCTTCCTGATCGTCCGCGCGGTCGACTACGCTGGGCGATTGCACCGCACAGCCAGTCATAAGAAGTGCCAAGAGGCCTGTGGCGAGTACGCCACGCAGAGACTGTTTCATGTATCCTTCCTTAGTTTTCATTTGCGCTGTCGCCGCATGTCAGTGGGTAGGTTGGCATAGCACAAGCATAGCGCACCGTCAGAGCAAGCCATTAACAAATCGGGAGTCACGATGACACACCACAATCCGGGCACATTGTACGTGGTTGCCACCCCAATTGGGAATTTGGACGATTTATCGCCGCGTGCAGCTCGGGTATTAGCGGAAGTATCGCGCATAGCGGCAGAGGATACGCGTCATAGCGCCCGCTTATTGGCGCATTTGGGGGTTAGTACACCCATGCTGTCGCTTCATGAACATAATGAGGCGCGCCGAGTGGATACCCTGGATGCTTATCTGGAGGCAGGTGAAAGCATCGCATTGATTAGTGATGCTGGAACGCCGCTTATTTGTGACCCAGGGTTTGTGCTGGTGAGAGAGCTGCGCGTGCGTGGCCGTCATGTGGTGGCGCTGCCCGGGCCTTGTGCCTTTGTAACGGCGCTTTCTGGGGCGGGTCTGCCGACTGATCGCTTTACGTTTTGCGGTTTTTTACCCGCCAAGCCAGGCCCGCGCCGCCAGGCGCTGGAGCAGTGGCAAGCTCGGGAAGAAACGCTGGTGTTTTACGAATCCCCACACCGCATTGTGCATACCCTAGAGGCGCTGCGTGACCAAATGCCTGAACGTAGCGTGGTATTGGCCAGGGAGTTGACTAAAACGTTTGAGACCTTTCTTCAGGGCACTCCGGAAGCCCTGCTGGCGCAGCTAACAGAAGATCCTAACCAGGCAAGAGGCGAGTTTGTGGTGATGGTGGCAGGCGCCCCGCCCGTCACTCAAAGCGAACATCAGAATATTGGTGCAGATGCGTTGATGAAAGTGCTGCTGGATGAGGGCGTAGGTGTCAAGCAAGGAGCAGCGATAGTGGCTCGAATGCTGGGCGGTCGCAAACAAGAGTGGTATGCAAGGTTGCAGGCAATTAAAACTGAGCATTGAGGCGAAGCGAGGGCGCTGGTATGCTTGCCGCCGGAGTTGGCCAGACAGTCGCCGCTAGCCCATCTTTTTGATGGGCTGGGGGAGGAAAGTCCGGGCTCCATAGGGCAGAGTGCCAGGTAACGCCTGGGCGGCGTAAGCCGACGGAAAGTGCAGCAGAGAGTAGACCGCCTAAGCCTCTTGAAATAAACCTCAAAGGGCCGGTAAGGGTGAAAGGGTGCGGTAAGAGCGCACCGCGCGCCTGGCAACAGTGCGTGGCATGGTAAACCCCACTCGGAGCAAGACCAAATAGGGACCCAAAGGCGTGGCCCGCGCTGGGTCCGGGTAGGTTGCTTGAGCGCTGTGGTGACGCAGTGCCTAGAGGAATGACTGTCCACGACAGAACCCGGCTTATCGGCCGACTCCCCATTTCCATAAGGGGCCCGCAGTAGCGAGCCCCTTTTATTTTTCTATGAGATTTGTGTGAGAGTAACATGCCTTCTCCTGACGCTGACCAGGTTGTTTCACCCTTTCGCCATACCAGCGTATTACTGGAAGGGGCGGTTGATACCCTTGTACATACTCCTGACGGTATTTATTTAGATGGTACCTTCGGTCGTGGCGGTCATTCACGGTTAATCCTGTCTCGCCTTGGCGACCAAGGGCGCTTGATGGGCATGGACCGCGATCCCCAGGCTATTGCTGCTGCCGCTGAAATCGATGATGCGCGTTTTCAAATTACCCAGCGTGAATTCGCCCACCTGGCTGACTATGCGCGTGAGCAGGGTGTGTTTGGCAAGCTGTCTGGCGTGTTGTTGGATATAGGTGTTTCTTCTCCGCAGTTGGATGACCCTGAGCGTGGGTTTAGCTTTATGCGCAATGGTCCGCTGGATATGCGTATGGACCCGACGCAAGGCGAAAGTGCAGCCACATTTTTAGCACGTGCTAAAGAGGCGGATATCGCTCACGTGTTTAAAGCCTACGGTGAAGAGCGCTATGCAAAGCGCTTGGCCCGTGCAGTGGTCGAGCGGCGTGTCGAAACGCCGTTTACGCATACGGTCGACCTGGCCGAGGTGCTAAAAAAAGCCCATCCTGCTTGGGAAAAGGGGCGGCACCCTGCGACCAAAGCATTTCAAGGGTTACGAATTTATCTAAATGGTGAACTAGATCAACTTGATGCTGCCTTAGACGCAGCCCTTGAAGCGCTAGCGCCCGGTGGTCATCTTGTGGTTATCAGTTTCCACTCGCTGGAAGATCGCCGTGTAAAACGCTTTATACGTCATTATGTGCGTGGCGATTCGCATCTACCGCGTGGTATGCCTATCCGAGATGATCAGTTAAATCGCCGTCTTGAAGCGTTGGGCAAAGGCGTACGCCCTAGTGATGAAGAGGTAGTCGGCAATCCACGTGCGCGCAGCGCCGTTATGCGGGCTGCCCGAAAACGAGTATAACCATGAGCATGGATCGGATTGAGCGTTGGAGCTCAACGCTACGCACCGAATGGCCCTTTAAACTACGTGTTCGCACGTGGCCGCTGGTTATTTGCCTGCTTTTTTTTGCCTGCATTGTTAGTGGCTTAGCTACCGTTGTTGTTACTCATTTAACGCGCGTTCAGTATGCTCAGTTGCAACAGCTTGGGCAGGAGAAAAATCAGTTGCAGACCGAATGGGGGCAGTTGCTTTTGGAAGAGGGCGCTTGGTCGACACCCGCTCGTATTGAGCAAATTTCGACGGAGCGCCTGGATATGCGTATTCCTGATGTGCACGATGTTGAGGTGATACGACCATGAGAGGCGAACGTCGGGGAGGGATGCCCCGCCACCTACCTGTTGCCCCCCCGTTAGGTAGCGGTCGTTTTTACTTTATATTGATCGTATTTTGCGTAGTGGCATGCATCCTTATTGGGCGCATCACACTGCTACAGGTGATTGACCGACCCTTTCTACAGAGCCAAGGAGATGCGCGAACACTTCGCCATGAAGCGATCCCTGCGCACCGTGGCATGATCACGGATCGAAACGGCGAGCCGCTCGCGATCTCAACACCGGTTGTTACGCTGTGGGCCAATCCTCAAGAGCTACCCGAAGATGGTATTCAGCGCGTAATGCTGGCGCAGGCGCTAGGCATGTCGCCGGATGACTTTGAGGCGCGGGTTGAACTTTATAGCAGCCGTGAGTTTATGTACCTTCGCCGCCAGATGACGCCACAAGCGGCCCAGCGGATTCTGGATTTACGCACACCCGGCGTGTATCCCCAGCGCGAGCACAAGCGTTACTACCCTGCTGGCGAGGTCGCCGCACAGATACTTGGCGTGACCAATGTAGATGATAGGGGGCAGGAGGGGTTGGAACTCTCTTATCAGCCTTTCCTGGCCGGTCATCCTGGCCAGCGCCGCGTCATTAAAGACCGACGTGGGCGTTTGGTGCGCGAGCTAGGCGTCATACGTGAAGCGCAGCCAGGCGGCGACTTGGTGCTTTCAATTGATCAGCGCATTCAATATATGGCGTACCGGGAGCTTCGAGCGGCGGTGGCTGAGCATGAAGCGGATGGTGGCGTGCTTGTCACTATGGATGCCCGCACCGGTGAGGTGTTGGCGATGGCTAACCTGCCTTCTTATAACCCTAATAATCGTGCCGGGCTTGATCCCCGTGGGTTGCGTAACCAGGCGCTGGTTGATGTATTTGAGCCAGGCTCTGTTATGAAACCGCTGGCCATGGCTGCCATTCTTGAAAGCGGCATTGTTGATCGCGATGCGGTTGTGAATACGTCGCCTGGCTGGATGCGTCTCGATCAATTTACCATTCGTGACTTTCGCGATTATGGCGAGTTGACGCTTGCCGGTATTTTGGAGCACTCATCCAACGTGGGTATGTCCCGTTTAACGTTGCAGTTAAGCGATACGGCTATGTGGGAAAAATATAACCAGCTAGGGTTGGGGCAATCCCCAGGGACGGGTTTTCCAGGGGAGTCAACGGGTAGTCTTCCGGCCCCGGTGCGCTGGTCGCGTAGTGAGCGGGCAGCGCTCTCTTACGGCTATGGCCTGTCTGTCTCGGCTGTTCAATTAGCCAGTGCTTATACCGCACTGGCTAATGGTGGCATGCGCTTACCGCCTTCATTGTTGCGCCTTTCTGAACCGCCCCAAGGACTGCCTGCCATTGAGCCCGCCGTCGCCAATGATTTGCTGAATATTCTGGAGACATCCGTTGCCGCCTATACCGGTGGTCGGCGCGCACGCGTTGAAGGTTATCGTGTGGGAGGCAAAACCGGGACTGTGCGTAAGTCGGGGCAGGGCGGCTATACCACGGATGCTTATCGCAGCGTATTTGCAGGCATTGCGCCTATTTCCGACCCGCGTATTGTGACCGTGGTGATGATTGATCACCCTAAAGCGGGTGAATTTTATGGCGGTGCAGTGGCCGCTCCGGTCTTTTCAAGCGTGACAGGCAACGCATTGCGCTTGTTGGACGTACCGCCAGACCATGAAGTTGACGAGTAAGAATGGCTAAGGAGATGGCATGACGTTGGCTCCCACCGATGTATGGAGTGCGCTGAGCAAAGTATGGCCGGGTGCTTCGTTTGAGCAGCCGCTTCCCGAACTACCCGCGTCTTTACGTCTGACCACCGACTCACGCGCGCTGGAAGTCGGCGATATATTTGTAGCTGTTCCAGGTAGTCAGCGTGACGGGCGCGATTTTATTCGCGCAGTGCTTGAGCAAGGCGCTTCGCTGGTGCTGGCGCATACCACGGAGCACCATGCGACCTGGGATGGGCGTGTACTCTACTTGCCACATCTGGCTGTCCGTTTGGGAGCGCTGGGTAAACAACTTTTTAATGTTCCGGATGACCTTGAGGTTATTGGCGTCACCGGTACCAATGGTAAAAGCTCCGTTACTCATTACATTGCAGAACTTAGCGAAGCGCTAGGTGTTCCGGCGGGTGTGGTAGGAACGCTGGGTGTAGGCCGCTCGGGCCAGCTAGTGGATACTGGGCTCACCACGCCGGGGCCTTTAGCCCTGCAGGCGGCGTTTGGAGAGCTGGCGCTTCAGGGCATTAAGCGAGTAGCGCTTGAGGCTTCCTCCCATGCCCTTGACCAGCATCGTTTAGATGCTGCCAATATAAAGGTGGGCGTGTTTACCAATCTAACGCGAGATCATCTTGATTATCATGGCAGCATGGCGGCTTATGCCGCGGCCAAGGCGAAGCTATTCAGACGTAGCGAGCTTGAGCTTGCAGTGGTTAATGCCGATGACCCCCTAGCGCGATTGATGCTGGCTGGTTGTGATCAAAGCGTTCGCGTATTGGCGGTCGGTCAGGATGAGGCCGTAACGCTACGGGTGATGGACGTTCAGACAAGCGAAACAGGCCAGCAAGCACTTATTGCCACGCCCGAAGGCGAGCGCATGTTAGTGCTGGGTCTGGTCGGGCGTTTCAACCTGGATAATGTGTTGTTGGCCATGGCGACGCTTTATGGATGGGGCCATTCGATTAACTCACTTTTCGAGGCTGCCGCTGCGCTTACCCCGGTGCCTGGCCGTATGGCGCTTTATCACGCAAAAGGCGTTCCGGGCGTGGTGATTGACTATGCCCATACCCCTGATGCGTTACACAATGCGCTCACAGCGCTGCGCGCCCATTTAAGCAAGGCGGGCAAGCTGTGGTGTGTGTTTGGCTGTGGCGGTGAGCGCGACACAGGCAAGCGCGCAGAAATGGCAAAAGCGGCGGAGGCGCTGGCGGATGTGGTAGTGGTGACTGACGATAATCCACGGGGCGAGTCAGCAGCGCAGATTCGTCAGCACATTATTGCCGGGCTCGCCTCAACGGCAACACTGCTCGAAATAGCGGACCGTCGTCACGCGATCAGCCAAGTGATTCAACAGGCAGCTCAAAACGATGTGATTCTGGTCGCTGGGAAAGGCCACGAGGCCTACCAGGAGATCAACGGCGTCCGTCACGCTTATAACGATGAAGATGAAGTCATGAAGGCGTTTGCATTGCGGGGTAGTGCACAATGAACTGGACACTGGCCGATGCCGCCAGAGTGCTGGGAATTATGGTGCCCGTCAGCGATGCATCGCGCGCATTTACCTCCATTGTGACGGACACTCGGCAGATTGTTCCTGGCTGCTTATTCATCGCGCTTAAAGGGCCGCGGTTTGATGGTCATGATTTTATCGAACAGGCCCGCGACAAAGGCGCGGCGGCGGCACTGGTTGAGTCCGCTGTTGAAAGTCCACTGACTCAGTTGGTATGCCCTGATACACGCTTGGGACTTGGGCTTTTAGCGGGCGCGTGGCGCCGTCAGTGCGGGATTCCGTTAGTCGGTATCACGGGAAATAGTGGCAAAACGACGGTGAAGGAGATGACGGCTGCGCTGTTATCGCCGTTGGGTAACGTGTTGGCCACCAAAGCCAATCTTAATAACGATATTGGCGTACCTCTCACGCTTTTACGCTTAGCGCCCGAGCATCAAGCAGGCGTGATTGAGCTAGGCGCAAATCACTTGGGCGAAATCGCCTGGTCTAGTCGATTAACCGTACCGGATGTAGCGGTGATCACCAACGTAACGGGCGCGCATGTTGGCGAGTTTGGAGGCATGGGTCATATTGCCCAAGCCAAAAGCGAGCTGCTGAACGGTCTAAGTGAGCAGGGCATCGCGGTGCTCAATCGCGATGATCGTTACTACCCCTTTTGGGCTGCCTGTGCGTCGCCGCGCCGTGTGATCAGTTTTGGGTTTGATAGTACTGCGGATGTTCATGCCTCGGCGCTTTCCTGTGACTCTCAGGGGCGGTATGCTTTCACGCTTGTTCAACATGGCAAACCGCTGGGCGATGTGCAGATTGCCATGCCAGGTAAGCACAACGTGAGCAATGCGCTGGCCGCGGCTGCGGCCGCATTAGCGATAGGCGTAACGCCCACGGATGTGATTGAAGGTCTGCAGACCCTACGCGCGTTGAAGGGAAGGCTAAGTATCGTTTTGGGGCTTAATGGTGCCACGCTGTTAGACGATACGTATAATGCCAACCCTGGGGCGGTCAAAGCCGCTATGGAGACGTTAATGCGTTTCCCCGCGCCGCGTTGGTGCGCGCTGGGCGCCATGGGTGAGCTGGGAGACGAAACGGAAAAACTGCATGCTGAGATGGGCCGCTACGCGGCTGAGCTTGGCATCGACGGGCTGTTGACGTTGGGTGATAACGCGCGTCCAGCTTGTGACGCCTTCGGTCGCGGGCAGCATTTTGACGACCACGAGACGCTAGTGCGTCATGTCATTAATACTTTGCCGCCCAATGCCACGTTGTTGGTTAAAGGGTCGCGTAGCGCCGGTATGGAAAAGATCATTACTGCGCTGTGCTCGGATGAAATAAGGTAAACGCCGTTCATGTTACTTTACTTGGCGAGTTTTTTAGCTCAGTACTATACGGGCTTTCAGGTTTTTAACTATCTCACCTTGCGCGTCATTCTTGCCGCGTTAACGTCATTAATGCTTTGCCTTTGGCTAGGGCCGTGGGTTATTCGCCGGCTTGTGGAAGGCCAGATAGGCCAGGCCGTGCGTGATGATGGCCCGCAGTCACATCTATCAAAAGCGGGCACCCCTACTATGGGAGGGGTGATGATCCTGCTGGCCATCGGCATCAGCACCATCATATGGGGTGATTTAACCAACCGCTATGTGTGGGTGGTATTGGCCGTTACGCTGGGCTTTGGTGCGATAGGCTGGGTCGATGATTACCGGAAAGTGGTAGAAAAGAACCCGCGAGGCCTGCCGGCACGCTGGAAGTACTTTTGGCAGTCGGTGGTAGGTCTTGGCGCTGCGTTAGTGCTGTTTTTCACCGCAACCACGCCCGTTGAAACCAGCTTGTTGGTGCCGCTGTTTAAAGACGTCGCACTGCCGCTTGGCGTGTTCTATATCGTATTAACCTACCTGGTGATTGTGGGTAGTTCTAACGCCGTGAATTTAACCGACGGGCTGGATGGCTTGGCCATTATGCCAACCGTGCTGGTAGCGATGGGATTGTCGGTGTTTGCCTACGCTAGCGGTAATGCAGTGTTCGCCAACTACTTGCATATCCCGTTTATAAACGGCACCGGTGAGCTGGCTATTTTCTGCGCCACGATTGCAGGTGCGGGTCTCGGCTTTTTATGGTTTAACACGTACCCCGCCCAGGTGTTTATGGGAGATGTAGGTGCGCTTGCCCTGGGGGCGGCGCTTGGGGTTGTGGCGGTCATCGTTCGCCAGGAGATCGTCCTGTTTATTATGGGCGGTATCTTCGTAGTGGAGACGTTGTCGGTGATCCTGCAAGTTGGGTCTTACAAACTGACGGGTCGGCGTATTTTCCGTATGGCGCCGCTGCATCACCACTTCGAGTTAAAAGGTTGGCCTGAGCCACGCGTTATTGTGCGCTTCTGGATCATTACCGTTGTGCTGGTGTTGCTGGGCCTCGCGACGCTCAAGGTTCGTTAATCGGTAGCGTTATCGCCTTAAGCGTAAACCGCAAAGGAGCCAGAGATGGTGCGAGTACCCAAGGGTGTCACGGTGGTCGTTGGCTTGGGCCTTTCAGGTCGAGCAATATGCCGCCACCTGGCACGCACGCATACGCCGTTTATGGTCGTCGATACGCGCAGCGAGCCGCCGAGGATTGACGCTTTTTATGCAGCCCATCCAAACGTTGACGTCATCTGCGGCCCTCTGACGTCGCTCGATTTTACGGACGCTTATGAAGTAGTGCTTAGCCCAGGCGTTGGCCCTGATTCGCCGGGTCTTGAAAGCCTGGCTGGGCGCGTTAATCCGCATACAGGCGAGCCTGTGCTGATTGGTGAAACGGCGCTGTTTGTTCGCGCGACCCAAGTCCCCATTGCGGCTATCACGGGCTCAAACGCGAAATCCACGGTGACCACTCTACTGGGTGAGATGGCCAGGGCGGCTGGTTTGCGAGTGGCGGTTGGCGGCAACCTGGGAACGCCCGCGCTGGATTTATTGGTCGAGCAGCCGGATGCAGAGCTGTATGTTCTTGAGCTTTCCAGTTTTCAACTTGAAACCACGCCTGTCTTGGGTGCAAAAGTCGCGGCTTTCTTGAATCTGAGCGAAGACCATTTGGATAGGCATGGTGATATGTCGGCCTATCGTTTGGCAAAACAATGTATTTTTAACGGCGCGCAGTATGCGGTTGTCAATCAGGACGACCCCCTGACCTGGCCTCTTCAAGCAGGGCCAGGCATTGTCAGCTTTTCAGCGAACCCGCCCATAGACACCAACTGGGGGCTGGTATGGCAAGGGGCCGAGCTTATGCTCATGCAGGGGCAGACGCCATGGGTTTCGGCAAGTGAATTGAAAATGGCTGGCCAGCACAACTATACGAATGCATTAGCGGCACTGGCAATGGGGCAGGCGTTGGCGCTTGATGCATTTGCCATGGTAGAAGCCTTAAAAGCCTTTACGGGGTTGCCTCACCGGAGCGAAACAGTGGCCTGTATTAATGGGGTGACGTGGATAAACGACTCGAAAGGCACCAATGTTGGGGCAACATTAGCCGCTATTGAAGGGTTGGGCGCTACGTTAACAGGTCGCTTGATTTGGTTGGCGGGTGGTGTAGGTAAAGGCGCTGACTTTTCGCCGTTAGCGGTGCCGTTGGCGCGCTGCGCGCGGCTGGCACTGCTATTTGGTGCTGATAGTGAGCGAATTTCAGACGCGGTAGCGGCGCATGTGCCGGTCCAGCAGGTAAATGACTTAACGCAGGCAATGAAGGCCGCATTTAGCCAAGCAGAGCCTGGCGACTGTGTGTTGCTGTCGCCTGCCTGTGCAAGCCTGGACCAGTTTCCCAACTACCAGGTTCGAGGTGATGCTTTTCGTCGCTGGGTGGAAAGCAGTGCGGCGGGAGTATCCTTATGAGCCGATTACAGCGCTTGCATACTGTATTAACGACGCGAAACTTCCCCTGTGATATCTGGCTCATTGCAGCTGCTGTGGCGCTTGCAGGCATTGGCTGGGTGATGGTTAGCTCGGCCTCAATAGGACTTCTGGAGAATAGCTTCTACTATTTTCGGCAGCATGGGGTTTTCTTGCTCATTTCAACGTTAGGCTGCTTGTTTATGCTTAGCGTACCCCTTGAAGTATGGCGCCAGAATGCGGCACTGATTTTTTTAATAAGCATAGCATTGTTGGTAGGCGTGTTGCTGTTTGGTCAGGAAATTAACGGCAGTAAGCGCTGGATAGCGCTGCCGGGCCCGCTGCCTAGTCTTCAAGTATCTGAGCTTGGTAAAATAGGCCTTATCTTTTACATGGCGATGTTTATGTCGCGTTTTACCTATGATTTACGCCGCCGTGTTTTTACCATGTGGCGTCCCATTGCGGTGTTGGCGCTACCCGCAGGACTGCTGTTTTTAGCGCCCGACTTTGGCGGCATGGTGGTCTACACCACGTGTGTCATTGGCATGTTAATGATGAGTGGTGCATCGCTCGTGTTACTTATTGGCAGCGGTACTGTTTTGGGATTTGGTGCGGTCATGATGGTGGCGCTGGAGCCTTATCGTCTGGCGCGTTGGACCAGTTTTTTGGATCCGTGGGCAGACCAGTTCGCAACCGGCTATCAGTTGACCCAAGCGCTGATTGCCTTTGGTCGTGGGCATGTTACAGGCACCGGGTTAGGTAATAGTGTCCAGAAACTGCACTATTTACCCGAGGCGCATACCGATTTTATCTTTGCCGTTATTGCCGAAGAGCTGGGCATGATTGGCGCTATTGCGATTATCCTGCTGTTTACTCTATTGATTAGTCGCGCCATGTGGATTGGTCGGAAGGCTGAGCTTGCGGGCCATCTTTTTGGTGCTTACGTAAGTTACGGTATTTGTTTTGTTATTGCCTCTCAGGCATTTATCAATATGGCGGTAAGCTCGGGGCTACTGCCCACCAAGGGACTGACCTTGCCTTTGATAAGTTATGGTGGTTCGAGCTTACTGGTTATTGGCATGATGATTGGTCTGCTTTTGCGGGTTGACGCAGAAACACGACAGCGGCCGAGCCGTGCGCCAACCCCCTATAAACCGCGCCATGAGCCGCGGTTATCGAAATAATTTTCAAGGAGTCGTTTGTGACGGTGAACGCACATCGGCGTGTTTTAATCATGGCAGGAGGAACGGGCGGGCATGTGATCCCCGCGCTTTCCCTTGCGCGTGCGCTTATGGCGCAAAACATTGACGTTGAGTGGTTGGGTAGCCCCAGAGGTATTGAAAACAGGCTGGTGCCCGAGGCCGGTATTAAGCTGCATACCATTGCTGTTAGCGGGTTGCGCGGTAATGGTGTGGCCGGCTGGTTTAAAGCGCCTGTGAACCTTAGTCGAGCTATTTGGCAGGCACGTGACGTCATAAAAAGCTTTAAGCCGCAGCTGGTGGTTGGCCTCGGTGGTTTTGCCAGTGGTCCGGGCGGGCTTGCTGCGTGGCTATCGGGTATTCCGCTGGTCGTTCATGAGCAAAATGCAGTTGCCGGCTTAACCAACCGCGTGCTTTCTCGCTTGGCGACGCGCAGCTATGCTGCCTTTTCTGAAGCGTTCGGTACGCGGGCAGACGTCATTGGCAACCCCGTGCGTGAAGATATAGCGACACTTGGCCAAGTGCCGCGTACGGTCGAGGCATTACAGGGGCGTCCGCTGCGCTTGTTAGTGGTGGGGGGGTCATTAGGTGCTGTGGCATTAAATGAACGCTTGCCTCAAGCGATTGCTGCGCTACCACCCGGTAAGCGCCCGGAAATACGCCACCAGGCCGGGAAGTCGCGGGACGCTCAAACGGCACAAGGGTACGCCGAACATGGCATACAGGCCGATGTTTCCCCGTTTATTGATGATATGGCCGCAGCGTATGATTGGGCTGATTTGGTGGTTTGTCGAGCGGGGGCGTTAACGGTTGCAGAGCTGGCGGCTGCGGCAAAGCCCTCGCTTCTTGTTCCGTTTCCTTTTGCGGTCGATGATCACCAGCGAGTCAATGCCAATGTACTGGTTAATGCGGGTGCTGCGCTATGCGTTGTGCAATCCGCGCTGACGCCTGAGCGTTTAACGCACTATTTAAATGACCTATTAGAGCCCGCTACGCTGGCGCTGATGGCTTCCCGTGCACGCCAGGCTGCGCACCTGGATGCCACAGAGCGATTAGCCGAAGGATGCCTGGCGATACTACACAAAGGAGAAAACGTGTGACCGACTCAGTAACCCCATCGTCGCTGCAACGCATAAGCTCAAGCGGCCCGGGTATGCGCCGTATTCAGCATATTCATTTCGTCGGTATCGGTGGCGCGGGCATGTGTGGTATTGCCGAAGTATTGGCCAATCAAGGTTACAGCGTCAGTGGCAGTGATATGAAAGCCTCTTCGGTTATTGAGCGGCTTCGCGTGTGTGGTGTTCGGGTTGAGATTGGCCATGCCGAGGAGAATGTCGAAGGGGCCGACGTTGTGGTTGTTTCAAGCGCCGTTGATACGACCAACCCTGAAATTCGCTGGGCACATGAGCACCGTGTCCCCGTGGTGCGTCGTGCCGAGATGCTGGCAGAGTTAATGCGATTTCGTCACGGCATTGCGGTTGCCGGTACCCATGGAAAAACAACCACGACCAGCTTAACGGCGACACTGTTAGCCGAAGGCGGCCTGGACCCGACCTTTGTCATTGGTGGGAAGTTGACCAGTGCCGGTACCAATGCGCGCCTGGGTGAAGGGGATTATCTGGTTGCAGAGGCGGATGAGTCTGACGCTTCATTCCTGCATTTACAGCCAATGGTGTCGATAGTTACCAATATTGATGCTGACCATATGAGCACCTATGGTGGCGATTTCGAACGGTTAAAAGATACCTTTATCGAATTTCTGCACAACCTGCCGTTCTACGGGTTGGCTATATTGTGTATCGATGACCCGCATGTACGGGCACTGCGAACTCAGATTAAGCGCCAGTTCGTTACCTACGGTTTTGAAGACGATGCCGATTATCGGATTACCGATTTTGTGCAGCAAAGTGGTGAAGTTTCCTTTACGGCTTTGCGGCCTGGTCAGGCCGCGCCCTTAAACGTGCGGCTTGCCATGCCTGGTCAGCACAATGCGCTTAATGCGATGGCAGCGATTGTTGTTGCTACGGATGCAGGCGTGAGTGACGAGGCGATTTTGCGCGGTCTGGCGGGGTTTGCTGGGGTAGGGCGGCGCTTTCAAGTGCATGGCCATTTCCCTGCGCCTAAAGCGCCCGGCAAGATTATGTTAGTGGATGATTATGGCCATCATCCGCGCGAAGTGGATATGGTCATCAGAGCAGTCCGCGCTGGCTGGCCTGAGCGTCGTTTAGTGATGCTTTATCAGCCCCACCGCTACAGCCGGACTCGGGATCTCTATGAAGATTTCGTTCGAGTACTGTCCCAGGTAGATACGCTGGTACTTTTAGACGTATACAGCGCGGGCGAGGCGGTTATCCTTGGCGCTGAAGGGCGCACGCTTGCAGGTTCGATTCGTCAGCGCGGTGAGGTAGACCCGCTTTTTGTTGAACATAAGCAGGAGCTGCCAGCGCTATTGGCCAATGTACTGAGACCCGACGACATCCTAATTACTCAGGGGGCGGGCGACGTAGGTGGTATCTCGCTCAGCTTGGCCAAGGCGAAGCTGCAAATGAGTGAGGTGGAACTGTGAGCCTGAAAGACGTCAATATTGATTGCTCACGTGTGGTGGTGGTTTACGGCGGTTCTTCTGCTGAGCGTGAGGTTTCCCTTAAAAGTGGTGCCGCTGTACTTGAGGCGCTAAAACGCCAAAAGATTAACGCAGAAGGCTATGACTTACGCGATAAGGGGTTAGCCGGACTTGAGGCTATGGCGCCATCGGCGATATTTGTCGCTCTGCATGGTCGTGGTGGTGAAGACGGGACGCTGCAGGGCGCGCTTGAGCTCTTGGGTATTCCCTATACCGGTAGTGGCGTTATGGCGTCAGCACTGGGAATGGATAAGCAGCGCACCAAGCAGGTTTGGCAAGCCATTGGGCTGCCCACGCCGGAAAGCATTATGCTGACGGCTGATGCAGACTGGGCCGGAGTGGTCGCCACGCTTGGGTTGCCGATGATGGTTAAGCCAGTACATGAAGGCTCCACGCTTGGGATCAGTATAGTTAAAAGCCAGGAGGCGCTTGAGGCCGCCTATCGCGAAGCGGCACAATTTGATGCCCGAGTGATGGCCGAGCGCTTTGTGGTCGGTGAGGAGTACACGGTGGCGCTGCTGGATGAGCGTGTATTGCCCGCTATTCGGGTCGAAGTGCCTGGCGGATTCTACGACTATGAAGCCAAATACGTTTCCAATACGACCCAGTACCATCTTCCTTGTGGGCTTACCGCAGAAGAGGAAGCGCAGCTGGCAACGCTGTGCCAGCACGCGTTTGCGGCCATTGGTTGTGAAGGCTGGGGGCGTGTGGACGTGATGCGGGATGCCAATGGCCAGTTCTGGCTATTGGAAGTTAATACCGTGCCTGGCATGACCGATCACAGTTTGGTGCCTCAAGCCGCTGCCTATGCGGGCATCGAATTTGATGACCTGGTGGTGCAGATACTCCACTCTGCCGGAAAGCAGAACGCATCATGATGAGGCCTTATGAAAAGGCGTAATGCCTGGTTTGGTATCCTGCTTCTGGCGTTACTGTTAGTGGCAGGAGGGCGCGCGCTATGGCTATGGCTGGATCGGCCCATCGAGCGTGTTTCCATCCGTGGGGAGTGGGATTACGTAAGCGCAGACTACCTACGCACTCAGCTTGCCCCTTTGGTTCAAGGTGCCACTTGGTTATCGGCTGATTTAGGCGTGCTGCGTAACCGGGCCCTGGAGATTGGCTGGCTTAAAGAAGTACGTATTTCTCGTGAGTGGCCGAATGCGCTGGTGTTTGAACTGGCGGAACAAGTGCCCGTTGCGCGCTGGAATGATGACTTTTTGCTTAACCCGAAAGGCGAGCCCTTTGCTTTTGCACCTCTGGCGGTGCCTTCAGGTCTTCCTGATCTTGCGGGCCCCAGCGGAAGCAGTGAAGAGGTGCTAAATTACTATCATCGCCTAACACCTTATTTCGCAAACTTGTCGTTGGCACTTACTCAGTTTCGATTAGAGCCGCGCGGTGCATGGCGTGTACAGCTAAGTAACGGTACCTGGATTATGCTGGGCCGGCGCGAGCATGAAGTGCGTTTGGCACGCTTAGCGGCCTCCTGGCAGCGCGAATTATCAAGGTATAGTGAGCATATTCGTTATATTGATCTGCGCTATCCTAACGGTGTCGCTGTTGCCTGGCATGGTCAGAGCGATTTTGAGGCATCAGAAGACTAACTCAAGTTTTAATTAACGCGCTTTAGCCATGATAAGTCGCCGACAGCGCGTAAAAACGCATTAATGGGGTTTAAATTACACTTCAAGCCCATTATTGTGGGCTTGGGCTGGTCGTATTATGCCAATTGTTTCTATACTATGGGATATCGGTGATTTTGTAGATTTAAACTTCACATCAGCGTACAGCGCTATTGAGCTATCAGCGCTTACCGGTTGCAAGTTATAATAGGCAAAGAATAAGTTGGTTTAAGTATCCCTATTTATTTTAATTTAAAAAGTTTACAAGGAGAATTCCCGACTCATGGCAGGCTCACCCAATGCATCGAATATGGTGGTCGGGCTGGACATTGGAACGTCCAAGGTCGTCGCAATTGTCGGTCAACCTACCGATGATGGCGGCATTGAAATTGCTGGTATCGGCTCGCATCCGTCACGGGGTATGAAGCGAGGCGTTGTCATTAATATTGAATCAACCGTTCAATCTATTCAGCGCGCTGTGGAAGAAGCCGAGCTTATGGCTGGCTGCGATATTCACTCGGTATATGTGGGCATTGCGGGTAGTCATATTAGCTCGATGAATTCAGATGGCGTGGTCGCTATTAAAGAGCGTGAAGTTACTCCTTCTGATATTGATCGCGTTATTGATTCAGCGAGGGCAAGGGCGGTTTCAGAAGGTCAGCGCGTTTTACATGTACTGCCCCAGGAATTTGCAATTGATGCACAAGGCGGTATTCGCGAGCCCTTGGGCATGTCCGGTGTACGTTTAGAAGCGCAAGTTCATCTGGTAACGGCAGCACTCAACGCGGTACAGAATATTGAGAAATGTGTTCGACGCTGTGGTTTGGACGTCGACTCAATTATCCTGGAGCAGCTGGCATCCAGCATGGCAGTGTTGACCGAAGACGAGCGTGAATTAGGCGTTTGCATGGTGGATATCGGTGGTGGAACCACTGATATGGCCATCTTTACTGAAGGTGCCATTCGACATACGGCCGTTATACCAATTGCTGGTGATCAGGTCACCAACGATATTGCCATGGCGCTACGTACACCGACGCAGCACGCAGAAGAGATCAAGGTTAAATACGCTTGTGCCTTAACGCAATTGGCCGCAAGCGATGAAATGATTAAGGTTCCTAGCGTGGGTGATCGTCCGTCACGCGACTTGTCGCGTCAGGCGCTCGCAGAAGTGGTCGAACCACGCTATGAAGAGCTATTTACACTGGTTAGAGACGAATTACGTCGCAGTGGCTATGAAGACATGGTTGCCGCTGGTGTTGTGCTCACTGGTGGCACCTCACGTATGGAAGGGGTCGGCGAACTGGCGGAAGAGATATTCCACATGCCGGTTCGTATTGCTTGTCCGCAAAACGTTAAAGGTTTAGCGGATGTCGTGCGAAACCCCATTTATGCGACAGGTGTCGGCTTATTGCACTATGCACTGCAAGAAGCGCGGCATGGGCAGGGTCTAGAAAGCCACGGGGGAGTCATTGCACCTCATAAAGGTCGCAACGAGCTCTCTCGACGTGATATCAAGGAAGACCATTCGGCGCTGGCCAGAATCAAGGGCTGGTTCAAAGGAAATTTCTGACAGGGCCGCAAGCGCGGTTCAGGAGACGGGGCTTATGTTTGAATTGGTAGATAACGCACCCTCAAGTAGTGCGGTCATAAAAGTAGTCGGTGTTGGTGGTGGTGGCGGCAATGCCGTCAATCACATGGTTGAAAGTAACATTGAAGGCGTTGAATTTATTTGCGCCAATACCGATGCCCAGGCGCTTAAACGCGTATCCGCAAAAACAGTATTACAGCTAGGTGGTGAAATCACCAAGGGGCTCGGTGCTGGCGCCAACCCTGAGGTAGGTCGTCAGGCCGCGATGGAAGATCGTGACCGAATCGCTGAGCTGCTTGAAGGCGCCGATATGGTCTTTATTACCGCTGGTATGGGCGGTGGTACAGGCACCGGCGGCGCGCCAGTGGTTGCGCAAGTTGCCAAAGAACTGGGTATTTTAACGGTAGCTGTCGTTACGCGGCCTTTCCCGTTTGAAGGCCCCAAGCGTATGCGCGCTGCCGAAGAGGGAATGAAAGAGCTCTCTCAACATGTTGATTCGCTGATCACCATACCCAACGAAAAGCTTTTATCCGTACTGGGTAAAAGCGCGACGCTATTAACTGCGTTTAGCGCTGCCAACGATGTATTGCTTGGCGCTGTTCAAGGTATTGCCGAGCTGATTACAAGCCCTGGTATTATCAACGTCGACTTTGCTGATGTGCGTACTGTTATGTCTGAAATGGGCATGGCGATGATGGGTACGGGCGGTGCTACCGGCGAGAACCGCGCCCGCGAAGCAGCTGAAAAAGCTATCCGTAGCCCGCTTCTGGAAGATATCGATCTGCATGGTGCGCGAGGCATTCTGGTCAATATTACGGCAGGCCCGGACCTGTCGATTGGCGAGTTCAACGATGTAGGTGCCACCGTTCAAGAGTTTGCTTCACAAGAAGCGACCATTGTCGTGGGAACTTCCATCGATATGGAAATGTCTGATGAGCTGCGTGTTACTGTTGTTGCTGCTGGATTAGATGGCGCGAAAGCTGCCAAAGCGACGACACGTGAACCTGCACGTCGCTCTTCTGCTGACTCTTCTGATTACCGTAAGCTACAGCAGCCTACCGTAATGCGTCAGCAAGCAACTGCCCGTGCAGAGGCGCCTGAACACGCGCCCAAACCGCGTCCGGAAAAGAGTCGCTCAGCCGATGCTGACGACTATCTGGACATACCCGCTTTCTTGCGCCGTCAGGCCGATTGATTGTTTCTATAGGTTTACCGGGCCAGCAAACGAGTGTTTTATTGGTTAAAACGCTCGTTTGCTGTTAAAGTGAACACTGTTTGATAACTTTCCTTCCCCTACGGTACTACCGTCATTAGAGTTCGACCACTGCCCATGATCAGACAACGCACCCTACAAAACGTCATCCGCGCCACTGGAGTGGGTCTGCACTCCGGCAAAAAAGTCCACATGGCTTTGCGTCCGGCGCCGACAAACACCGGGATTGTGTTTGTTAGAACCGATCTGGAGCCTGTGGTACATATACCCGCACGCGCAGAGTTAGTGGAAGACACAACACTTTGCACCGCGCTTTCACACGAAGGTGTGAAAGTGGCAACGGTTGAGCATTTGATGTCAGCGTTTGCAGGACTAGGCATCGATAATGCTTACGTTGACCTAAGTGCTCCCGAAGTGCCGATTATGGACGGTAGTGCCAGCCCGTTTGTGTTTTTAATCCAATCGGCGGGTATTCTTGAGCAGGATGCAGCAAAGAAATTTATACGCATCAAGCGTCGCGTCGCGGTTAAAGATGGCGATAAAGAAGCCGTTTTCCTTCCGCACCAAGGGTTCAAGGTCTCGTTTGCCATTGACTTCGACCACCCGGTTTTCGAACAGCAGAAACAAACCGCGCTTATCGATTTTTCGACGACTTCTTTTGTGAAAGAAGTTTCTCGGGCGCGCACCTTTGGGTTTATGAAGGATTTGGAGTTTTTGCGCTCTAATAACCTGGCCCTGGGGGGGAGTCTGGATAATGCGATCGTGGTTGATGATTATCGCATCGTCAATGAAGGCGGTTTGCGTTACGAAGATGAGTTCGTCAAGCACAAGGTGCTGGATGCGATCGGCGATTTGTATCAGTTAGGCTACAGCCTGATTGGTGAGTTTCACGGTACAAAATCTGGCCATGCGCTGAATAACCAGCTTTGCCGCGAATTGATGGCACAGCCTGATGCTTATGAAATCGTGACGTTTGAAGATGAAAAAACCGTTGCGCCTATTTCGTACGCAGCGCCTGCAATGGCCTAACTGCCAAGCAGGAGTGTCAGATATTCGCTATGACGCGCTATCCAGGTTTCTCCTTTGGTAGTGCTCAAGCTCGATAACTGGCCTTGATGAAAAAAAGCACCGCTCAGGCGGTGCTTTTGCGTTTCTGGCATTTGAAAAGTGCGCAAGGCGCGCGGCACGCTTATTTTGGTGCGTGAGACGCAAGGCGCTCTAACGCTTTACGCAGCGCAGGATTGTGTGTGTCGCTTGCGCACTCGCTGAGCGTTTTTCCCGCACTGGCGGATAAGTGTCGGGTATTACGCAAAGGCGCCTCAACTGGACGGACGGGGCGCACTTTAAAGGTAAAGCCGTTCACAGCCTCAAAGCCTGGCAGTTGATGTAGCAGCGTCAACAGCCGCTGCTGTTCAAAGCGCAACCATGTCAGCCAGCTTGCCTGCCCACTGATCAGGGTTAAGCGCCCATCGCGAAAGCCGCCGACAAAGATATGTGGGCGCATCTCTTCTGGCAGATGGGCTCTTAAATGACACTGGGCTTGATCTATCAAGCGAGACAGACGCATTAATTGGCCAATATCCCCTGACTTGTTTAGCAGACGGGCGATGGGCTGTGCGCGAGAACGCTTAACCTTTATACTCATACGCTTGAATCCTGGGGTAACCCCTCAATATATAGCCAAGTAGCGGCATCGACACGGATGCATTACTTATTTGCAGAGCCTAACACGCTCAGGAGCCAATCCACAGCATGCCCTCCACGCTTAACACCTTTTCTGCTTTGCCGCGACGTAACCGTCGCTATGGCTTGGCGCGTTGGTGGCTGGCAGGGCTCCTGGTAAGCTGCTTACTGCCCAATAGTTTAGTGCCTTTTGATGCCATGCGGGGGGCTGAGCGTAACGTCTGCGTGTGTTTGTGGGTACCGGCTATTTTACGTGCTCAATCGCATTGGATCGCCAAAAGGCGACGCGCATTGCGCGGTTGGCAGCAGCGATTTAAACGTATCGCGGTGCAGCGCCACTTTTTACCTGTTTATGATTTTATAAAGCGCCAGGTAGCCGCACACGATGTGCTTACCCAGCGCGGTCCGCCCGCTTAACTCACGGTTTTCTAAAACGTACTTTACTTGCCTTATACGGAACAGGGCGAAGCCCATTGGTTCGCTCAAGATGATTTGGAAATTTCATGATTAATAATTTGTTACGCAAGGTTGTTGGCTCCAAGAACGACCGTGAAGTAAAGCGCATGCACAAAAACGTTCGCAGTGTGAACGTGCTCGAAGCTGAGCTTGAAGGATTAAGCGACGCTGAATTACAAGGTAAGACAGCGGAGCTGCGTTTGCGCCTGGAAAATGGCGAGGCGCTGGATAGTTTGTTGCCTTCTGCGTTTGCGATTGTGCGAGAGGCCAGCAAGCGCGTCATGGGTATGCGGCATTTTGATGTACAGATGGTGGGGGGCATGACCCTGCACCGTGGTCGTATTGCTGAAATGAAAACCGGCGAAGGTAAAACGCTGGTAGCAACACTGGCCGTTTATCTCAATGCGCTGCCTGCAAAGGGCGTACACGTTGTCACCGTCAATGACTACCTTGCCCGCCGTGATGCCGAGTGGATGCGCCCGCTGTATGAGTTTTTAGGGCTTTCTGTTGGGGTTATCTTTTCCGGCCAAACCGGGGAGGAGAAACGCCATGCTTATCGGTGTGATATTACCTACGGTACCAATAACGAATTTGGCTTTGACTACCTGCGCGACAACATGGCGTTCTCTTTGGAGGATAAGGTGCAGCGTGGCCTGCACTATGCCATTGTTGATGAGGTGGATTCTATCCTGATTGATGAGGCGCGTACGCCGTTGATCATATCAGGTGCGGTGGATGAAAATACCAATCTTTATAACGTCGTTAATCAGCTTGCCCAGCAGTTGGAAGAGGGTGAGGTCTCGGAAGATGACGACCAGCCTGCAACTGGCGATTTTGTGCTGGAGGAGAAGCAAAAGCAGGTTGAGCTGACCGAGCAGGGGCATAACAGGGTTGAAGAGCTGATGCAGGCGGAAGGCCTTCTTAAAGAGGGTGAATCGCTTTACGCCGCTCAAAACCTGAATTTACTTCAGCACATGCATTCTGCGCTCCGGGCACGCCATCTCTACAACAAGGATGTTGATTACATTGTAGTGGAAGACCAGGTGGTCATCGTTGATGAGCATACTGGACGGACGATGCCTGGCCGCCGTTGGTCTGAAGGGCTTCACCAGGCTGTTGAAGCGAAGGAAGGGGTGACCGTTCAGCGCGAGAGCCAGACGCTGGCATCCACCACCTTCCAGAACTATTTCCGTCTGTATGAAAAACTGGCAGGCATGACCGGTACTGCTGATACGGAAGCCTTTGAGTTCCGTCAGATTTATGGGCTTGATGTTATCGTCATCCCCACCAATCGCCCGTTAGCCCGTAAAGACCTTAACGACCTGGTCTACCTTAGCGCCGAAGAGAAGTACGAGGCGATTATTAAGGACGTTCAGGTCGAGACAGAGGCAGGCCGCCCGGTGTTGGTAGGTACGGCGTCCATCGAGACGTCTGAATATCTGGCGCACTTAATGCGCGAAGCGGGGCTGAAGTTCAATGTCCTGAATGCCAAGCAGCACCAGAGTGAAGCCGAGATTATTGCTCAGGCAGGGCGTCCTGGCGCGATCACTATTGCCACCAACATGGCCGGTCGAGGTACCGATATTATGTTGGGGGGCAACTGGGAAGCTGACGTTGCCAAGCTGCAAAACCCAAGCCAGGCGCAGATTGATGCATTAAAAGCCGAGTGGAAGCAGCGTCACGATGGTGTGCTGGAAGCCGGTGGCCTGCACGTTATTGGTTCGGAACGCCATGAGTCTCGGCGCATTGATAACCAGTTGCGTGGACGTTCTGGTCGTCAAGGCGATCCAGGTTCAACGCGCTTCTTCTTGTCGTTGGAAGATAGCCTGATGCGGCTATTTGGTTCTGACCGCGTTAAGCGTCTCATGCAGGCATTGGGCCTGGAGCGCGGCGAAGCCATTGAGCACAAAATGGTATCTAACGCCGTTGAGCGTGCCCAGAAAAAAGTGGAAGGGCGTAACTTCGATATTCGTAAGCAGTTGCTTGAATATGATGACGTGGCAAACGACCAGCGTCGGGTTATTTACGAGCAGCGCAATGAGGTTCTGGCCTCTGATGACATTGCAGAAGCTATCGTGGGTATTCGTGAAGAAGTCATGGAAGACACCATTAACGACTTCGTTCCGCCGCAGAGTTTAGCCGAGCAGTGGGATCTGGCTGGGCTTGAAATGCACCTTAAGACAGAGTTCAACTTGGATGCCCCGGTGGTCCAGTGGGCCGCTGATGATGAGCGCTTTAGCGAAGAGAAGCTGCGTGAGCGTCTGCAAGACATGCACCATGACGCTTATGCGGCCAAGGTGGATGCCGCAGGCGCGACCCTGATTCGTCGTTTTGAGAAGCAGGTCATGCTTCAGGTTCTGGATACGCGTTGGAAAGAGCACTTGCAGTCCATGGATCACCTGCGTCGGGGCATCCATTTACGCGGCTACGCACAAAAGAACCCCAAGCAAGAGTACAAGCGTGAATCGTTTGAATTGTTCCAGCACCTGCTGACCAATATTAAAGCGGATGTCACCCGTATTCTAAGCCATGTTCAGGTACGTCAGCCTGAAGAAGTTGATGCGCTGGAGCAAAAGCGGCGTGAAGAGTTGGCCCGCGAAAAAGCCGCGGCCGCTAATCGTCACGATGATGCTTCTTCCAGTGAAAGCGGATTAAGCGGTGAAAACAGTGATGTGGAAAGCACTGAGCAGGACGCACGCCCTGTCCGTCGCGAAGGGCCGAAAGTCGGCCGCAACGACCCGTGTGTATGTGGTTCAGGTAAGAAGTACAAGCAGTGCTGCGGTAAATTAAGCTAATCAGAAGCGGTCTGGATTTAGGTAGAGGAGACGATCATGGCGGTGGGAAATAGTCCCTTTCCGGTGATGCCCCCCTTGGCTGGGGTGCGCTTGGGAAGTGCAATGGCGGGTATTAAAAAGCCGGGTCGTCGTGACATGGTAGTTATTGAGCTACCCGCCTCGGCAACCGTGTCTGGTGTGTTCACGCGAAATGCCTTCTGCGCTGCCCCGGTGTCGGTTGCCAAGGCGCATATTGAGCGCTGCCGCGAGCAGGGCCAGGCACCGCGTTACTGGCTAATTAATACCGGTAATGCGAATGCGGGCACCGGCAAACAGGGGCTTCATGATGCCTACGCCAGCTGTAAAGCGGTAGCAGAGCAAGCTGGCGTTGCCGAGCATCAGGTACTGCCTTTCTCAACGGGGGTTATCGGTGAACCACTTCCCATGGAGCACCTTTTAGCCGGTATCACGCCAGCGCTTGCGTCAGGTGCTGACAATAGTCAGGCGTGGCAACATGCCGGTGAAGGGATTTTAACCACCGACACCCGAGCCAAAGGTGCCAGCGTTACCGTGAAGGTTAGTGACGGGTCAGTTACTATCAATGGCATCACTAAAGGCTCAGGCATGATTAAACCCAACATGGCGACCATGTTGGGCTTTGTCGTCACGGATGCTGCTATTGAACAGTCATTACTGGATCGCTTGTTACGCGAGACGGTGGATACCTCGTTTAACTGCATTACCGTGGATAGCGACACTTCAACCAATGATGCGTGCATGCTTGCAGCGACAGGTACGGGAACGGCGATTGAAGACGACGAGGATATCGCTGTCTTCCGTGATGCATTGCAGCAGGTAATGACGAGCTTGGCTCAGGCGATCATCCGTGATGGTGAGGGCGCGACAAAGTTTGTGACGCTCCAGGTTGATGGCGCAGAAAGTCGTCAGGAAGCGCTGGATGTCGCATTTACCGTCGCCCACTCACCCTTGGTGAAAACAGCGCTTTACGCCTCTGATGCTAACTGGGGGCGTATTCTGGCCGCAGTAGGGCGAGCGCCTGTGGCTGATTTTGACGTGGACCGCATTGTCATTGACCTGGCAGATGTTCGCCTGGTTGAAGAAGGTGGTCGTGCGGCTGGGTATACGGAAGCCGCAGGCAGTGCCGTCATGGCGCAAGACGAAATTACGATTCGCATCAGTTTAGGGCGTGGTCAGGAGAGTGCCACCGTATGGACCTCTGATCTTTCCCATGACTATGTGTCGATCAACGCAGACTATCGTAGCTAGTTAGCCAGTCACCGACTGGGTTTGGCAGTCATAAAGGGCTCACGCAGCGAGTAAGCGCCGGCACTGATCCGCCGGTGCGCACACAGTGGATAAAGACGTAATGAATGTAATGGTAAAACGACGAGTTCATGTTGCGGCAGCAGCCATCATTAGTGCCGATCAGAAGCAAGTGCTGATTGCACGTCGGCCCTCGAATGTCGATCAGGGTGGCTTGTGGGAGTTTCCGGGTGGGAAACTCGCGCCTTATGAAACAGGACTTGAGGGCCTTAAGCGCGAGCTGCACGAAGAGCTTGGTGTTGAGATTGTACGTGCGCAGCCCTTGATCCGTGTGCATCACGAATATCCTGACAAGCATATTTTGTTAGATGTTTGGCAGGTTCATGAGTTTGCTGGCGAGCCTTTTGGTCGCGAAGGCCAAGCCGTGCGTTGGGTGCCGATGGAGGAGTTGGCTAATTATCCGTTCCCGGCGGCCAACCTGCCGATCCTGCGTGCTGTGATGCTGCCCACTGAATATCTGATTACAAAAGAAGAGGCTGACGAGGCGCGTTTTGATACGCTCCTGGAGCGGGCCTTGAAAGAAGACAACATTCGCTTGGTGCAGCTGCGTGCCAAGCAGCTTGATGAAGCCGCTTATCTTAAGCGCGCTGAACGCGCTTTGCGCATGTGTCATGAGTATGGCGCCAAGCTTCTACTCAACGGCGAGCCTGCGCTGCTTGAACATGTGGATGCCGATGGTATTCATTTAACCAGCGAGCGCTTGATGCAGCTGGATCGACGTCCGATTGCCGAGCAAAAGTGGCTCTCTGCCTCGACACATGACCAAACTCAGCTCTCCAAAGCGGCGCTGCTGGGGTGTGATTTTGTGACGCTGTCACCGCTTCGCACTACGCCTTCACATCCGGAAGTAGCGCCGATGGGCTGGCATGATTTTCAACAACTGGTTGAGCGTGCCGGAATGCCGGTCTTTGCGCTGGGTGGAATGACACGCTTTGATGCCAATCACGCCCGCGCCGTAGGCGCCCAAGGCATCGCCTCGATTCGCGATTTCTGGAAGTGATAAGTTTGTTACTGCTGACGTAATGGCGTAAGTCAGCGCTGCGGTACGTGCAGAAATAGGTACTAGAAAAAACGCCTGCCAGATGATTTTGGCAGGCGTTTTCCGTCAAAGACCGCTACGTTAAACTGGCCTATAGATCGATAACGCCTAGTCGCGAAAGCGGCGGGTTAGATCGCTATAGGCATCGATACGGCGATCACGCAGGTAAGGCCAGATACGGCGAGTATTTTCGCAGCGCGCCATATCAATGGTCACAACCAGTTGTTCAGCTTCTTCACCGGCATGGGCAAGTAGCTCGCCCTGAGGCCCACAAATAAAGCTGCCTCCCCAAAACTGAATGCCATCGCCCACGCCTGAATGGTCGGTTTCAAATCCCACGCGGTTGGCAACAATCACCGGTAAGCCATTGGCGACGCCATGCGAGCGCTGGATTAACGTCCAGGCATCTTTTTGGCGGGTTTGTTCCGCAATATCATCGTTAGGATCCCACCCAATCGCCGTGGGGTAGAGCAGCAAGTCTGCTCCGGCCAAGGCCATCAGGCGAGCCGCTTCCGGGTACCACTGATCCCAGCACACCAGCACGCCCAAACGGCCAAGCGAAGTATCAATTGGTGTAAAGCCTTCTGCACGGCTCGCATCGTGGTCACCAGGGGTGAAGTAAAACTTCTCATAAAAGCCTGGGTCATCAGGGATGTGCATTTTCCGATACTGACCCACCCGGCCTTTATCTCGGTCGTATACCACCGCCGTGTTGTGATAAAGCCCTGGTGCGCGCCGCTCAAACAGCGAGCCGACCAGCACGATATCCAATTCGCGAGCAAGTGCGGCCAGGTGCTGTCCGGTCGGGCCATCCAGCGGTTCGGCCAGGTCGAACAGGGCCGGATCTTCATACTGGCAGAAGTAGTGGGTAGCATGCAGCTCTTGCAGCATGACAAGCTGAGCGCCACGTTCTACGGCATCACGAATGCCCGCTTCACTGGCTGCCAGACTCTGCGCTTTATCGGGCCAGGCAAACTGTTGCACTACGCCAACCGTTAGGTCAGAGGTTACCTTGATAGACATCCTGGCTCCTTACTGATGAAAAGAGGTGGTGAGCGTGCCCTTGGGCAACTGCATGGTCAGGCAGTGTAAGCTGCCATGTTGACGAATAACGCTCGAGCACTCAATGGGAATGAGCGCATGGTTGGGGAACGCTTCGGCCAGCGCACTGAGTGCTAACGCATCAGCCGGGTCGCCGTAGGTTGGCACCAGTACTGCTTCATTAATAATCAAAAAGTTGGCATAAGTGGCTGGCAGCCGATGGCCGTCTTCAGGGTCAAAGCATGCTTGTGGCCAAGGCAGCGGGACAAGCTGGTAGGGCTCGCCGTTGCGTTGTCGAAATGCCTTTAACTCTTGCTCCATGGTGTGTAGGGCTGTGTAGTGCGGGTCTTGTAGGTCATCACAGCGCACATAAGCAATGGTCGATGGATTACAGAATCGCGCCAATGTATCAACGTGGCTGTCGGTATCATCACCTTCCAGATGCCCATTGGTTAACCAAAGCACCCGGTCGACGCCGAAATCATCGCCTATCAAGGCTTCAACGTCCTGGCGTGTTAAATGCGGGTTGCGATTAGGATTGAGTAAGCAGGCTTCGGTCGTCAGCAGCGTACCCGCGCCATCGGTTTCGATAGCCCCGCCTTCCAATACCATATCGCGTGAAGCCACTGGGCATGCCCAGACGCCTGCATCGGCTAACGCCTGCGTCAGCCGATTATCGTTGCTGGCAGGGAATTTTCCGCCCCAGCCGGTGAAGGTGTAATCCAACAGTAGCGGCTGGCCTTCATCATCAACAACGCTAATCGGGCCGTGGTCACGCGCCCAGGTATCATCGGTAGGCGCTATGATCAGCAATAGCTTATGAGCAGGCACACCATAGGCATCGAACGTTTTGCGTACGCGGTCACAGGTGGCTTGATCTGGCATGCTGATCACTACCTGCTGGTAACGAACGGTTGCCAGCACGATGCGCTCAAGCGTTGCTTCTATACGCGATAGAAGCGATGCCCAATCGCCATCAGGGCGTGGCCAGGTCAGCTGTAGACCATCCTGGGGGTGCCATTCCGGCAGCAAGCGATATGTCATATTGGCCAAGGTTAGGAAGTCTCTTGGTAACGTTATTTGAAGTAAAGCGCTCACCGATTTAGCCAGCGCAAATGGGCGCAATGTAGGGCGTCGTCGAAGAACTTGCAAGCGTTACGTGGTTTCAGGGAACGGGCCTGGGGTCTGTTACTCTAATGCCCGTTTGCACATGCAGTATGGCTAAAAAAACCGTACCATGAGCGCTTATTAATAAGGAATGACGCCATGCTTGATCGTTTGCCTTTTCTGGTGGGGCTGCGCTACGTGCGCGCCAAACGCCGGAACCACTTTATTTCTTTTATTTCACTAACATCGATGCTGGGCCTAATGCTGGGTGTGGCGGTACTCATCCTGGTGTTATCGGTTATGAATGGTTTTGACCATGAGCTGCGTACCCGTATTTTAGGAATGGTGCCGCACACTAAAATTGAAGCAACCGATGGCCTGGTGGAGTGGGAGGCGCTGGCAGACCGATTGACGCAGCGTGAACACGTGATGGGGGCTGCACCGTATGTTGAGCAGCAGGGCATGTTTTCCGCGGGTGGCCGCAACCAGGGAGCCATGGTCAACGGTATTGATCCCGATTGGGAAGACCAGGTCTCGATTATTGGTCAGCATATGCGCCAAGGCACGTTGGCTGAATTAGTGCCAGATGAGTGGAATGTGGTGCTTGGCTCTATGCTTGCTCGTCAGCTGGGGGTGGGTGTAGGCGATCGAGTGACGCTGCTGGTGCCGGAAGCTTCTATCACCCCAGCGGGTGTCTTCCCGCGGTTAAAGCGCTTTACCGTTAGCGGTATTTTCAGCGTGGGCGCCGATTTGGACGCCAATCTCGCTTACGCCAATATCGAAGATATGAAAACCCTCGCGCGCCTTGGCGACGCGGTAGGTGGTTTGCGCCTTGAGCTTGATGATCTGTTTATTGCGGGCAGCGAGACCCAGGCCATTGTGAACGACCTGGGACCAGGCTACCGCGGCACCGATTGGACGTACTCGCATGGCAACCTTTTCCAGGCCATTCAGATGGAAAAGCGCATGATTGCACTGCTGCTAACGGTGATCATTGCCGTTGCGGCGTTCAATATTGTTTCTACTCTGGTCATGGTGGTCACCGACAAGCGTGCCGATATCGCTATTTTGCGTACCATTGGTGCTACGCCACGCTCGATCATGGGCATCTTTATCGTACAAGGCATGGCCATTGGTTTGATTGGTATTGCGATTGGCGTTGCTGTGGGCATACTGCTGGCGCTGACAGTATCTGATCTGATCGGTTGGTTTGAAGCGGCCTTTGGGATTAAGTTTCTGGATGCAGGCGTTTACTTTATCAGCGATTTGCCGTCCCAGCTTAGGTGGGATGACGTGCGCAATATTGTGTTGGCGGCCTTCGGTCTAACGTTTTTGTCCACGCTGTACCCAGCATGGCGCGCTGCTCGCGTTCAACCGGCGGATGTTCTGCGCTATGAATAAGGATGCTTCCATGTCTACTACTGGGCCGTTAACGTCTATGCAGTCAACTTCCACGCCGTCCAACGCTACGCCAGCCGCAGCAGGGGGAGCGAACGAGCCGCCTGTTATGTTGGATTGCCAAGGTTTAACGCGGGTATATAGCGAAGGACCACAAGACCTGACCGTGCTTGATAAGCTTGAACTTTCCGTTCGTGCGGGCGAACGGGTGGCGATTGTGGGTAGTTCTGGGTCGGGTAAAACCACGCTTTTAAACTTGCTGGGCGGTCTGGATCGCCCAAGCGATGGTCGGGTGGTGATCGCTGGTGAGCCACTTTCCAACTTAAACGAAGCGGCCTTAGGGACGTTTCGTAATCGCTACATTGGGTTTGTTTACCAGTTTCACCATTTGCTGGCAGAATTTACCGCCGTTGAGAATGCAGCGTTACCGTTAATTATCCGTGGTCAGTCGAAAAAAACCGCTGAAAAACGCGCTATGCAGATTCTTGAGCGTGTAGGGATGAAGGCGCGGGCTGATCATAAGCCTGGCGAGCTTTCCGGTGGTGAGCGCCAGCGGGTCGCCATTGCGCGTGCCTTGGTAACAGACCCAAGCCTGGTGCTAATGGATGAGCCTACCGGTAACCTGGATCAAACGACGGCAGCCACGATTCTAGCCCTGATGGATGAGTTGGCCAAAGAGAGTGCGTGTGCGTTTGTTATCGTGACGCATGACGTGGGGCTGGCTGCACATCAGGACAGGGTGCTTAAACTGGACGCGGGCAAGTTGGTTGAGCAGCCTCGCATGCCTTAATCATCGAACTCGGATTCGATACATGCCCGACGCCGCTGCCTATTTAGGCGGCGGCGTTTCCAATTATGAGAGACATGCCAGCGCCAAATAAGGCGAATGCCGATATTGGCGGCCACTGCTAGCACAATAGCCGTAATAAATGAGCCAACAATCAGTGGCGGTACGATATCGTGCATTTGTTCGGCAATCCAGCGCGTTGAAATACGCGTAGGTGCTTCACGTACCGGGGCTCCAAGCATAAATGTGCCAATTCGATAGTTAAAATAAAAAATCAGCGGCATGGTGAGTGGGTTGGTAATCCAGACAAGGCCTACCGAAAGTGCTAAATTACAACGGCTTAGGCGAGCGCCCACGGCAGCGACTACCATTTGAAATGGAATCGGTAGCATGGCGCAAAACAAGCCAACGCTAAAGGCGTTGGCAACGCTTCGCCGAGTTAAAAGCCACAGCCCGGGGTCGGCAATTAGCGGTGCTATAAAGCGTAGCGACCGCTGTCGCCGTAGCGTGTCGGGTCTGGGCATGTAGCGCTGCAGGAACCGGCGCGGCATGTCAGGTACTCTTGCCTATTAGTGCACCCTATTATCCATATCGCGTAGCGCTTCGGCTATGCCAAGTAGATGAAGTTCTTAAGCCAAGGAGAGTCGTATGCCGTTTGGCATGGCGATACCGGCAGCGCTAGCGGCACTGTTAGGGGCAGTAATCGCGGGATTAAGCGGTATAACGGGGGCAATGAACCCTTTTGTTGGCGTTAGCTTATTGGGCGTGCTGCTACTGATGGCCTGGCGCGCCAAGGCGGCTTTCTGGCTATTACTGGGTGGCTGGGTAATGGTTGGCATTCATCAGGAGTGGGGCAGTCGCTTGCCCGAAGGTCTCAACGGCGAAGATGTCGTTGTAAAAGCAAGGGTGCTGAGCGTAACCCCGTTGGGTGATGCACAGCGGTTACTGTTAGCGGTAAAAACCTGTGAAGGACCTACTCATCACCCCGCTTGCGATACGCTTAACAAGGTCCGTGTAACGGCGTATAACGCGCCGACTTACTATGCGGGAGAGCAGTGGCGAATGACGCTACGCCTGCGCCCGCCTCGCGGATTTGCCAACCCTGGTACGTTTGATTTTGAACAGTGGCTCTGGCGAGAAGGCATTCATGCAACGGGGTATGTACGCCAGGAGCCAGCGCCGACGCAATTGGCCACGGCTGGGTTTTCTGTACGAAAGCTGGCGCTTGATGTGCTGGAGAGGCAGCCACTCGGTGAACGAACGCGCCGCTGGCTCGCAGCCTTAACGCTGGGGGAGGGCAGCCAGCTAACCCAGGAGGACTGGTCGCTACTCAATGCCACGGGAACGACGCATCTGGTGGTTATTTCAGGCTTGCATGTGGGGCTGGTGGCCGGGTTTGCGCTATTGCTGGCAAAGCTCATCGCACGGCTAACAACGCCTTTGAACTGGCGAATGCGCGTGTGGCCCTGGTGGGTGGCCGCGCTGGTCACCATCGGTTATGCCTATCTGGCCGGTATGGAACCGCCCGCCATGCGCGCCATGGTCATGACGCTGGTAGGGCTGTGGGTGCTCAGTGGTCGACACTCCCCAGCCACTTGGCAGGCCTGGTGGCTGGCACTTGCCATTATTCTGCTGCTTGATCCGCTCTCTTTATGGCGCCCTGGGCTCTGGCTATCGTTTGTGGCTGTTGCCTGGTTGATCATTATTTGGCAAGGGCGCACGCGTCCAAAAGGGGTTAAAGGCTGGTGCTGGGCGTTGCTGCGTTCCCAGCTGTTACTGGCCCCGCTAATGGCCGCCGCCGTGCTGATCGCATTTGGACGTATGGCGCCGGGCGCGCCCATTATTAATATAATCGCCGTGCCCTGGGTAAGTTCAATCATGGTGCCGTTGGCGCTGCTGGGCTGGATATTTTCACCTCTGCCGTGGCTGGGCACGGGCATGTGGTGGTTGTTTGAGCAAGCGCTGTCGGTTTTTTACGTTTTTCTGACCGTTACGTCAGAACGATGGCCGCTGTGGGAACCTGATCATGCGCTAGTGTACCCATTAAGCGGCGCTCTTCTTTTGTTGGCTTTGTGCTGGGGTCTGCCTGGCGTGGTGTCCTGGTTGAAAGTGGGGGCTACGTGCCTAGTGGTATCGCTTGCCTGGTGGCTTCCGTTGGAGCAAATACCTAAAGGCACGTTGCGCGTAACGGTGCATGATGTGGGCCAAGGTCAGCTTATCGAGCTACGCAGCCAGCAGTACCGGCTTTTATACGATACTGGGCCACGTTTTCAGGCAGGCTTTATGCCTCTGCAAACATTGTGGTCGCCAGGCCAGCGTTTTGATGAGGTGATTGTTAGCCATGCCGACAGTGACCATGCAGGTGGTATAGGCGCGCTACTGGAGAGCCATGCAGTCACGCACTGGCGTGCGCCTCTAGGTGAAGCTCTACCGGTAACGGCCACCCCGTGCGAGCGTGGCCAGCAGTGGCAGCGCGATGGAATTACGTATCGGTTTTTATGGCCGCCTGCCGGGTCCAATGATTACTCGGCCAATGACCGCTCCTGCGTGCTGGAAGTCAGCGCGGGAGAGCATCAATTATTAATTACCGGGGATGTCAGCCGTGATATAGAGCGGCGTTTTCTAAAAGATATTGATGTGCCGCTCAGCGTATTGGTCGCCGGACATCACGGTAGCCGCACAAGTTCAGGTGTTCAGTTTGTCCAACATACGACGCCTTTGCATGTGATCTTTAGTGCAGGTCGCAATAATGCTTTCCAGCATCCGGTCGATGATGTGGTACGCCGCTTCCGAGCGTATAAGAGTTGCCTGTGGAGTACCGGGCACGATGGGGCACTGCGGTTTTGGCTTCAAAAAGATCATCCTGTGTCTATTACACCAATGCGTTGGCCATCCGGCAGTGTTCAACATGGTGGCGTTAAGCGGTGTTGATGCGCCTCGCCATAAGGTAGAATCCAGCGCATTGCACACTATTGCCAGGAGCGCGTGTGACCGATTCAAGTTGGGTTATTTATAAACGGCTACTTAGCTACGTAAAACCACACTGGCAAGCATTTGGCTTGGCCGCTGTTGGGTTTGTGGTATATGCCGCATCAAGTACGGCACTTGCTGAGATGATGAAGCGGTTAATCGACGGTATCCAAAACCCTGATGCTGCTTTTCGGCTGTTTCTTCCGCTGTTTGTTATTTTGATGTTTGCTTCGCGTGGTGTAGGCACTTTTCTAAGCACCTACTATATGGCGTATGTAGGACGCTATGTGATCCACACGCTGCGCTGCGACGTTTTTGCCCACATGCTGCATCTGCCTGGACGGTTTTTTGACCAGCACTCAAGCGGTCACCTTGTTTCGCGCGTGACCTACCATGTAGAGCAAGTGGCGGGCGCTGCAACGAACGCTGTCACCGTTATTTTGCGTGAAGGCCTGTTTGTTGTGGGATTGGTGGGTTATTTGTTCTGGACGAACTGGATGCTAACCCTACTGTTTTTAGGGGTTACCCCCATTATTGGCGTGGTGGTGAGCTATGTCAGTAAGCGCTTTCGGCGTATTTCAAAACGCATACAAAGCTCGATGGGTGATGTCACTCATGTCGCTTCCGAAGGCTTGTCAGGCTACCGCGTTGTGCGCACCTACGGCGCTGAGGATTATGAAAAGCAACGGTTTGCACGGGTAAGCGAAGAGAACCGTAAACAGAGTATGAAAGAGTCAATGACGCGGGCGATAAGCTCCCCGGTTATTCTTATGCTGGTAGCGATATCCATGGCGCTGCTGGTGTGGCTGGCCATGGCGCCGGCGATAATGGCCAATATGACGCCAGGTGAGTTTGTTGCGTTTATTACCGCAGCGGCCTTGATGATCAAGCCGGTACGCCAGCTCACTGAAATTAACAGTGAAATTCAAAAAGGACTTGCCGCCGCTTCAGAGCTCTTTGGGTTGATGGATACAGCACCGGAACAAGACACCGGCCAGCGTGTGCCCAAGCGTCTAACGGGCGAGCTGATGCTCGAAAATGTTGGCTTTCGCTATGCCGACGACCAGCCAAACGTGCTGCATGACATCAATTTGCACGTCTCGCCTGGTGAGATGGTGGCGATTGTGGGTCGCTCAGGCAGCGGAAAATCAACCCTCGTTAGCCTATTACCACGCTTTTATCGTCTTAATGAAGGACGCATTTTAATCGATGGTGTGGATATTAATGAGTATGCGTTAGGCCCATTGCGTCAGCAGATTGGCTTGGTCACACAGCAAGTGACGCTCTTTAACGCCACGGTGGCCGATAATATTGCTTATGGCACGGCGAACCCTGATCGTCAGGCCGTTGAAGCTGCTGCCAAGGCGGCGTATGCCAGCGAATTTATCGATAAGCTGCCACAAGGTTATGAAACGGTGGTGGGTGAAAACGGGGTCATGCTATCGGGTGGGCAACGTCAGCGTCTGGCGATCGCCCGGGCGATTTTCAAAGATAGCCCAATATTGATTTTGGACGAGGCAACCTCCGCTCTGGATACCGAGTCTGAACGTTACATCCAAAAAGCGCTGGAGCACGTCTGCCAGGGACGCACGACACTCGTCATTGCCCATCGTCTGTCCACGATTGAGCGTGCAGATCGAATCCTGGTGATGGACCAGGGGCGTATTATTGAGCAAGGAGCGCACCAGGAGCTTCTGGACAAAGGTGGTGCCTACTCTGCGCTGTATCAACTTCAGTTTCAGGAAGCATAATGACGCTGGCGCAGCGCTGGCTTGAAGCGGGCTATCACAATAGCCCATGGCTATTGCCGCTAAGGCCATTGGGCGCACTTTATAAGTATGCCATGGCGCGTCGTGAAGCCGCGTATGTGAGTGGCCAAAAGGCCACATGGCGTGCGCCAGTGCCGGTCATCGTGGTGGGTAATATCACCCTGGGTGGAACCGGGAAATCGCCATTAGTGGCCTGGTTAAGCCGCTGGTTGGTCACACAAGGTTGGACGCCGGGTATTGTCACGCGTGGCTATGGCGGTAAAGCTGAGCACTACCCGCTCCAGGTAACGCCATCGACGGATCCCGCGCAAAGCGGTGACGAGCCGGTTATGTTGGCCCAGCAAACCTTGTTACCCGTGGTAGCAGACCCCAAGCGTGCGCGTGGCGCTCAAGCGTTGGTCGATCTCGGTTGCGATATTATTTTGAGTGACGACGGGCTGCAGCATCTGGCGCTTGAGCGAGACATTGAGATCGTGGTGATTGATGGGGCGCGAGGGTTGGGTAATCGTCGCTGCCTGCCTGCGGGGCCACTGCGTGAGTCGCCCGAACGTTTAGCGCGTGTAGATGCGGTGGTTGTTAATGGTGAAATAGTGAATGGTGAAATAGCGAAGGGAGACATGCGCCAATCACTTTCGGTGAGCGCCACTTCCATGCAGCTAATGCCGATAAGTTGGCGGCGCCTAAATGATGGCAAGCGCTTTCCGCTGACACCGCTACCTTTTAGCGTGCCGGTGTTTGGCGTGGCCGGTATCGGACACCCCGCGCGCTTTTTTACTACATTGCGTGATTTAGGCGTAAACGGTGAGATGCTGGCGTTGGCAGACCATCAGCGTTTTAGTGCGGATATATTTACTCCGGCGAAACAGCGGCCCGTGGTCATGACCGCCAAAGATGCGGTGAAATGCATGGGAATTGCGCCACCCAATAGCTGGATATTAGAAGTGGAGGCAACGCTTCCATTAGAATTTGAACATTGGCTGGCAGCCAGGCTGTCAGCCCTGTCCTGAAGGGGATGCATAAATGGATAAGGAACTGCTGGCAATGCTGGTTTGCCCGTTATGTAACGGCAAGCTTAAGTACGACCGCGAAGCGCAGGAACTGGTTTGTCTTTATGACGGTCTAGCGTATCCGATACAAGAAGGTATCCCGGTTATGCTGCCTGAGGAAGCCCGGGTAATGGACGCTGACGAAAAGCTCCCAACCTCGCCAGGTCGCACGGGAGACCTGTAATGGCGTTTCCTGCATTTATAGCCGTTGTGCCTGCCCGCTATGGTTCAACCCGGTTGCCAGGTAAGCCACTGCTGGATATTGCTGGTGAGCCTATGGTCGCCCATGTGTGGCGGCGTGCCTGTCAAAGCCAGGCGGCTCGTGTCGTTGTTGCGACCGATGATGAACGTATCCGTGATGCGATGCTGCCGTATGGGGCTGAGGTCGTCATGACGCGCGATGATCACGCCTCGGGAACGGATCGGCTTGCCGAAGTTGCCCAGAGCCTTTCTTTGGGTGAAGACGAGCTAGTGGTGAATGTGCAGGGTGACGAGCCGCTCATTCCGCCCGCGTTAATTGATCAGGTGGCACTGCGCTTAGCTGATGACGCAGAAGCCTCCATTGCGACGTTGGCTGAGCCGATTAACGATGTAGCATCACTCTTTAATCCCAACGTGGTCAAAGTAGTGCGCTCATTGCAGGGGCGGGCGCTGTATTTCTCACGTGCGCCCATCCCCTGGGATCGTGAGCAGTTCAAGCAGCAGCCTGCACTGCTTGAAACGGATGCATGGCTGCGCCATATCGGGATTTATGCCTACCGCGCGAGCTTTCTAGCCGCCTATCGGGACTGGCCAGCCTCAATGCTGGAGCAGTTAGAGCAGCTTGAACAGCTGCGCGCTTTGCAGCATGGCCATTTAATTCAGGTGGCATTGGCGTGCGAGGTTAACCCAGCAGGTGTCGACACGGCGGAAGATTTAGCGCGTGTTCGCGCGCTGTTAGCGCCATCTGGTTAATACTTTTCAACGTACAGGGAGCGCGTTGTGACGCGGGTACTTTTTGTCTGTTTAGGAAATATTTGTCGCTCGCCCACTGCCGAGGGCATTTTTCGACGTGCGCTGGAAAACGCAGGTATGAGTGAACGTGTCAGTATTGACTCTTGCGGAGTAGGTGCTTGGCACATCGGGAAAGCACCCGATTCGCGCGCTCAAGCAGCAGCCAAGCGGCGAGGTATTGACCTGAGCCAGCTATGTGCCCGGCAGCTGACCGCAGAAGATTTTCTGACATTCGATTATGTACTGGGCATGGATAACGACAATCTGCGGGCAATGCATGCCTTGAAACCTGCCGAAAGCAACGCTTATGTCGGGCTTTTTCTGGAGTTCTCTGGAACGCCGGGAGCAGAGGTTCCAGACCCTTACTATGGCGGTGAGCAGGGATTTGAAGACGTGCTTGATATGATCGAAACGGCGTCACAGGGGTTAATCCAGCACCTGAAAAGTGACCGCGTGTGACAGCTTCAGCCCTTAAAAACTCGGCTTGTCTCATTAACGAACACGTGGATCTGTCATCGTCCAATACGTTACGTTTGCCCTGCGTGGCTGATTATTACGCTGAACCCACCACGCTAGACGCCTTACGTGCGACGCTTGCTATCGCCCAGCATCAGCGCTGGCCGGTAACGCTTTTGGGCGGAGGGAGCAACGTGCTTTTGCCGCCGCGCTTAACAGGGATTGCGATACGCCCGGCACTACGGCAGTGGTGGCTGACCTCGGCGGGTAATAATGTGTTGGCGCATGTGGGGGCTGGTGTTAACTGGCATACGCTGGTGCTCAATATGGCGGCCCGAGGGTTCTGGGGAATTGAAAACCTGGCGCTGATTCCGGGTGATTGTGGCGCGGCCCCCGTGCAAAACATCGGCGCCTATGGCGTTGAGCTTGCCGATAGCCTTCAGGCCGTGCAGGTCATGGAGATTGCGACAGGAAGCACGCGCTGGCTTGAGAATGCTGAGTGTGCGTTTGGCTACCGCGATAGCCTTTTCAAGGGTGCGCTGTGTGATCGTGTCGTGATTACTCGGCTGGTATTGCGCCTTTCCAGGCAGCCCGCACCGAAGGTTCACTATGGCGATCTTGCCTCGCGCTTGCCGAATACGCCCACCCCGTTGGATGTTGCAGAGGCAGTGGCAGCTATTCGCCAGGAAAAATTGCCAGACCCGGGGCAGCTTGCCAATGCAGGCAGTTTTTTCAAGAATCCCATTGTTTCAGATCAGCAAGGGCAGGCGCTATTGGCCCGCTATCCTGACATGCCACATTTCCCTTTAGGCGAAGGAAAGACCAAATTGGCGGCCGGTTGGTTGATTGATCAGTGCGGTCTTAAAGGTGTATGTGAGGGCGAATTTGGCGTGCATGACCGCCAGGCATTAGTGTTGGTTCATTTTGGCGGCGGCGACCGTAAGGGATTGCTGCGCTTTGCAGGCAAGATTATCGACCGTGTGCAGGCTCGTTTTAATGTACGGCTGGAGCCAGAGCCACGCTTGGTTCAAGGTTGATAAATACATGAGCACTAACGCATAAAAAAACCCCGCCAGGCGGGGTTTTTTACGCAGTCAGCAAATTACTCTTTGCTGGCTTCTTGTGCCTGCTTGCGTAGCTCACGAGGGTCGTTATGCGCACGGGTGCGGCGACGACGCGGCTTGGGCACTTCTTCAGCCACTTCTTCGGCGACAGGTGCGTCTACCGGTTTAGCGGCGTGTGGCGCAACGTCAACGTTAGTGGCGTCAGGCTGCACATCTTCCTGGGCAAGCGATTTGTCGGCAGGTGCGTTATCCGCAGGTGTGCTGCTTTCTACAGGTTCCTGAACAGGTGTAGCGTCTGCCAACGCATTGACCGGTGCCAACTGTTGGGGGTCATCGACTACGCCGCTTTCGGCCAATTCAGTGGGCGATGGCGCGAGCGTAGTATCGACGTCGCTACTTGCGTCGGTTTCGAGCTTTTCATCGGTCTGCTGCGGAAGAGATATGACATCGTCACTCTTCGCTTCATCTGCCGTTTTCGGCTCATCTTCCGAGACCGGTGCGCTTTCAGGCTCGGCAGCTGCGGGCGTCTCTTGCTGGGCCGGTGCTGTTGCTTCAGCTGACGCAACGTCATGCTCGGCGACTTTCGGAGAGGGCTGTTCCGCTTTAAGTGTTTCGGCGGGTTCAACTGCCGCTACCGGAGTCGTTTCGTCAGCAGCGCTAACGCCGGTATTTTCCGCGTCTTGAGGCTTGGGACTTTCCTGAGCTGGTGCTTGAGATGGTGCTTGAGAAAGTTCCTGAACGGTTTCCTGAGTGTTTTCCTCAGCGGTCGCTTGATGCGATTGGCTGTCAGCGTGATTGCTATCTGCAATGCTGCTGGCAGGCGAAGCTTCGGCTTGCGTTTCAGGCAACTGTGCAGAGGCTTCAGAAAGGCTTTCGTGAGCGACTTCCTGTTTCGGTGCTGCAGCTTCGGGCGTTTCCGCCACTGGGGCTGTAGCGTCTGAGTGCGTTGCCTCTTCGGCTGCCTGGGCCTGCAGCTTTAACTGCTCGGCTTCCGCCTGAGGGCTGACTGCCTGCTTGCGTGAACGGTTGCGCGGGTTGTTGCGTGTACGCTTCGGTTTGCCATCATCCTGGGGAGTCGGCTGTTCTGCGTTGTTTTGCGCAGCTTCTTTTGCCGGTTTATTGTCGCGTTGAGCCTCTCGACGTGACTCTTTTTGAGGCGCTTTCTTCGATGTATCCAGACTTTCGTCTTTTGCGGGAGAGGTCTCTTTCTGATTCTGGCGGCTGTTTTTGCTGCCACTCTCCTGCGTTTTAGTATCGTCCTGCTGCTGGTTCCGGCGACGATTGCGAGTGCGAGAAGGGCCGCTGCGCTTATCGTTGGCTTCTTCGCTGGCATCGACATTGGCATTTCGTGACGGGGTCTGCCGCTGATCTGCCTTGCTGTTTTCGGTGCGCTCGCTACGGGCAGGACGCTGTTTCGTCTCACTGCCTAATGGGGCCGGTTTCTGTTGGCTGCGCTCGGCTTGTTTACGTGGCGTAGGCGCTTCTGGCTTGCTAACAGGGGCTTCGGCTGGGCTGTTGTCATCGCTGCCCAGTAGCTTTGCAAACCCACGGATAAAGCGCCCAATAACGCTGGGTTGCTCATCGTTGGTGGCAGGCGCGGTGGCCTTGGCTGCTGCTGGCTCGTCCGTCTGTAGCGAGGCGGGTGCGGGTGCATTATGAGCAATGCTCTTAACTGCCGCTTCAGCGCGCTGTGTGGGCGGTGCGAAGTTGGGGTTGGGCTCTTTGCCTACTTCGGTATCGGTAGATAGCTCGAAGCTTGACAGTGTTTGTGTGTCATCTTCATCTAAATGGTCATCGCGTAAACGCTGCACGTCATAATGAGGCGTATGCATTTCCGGATTGGGTAGCAGTACGACGCGTACCTCTTGGCGCGACTCAATATCGGCCAATACGCTACGTTTTTCATTGAGCAGGTAGGTAGCAACAGGTACGGGCAGAATCGCACGAATTTGTGCGCTACGCTCTTTCATGGCCTCTTCTTCGATAAGGCGCATGATCGAGAGCGAGAGCGAACGGACATCGCGGATGGTGCCTTGGCCGATACAGCGCGGGCAGACCACGCCGCTGGTTTCGCCCAGCGAAGGGCGCAGGCGCTGGCGAGACATCTCCATCAAGCCAAAGCGTGAAATGCGACCAATCTGTACCCGTGCGCGGTCAAGCTTCAAAGCGTCGCGCATGCGGTTTTCGACTTCGCGCTGATTGCGTGCCGGGCCCATGTCGATAAAGTCAATCACCACCAAGCCGCCAATATCCCGAAGGCGCAGCTGGCGGGCGATTTCATCGGCCGCTTCAGAATTGGTCTGAAGGGCGGTTTCTTCAATATCGCTGCCGCGGGTCGCTCGGGCGGAGTTGATGTCGATTGAAACCAGTGCTTCGGTATGGTCGATAACGATTGAGCCACCAGACGGGAGTTTGACCTCGCGCTGATAGGCTGTTTCGATCTGTGACTCAATTTGAAAGCGCGAGAAGAGCGGCACTTCATCCGCATAGAGTTTAATTTTTTGCTGGTATGACGGCATTACCTGGCGGATAAAGCCCAGCGCTTCAGCATGAATCTCAGGGCTATCAATGAGCACTTCGCCGATATCCTGGCGCAGGTAATCCCGCATGGCTCGGATAATAACGTTGGACTCGCGGTAAATCAGGAACGGAGCAGGGCGCTTGGCGGCCTCTGTGGTGATTGATTCCCACACCTGAGCCAGATAATCCAGGTCCCACTGAAGTTCTTCGGGATTACGGCCAATGCCCGCCGTACGCACGATGAGACCCATCTTGTCAGGTACGGTGAGCTGACCCATGGCGTCTTTTAGCTGACTGCGCTCTTCGCCCTCAATGCGGCGAGAAATACCGCCTGCACGAGGGTTGTTGGGCATAAGCACCAAAAAGCGGCCTGCCAGGCTAATAAAGGTCGTTAAGGCTGCGCCTTTGTTGCCGCGCTCTTCCTTGTCCACCTGCACGATAACTTCCTGACCCTCTTTCAGTACCTCTTTAATACTGGGACGGCCAGATACGTCTTTAAGAAAGTATTCGCGGGAGATCTCCTTGAGCGGTAGAAAACCGTGGCGTCCTGCGCCAAAGTCAACGAAGGCCGCTTCAAGGGAGGGTTCAACGCGGGTAATCTTGCCGCGATAAATATTGGCTTTTTTCTGCTCTCGTGCACCTGATTCAATATCCAAATCGTACAGGCGTTGTCCATCAACCAGCGCGACCCGAAGCTCTTCGGGTTGGGTCGCATTGATAAGCATCCGTTTCATGTTGTCTCGCATAGCGTTGCGCGCCGACGGACCGTCTAAGGAGTGACGTAGACGAATCGGTGGGTGCTGCGTGCTTGTGCTCGGCGCATGGTTATGCTGACGCGGCAAGCCAGGAAGGTTTTAACCGACCCGGCTGACAGGTTGAGTACGTGGCGGAGGCAGGACGTGTTTCGGTGGCTGTCACGTCCATCCGGCCCTGCTGACACCGCCTACACCTAGCATTCATCGATTCGTCAACGCCGGCCGTCGGCACAGCGTTGAACTTGTCGCCCAGAAGTGACCAGCGCCTTGTGACGAAAAGACGGGGCAGTTCTGGGCGTGGCGTTTTATTCAGCATTCGCTTGCCGTTTTGGGCTAAGCGTTAGCAAATCTGTCGACATCATACGGGCGACAGAGTGACTGCATTTTAATACGTTAAGATTCGGGCAATGCGTACACTGGCGCCGCTTCTTGTGCTCAGGCCTGCGTGTTAGTCGGGCAGGCGCTTTTAGCTAAACGTGGTAGTAGCACTTGTGAAAACTGTAATACTCGACAAGCTGCCCACGCTTAGTAGTGAACGATTTGGAATATAACAGTAAAGACAACTACCAGCAATTGACGCAATGCCCTTGGGTCTACGTTAGAATGCCGTTTTTAGCCTGGCATCATAGAGACACAGCAGGAGTGCGCGGCAATGGCCGAAGGGCGTGAAGTACAGTGGGTGGATATCGCCCCTGAACAGGCAGGTCAAAGAATTGACAATTTTTTGATGACTCGCCTGAAAGGTGCTCCTAGAGCATTGATATACCGCATCGTGCGTAAAGGTGAAGTGCGGGTTAATAAAAAGCGCGTCAAGGTGGACTACCGTCTCCAGGCGGGTGACCTGGTCCGGGTGCCGCCATTACGTTTGGCGCCGCGTGAGGCGGTGAAGGAAGTCAGCGATAATTTGCGTGACGTGTTAGTAGGTAGCGTCATTATGGAAGGCCCTGACTGGATGGTGCTTAATAAGCCTTCTGGCTTGGCGGTGCATGGGGGAAGCGGGGTTAAAATCGGGTTGATTGAAGCACTGCGTCAGGTGCGGGATGATTTGAGCTTTTTGGAGCTTGTTCATCGGCTTGATCGCGATACCTCTGGCTGCTTGTTGCTGGCAAAGTCTCGTGATGCCTTGGTGACACTTAACGAGTCGTTAAAAAAACATGGCATGGACAAGCGTTATCTGGCACTTGTGAGCGGTCGCTGGCCTGCACGTAAAACCTATGAAAGCGCGCGTCTTGACCGATTCGACGCAGGTAACGGTGAGCGTAGAGTGCGGGTAGATCCAAACGGCAAGGTATCGCGCACTCATTTTGCGGTTGTTGAAACCTTTGAGAAAGCCACGCTGATTGAAGCCGAGCCGGTGACCGGACGAACACATCAAATTCGCGTTCATGCGACTCATGCGGGGCATGCGCTGCTTGGGGATGATAAGTACTCGACACGTGAAAGTGCGCACTTGACGAAACAGCTAGGCGTTAGCCGCTTGTTTCTGCATGCCCGCTCGCTAACGTTTCCAGAGCCTACCAACGGCCGCCCAGTGACCGTAAAGGCGCCGTTGCCAGACGTTCTGGAAGACGTGCTCAAGCGTGCTCGGCAATAAATGTACGGGCAGTGAAGTAATAAGGGGCGGTAATGCGTTACGAGCTGATTATTTTTGATTGGGACGGCACCCTGATGGATTCGGTGTCGAAAATTGTTGCCTGTATGCAGGTAGCGGCCCAGGAGGCTGAGTGGGGCGAGCTGGACGTCGCGGCCATTAGAGATATTATCGGCCTGGGGCTCCCTGAAGCCATCGCCACGCTGTGTCCGGGCATCGGTCCTGCTCAGGCCGAACGCTTGCGTCAGCGCTATGCACATCAGTTTGTGCATGGAAACACAACGCCCATGCCGTTTTTTAATGGAGTCGAGGCGCACGTAGCGCGACTTCGCGAGCGCGAACAGCAGCGTTTGGCCGTTGCCACGGGTAAAAGCCGCCGTGGCCTTGATCGGGTTTTCACTGAAACGGGAAGTGGGGGCTGGTTTCATGCTAGTCGCGCTGCAGATGAAACACGTTCAAAGCCACACCCACAAATGCTGAATGAGTTGCTTCTAGAACTTGACGTTCCCGTGGAGCGTGCAGTGATGGTAGGCGATACGGAATATGACCTGGAAATGGCGCGGGCCATTGGCATGGATCGTGTGGCAGTAACGTACGGTGTTCATACGCCAGCGCGGCTAGCGGCAAGCCAGCCCAAGTGGGTCGCTCATAACGTTGAAGATCTTTTTGGCTGGCTGCATGGATAGAGGATGCGACGCTGGGTGGATGGTCCATCATCTGGCGTCCCTAAACTCAAAAAAGGATGATATATGAGTGATGATTGGCGCCGCAGTGATGCCAGCGGATACCAACAGCCTGAGGACAACCCTACGCCTGATCGTTCAAGTCAGGATCGCTGGACGCAGGGTCCTGACGTGGCGGCTTATAAAGATGAGGCTGCTCCGGTGGGGGCGGCAGGCGATGATGCTGAAACGCTGCGTGAGCGGCAGCGCTTGGCGCAGGTTGAAATGATGGATCGCTGGATTGGCGGCGTGTTAACAGAGCAGCGTCGTACACGGCGTTGGAAGTTGTTTTTCCGTTTTATGACGCTCTTTTTGATACTGGCGTTAGTCGCGACCGTTGTATATAACGCTTTTTGGGCCGCAACGGGTGATGCGTCTACCCTGCAGCGTCACTTGGGCATCGTAGACGTTAATGGCGTTATTGCCAGTGATGCTCCAGCGAACGCCGAGCGTATCATTCAGGGATTAAATCGCGCTTGGGAATCAGATAATACCGAAGCCGTTGTACTGCATATTGATAGTCCTGGTGGCAGCCCGGTTCAATCGCAGCGTATTTACGCGGAAATCATGCGCCTGCGCGAACAGGGTGATAAGCCGATTCTGGCGGTTATCGAGGATATCGGTGCGAGTGGGGCGTATTATATCGCCTCGGCAGCCGATGAAATCATTGCTTCACCGGCAAGCCTGGTGGGCTCGATTGGGGTTATTTATGCAGGGTTTGGCTTTCAGGATGCGATCAGCCAGATAGGCGTAGAGCGCCGTGTGTTAACGGCGGGCGAGAACAAGGCGTTTTTGGACCCGTTTCAGCCGCTTGATGAAGAGGCGCAGGCATTCTGGCAGAGTGTGTTGACGCAAACACATCAGCAATTTATGAATGATGTTCGTGCTGGGCGAGGCGATCGGCTAAGCGACCAGCCAGATATATTCTCTGGGCTTATCTGGAGCGGCGAGCAGGCGCTTGAGCTTGGCCTGGTGGACCAGTTGGCAAGCCTGGAAGAAGTGGCGCGCGATCAGGTGGGGGAGGCGAGTTGGGAAGATTATACGCCGCGCCTTGACCCGTTCGATCGGTTGACGCGACGCTTTACCCAAGTGGCGGCGGAGGTGCTTGGCCTTAAAGCGGCTCACTCGCCGCTACGCTACCAGGCACAATAAGCCCGAGCTTAACCGTCAAGTGGGTCCATGCCCACTTGGCGTAGCATATTACACAGCGCAATAAGCGGAAGCCCAATCAGGGCGTTCGGGTCACGCCCTTCTAACGCTTCAAACAGCGTGATGCCCAATCCTTCCATTCGAAAGCTGCCAGCGCTGTCCAGTGGCTGCTCAAGGGTGACGTAGCGCTCAATTTCGCGTGTGGTCAGCTGCCGAAAGATAACGTCGAAAGGCTCTATGTGGGTGTAGTGGCGTTGCCTTTGGGTATCAAGCAGCGCTAACCCGGTTAAAAAAGTAACGCGCTGACCTGAAAAACGCGCCAGGTTGGCGCAGGCGCGTTCCTGGGTGTGGGGCTTGCCCAGTATGTCGCCTTCAAAGAGCGCTACCTGGTCTGAGCCGATAATGTAGTGATTGGGGAAGTGGGGCGCCACGGCGTTGGCTTTGCTGAGCGCTAAACGATGCACAAGCGCCTTGGGGGACTCATTGGCACGAGGTGTTTCGTCAATATCAGGCGAATAGCGCTGATAGGGAAGCTGTAAGCGTTCCAACAGCTCTCGTCGCCAACGCGAACTTGAGCCTAGCACCAGCGACGCGTTTTGAGTAAGCGGCACGCCATTTCTCCTAAGCGATTTGGAATAAAAGGGGAGTGTAGCGAAAGCCAGCGGGCGTGCCTAATTTGCGGGTGTGGGCGATAAGTTATGGGGAAATGTGCGATAAACCATGAAGAATTGAGTTGAAGCTTTGACACCAGCGGGGGGAGTGCCTATCATTGCGCGCCTATGTTGACCTCACAACTCCCCAGCCGGGTTGAGCCTTATAAGCTTGCAGCCCGCCGCGAACGACTAGAAGGCGTAGTGGCACTGAATTCGTTGCCACGGCTTGCCGAAGAGGCAGGTGACCAAACGGGCGATTGTCATGTTGTCCTTGAGTTTGGTGTGGATGCCCAAGGTCGTCGTGAAATTCGTGGCCATTTGCAAGCGACGCTGGCATTGCCATGTCGTCGTTGCCTGGTGCCGCTGAGCCAAGACGTGTCCAGTGACTTCCTGCTTGGAATGATCAGTGACGAGGCCTTGGCCGCCGAGCTGCCTGCCAGTCATGAACCGGTGCTGGTGGAAAAAGAACAGCTGGATCTACTAACGGTAGTGGAGGATGAACTTATCCTCAGTCTGCCGCAGGTGGTCTATCACGATGAGACCGAATGCCATGTCTCGGCGGAGCAGCTGGTCAGCAAGACAGACGGCACGTCAGAAGAAGCGACGCCGGCCACGAACCCTTTCGCAGTGCTTAATGCCTTAAAGGGCAAAAAGTAAGCGTTATTTACCCTACACACCCTGGAGTAAACACCCATGGCAGTTCAAAAGAACCGTAAGACTCGTTCCAAGCGCGGTATGCGTCGTAGCCACGACGCGCTGAGCGCGCCGACGCTGTCTCAGGACAAAGAAACCGGTACGACGCACCTGCGTCACCATGTCGCTGCAGATGGTTTCTACCGTGGTCGCAAGGTGGTTGAGGTATAAGCCTTAACTATCTTGTTAAGCGGCCAAATAGAGTGGGTGCTGCATGCGCCTAGCGATTGATGTGATGGGAGGCGATCAAGGCTCCCATGCGGTTATCGAAGGCTCTGCAAGAGCAGTGATTGAACATCCTGGTCTTGAATTGACTCTGTTTGGTCCGCGTCAGCATATTATTGCTGAGCTTTCACGCTTGCCGCAGCCTCTGGCTGCGGCAGTGTCACGTTTAGCGGTTAGTGATGCCCCTTTAAGCATCTCTCAGGCCTCCAGTGCTGCCTGGGCGCTTCGTCATGGCCAGGCAAGCAGTATGGCGTGTATGTTGCGGAGTCTTCGGTTGGGCGAGTCAGTCGCTGGCGTAAGCGCGGGCAATACGGCTGCGTTGGTCGCGCTTGCTCGTCGTGAGCTGGGAACGCTTAAAGGTATTTCACGGCCTGCTATTAGTACTGCGATTCCGGCCCGCTATGGCCGCCGCTGCTATTTACTGGATTTGGGCGCGAACGTGGATTCGCCCGCGCACCGGTTGGTTGATTTTGCCGTCATGGGTGCTGCCATGGCGCAGTGCGTTGATAATGTAAGCCTGCCCCGTGTCGCGCTGCTTAATGTGGGGGCGGAAGCTACCAAGGGGAGTGCGAACGTGCGCGAAGCAGACCGGCTTCTGCGCGAATATCCTGATGCGTCCGCCTTTGCCTATCAGGGGTATGCCGAAGGTGGTGATCTTTTTGAAGGCAAGCTTGATGTGGTGGTGTGTGATGGCTTTGTCGGGAATGCCGTACTCAAAGCAAGCGAAGGTTTGACTCGTATGCTGGTTGAGCGTGTCCAGATGGCGTTTGAATCGCGTCTAAGCGGTCGTTTGGCAAGCCTACTGGCCAGGCCTGTGTTGCGCTATCTAAAGCAAGAATTAAACCCTGTACGCTACAATGGGGCAAGCCTGCTTGGTTTGAAGGGCATCGTGGTGAAAAGCCATGGTGGTACCCAGGCAGAGGGTTTTTATTATGCGATCCAGCGTGCTGTACATGAGGTGGAGCATAATCTACCCGCGCGTATGGCAGGGCGTTGGGAGCGCCGTTAATACCATTTTCAGTCATTAAGGAAGGCGCTTATGTGTACACCATGGTGTAGGGTATGGGCGCAGAGTGCTACTAGGTAAAGTGCTCGATAATAAAAGGTTAGAACTTATTTTGCGGGCTATGGGTGACAGCAGGATGTAGCCATAGCCACGCTTATCGCTCAAATGAGCAAATGCCTAAAGAGCAAAGGTGAACGACATGTCTCAACCCCTTGCCCTCATTTTTCCCGGGCAAGGCTCTCAGCAGCTTGGAATGCTGCGTGAGCTAGCCGAACGCTATAGTGTAGTGGGAACAACATTTGAGGAAGCTTCGGATGCACTTGGTTACGACTTGTGGAAAGTCGTCCAAGAAGGCCCCGAGGCCGCGCTAAACGCGACCGCTTGCACGCAGCCTGCGCTGCTTTCTGCTAGTGTTGCAATTTGGCGGGTGTGGCAGGAGCTTGAAGGGCCTCGGCCTACTGTCATGGCCGGGCACAGCCTGGGTGAATATAGCGCCATGGTGTGTGCGGGTGTGATGAGTTTTGCTGAAGGCGTTCAGCTGGTTCGCCTTCGCGGCGAAGCCATGCAGGACGCTGTACCGGTCGGTGAGGGCGGTATGGCGGCTATTCTCGGCTTGGAAGATAGTGCGGTTGAAGCCGCTTGCGCCAGTGCTGCGCAGGGGGACATTGTTTCGGCTGTTAATTATAATTCGCCGGGCCAGGTCGTGATTGCCGGAAGTGCCGCTGCGGTTGAGCGGGCGATTGTGGCGTGTCAGGAGGCGGGTGCCAAGCGTGCAATGGCGCTACCGGTTTCGGTGCCTTCGCATTGTGAACTGATGCGTCCAGCTGCCGAGCGTTTGGCCGCCGCTATGGAAAGTGTCGAATTTCGAGCGCCACGCTACACGGTTATTCAAAACGTAGATGCGCAGGCACATGCCGCCATCGATACGCTGCGTACGCGGTTGATCGAACAGCTTTATCAGCCGGTGCGTTGGGCAGCATGCGTTGAAGCCATGGCTGCTCAGTCTGTTAATGTGTTTATTGAGTGTGGCCCAGGTAAAGTGCTGACAGGGCTTAACAAGCGTATTGTCCGTGGCGCTAAAGGGCTGGCAGTCAATGATCCTGACAGCCTGGATGCGGCGCTTGAGCTTGCACGTGAAGCGCAGACTAGTGACGCCTAGTTCGCTGAAATTTTCGCTATCCTTGCTTATTTACGTGGTTAAAAAGCCAATAGTTAAAGGCAAAAAAATATGACGCAAGAACGCCGAGTTGCGCTTGTTACTGGTGCCAGTCGTGGTATTGGTCGAGCGATTGCTCACGAGCTGGGCCGTCAGGACCGTATCGTGATCGGAACCGCGACCAGTGAGTCCGGGGCACAAAAAATTGATGCCGATTTGCAGCAAAACGGCATTGAGGGTGCTGGCCTTTGCCTTAATGTGACGGACCAGGCAAGCATTGATGACGTGCTTAAGGTCATCACGGAGCGCTTTGGTGCGCCGACAATTTTAGTTAATAACGCCGGTATTACGCGTGATAATTTATTGATGCGCATGAAAGAGGATGAGTGGGATTCGGTGATGGATACCAATCTCAAGTCCGTCTATCGTGTAAGCAAGGCGTGCCTGCGAGGCATGACCAAGGCGCGTTTTGGGCGTATCGTATCCATCAGCTCTGTAGTGGCGACCATGGGTAACCTGGGTCAGGCTAACTATGCAGCTGCAAAAGCGGGTATGGAAGGTTTTAGCCGTGCGTTGGCGCGTGAGGTGGCTTCACGTGCAATTACGGTTAACGCAGTGGCGCCTGGCTTTATCGCGACCGATATGACACAAGCGTTGCCGGAAGCGCAGCATGAAATGCTGCTGAAGCAAATTCCGTTGGCTCGCCTGGGCGGTCCGGAAGAGATAGCTGCCGCTGTCGGTTTTCTTACCAGTGATGCTGCAAGTTACATTACCGGTGAGACCCTGCATGTAAACGGCGGCATGAATATGCGTTGATGGCCTTAGGCTTAGCGGTTGCGTCTGCCTAAGGGCGTCTATAAACTACCCCGCAGCTTTTGGCTTGCGGTTTCCAAATAGCTGGTTATCCAAAACGGCTAATGTGAACGACTGGAGTACGTTAATGAGTACTATTGAAGAGCGCGTTAAGAAAGTTGTAGCAGAGCGCCTGAACGTTAAAGAAGAAGACATCCAGAACAGCTCTTCTTTCACTGAAGACCTGGGTGCTGACTCGCTTGACACTGTTGAGCTGGTAATGGCTTTGGAAGAGGAGTTCGATACTGAAATTCCTGATGAAGAAGCGGAAAAAATTACCACAGTTCAGGAAGCCATCGACTACGTAAACGCCCACCAGTAAGGGCAAGTTGATGCATCAAACGAGGGTGTGGTGCTAGCACCCCCCTTAAAAGCCGCCCTTTTAAAGGGCGGCTTTTTTGCTTTGTGCTTCACCGTGAACATAACGTTCAATCTCCGTTATACTAGTCATCTGATTTCTACTGAAAATGACCCGGATGGGTCGAGTCACCATGGATGCCTGGAGGAAAGCTAATGGCACGAAGAAGGGTAGTGGTAACTGGGTTAGGCCTGGTGACCCCAGTGGGCAATAACGTGGATGAAACATGGGCGAATATTACGGCTGGTAAGAGCGGCATAGCGCCCATTGAGCACTTTGATACAAGTAGCTTCAATACACGCTTTGGTGGTTCGGTTAAGAATTTTGATATTAGCCCTTATCTGAATCCCAAAGAAGCCCGCAAGATGGACCTGTTCATTCAGTACGGCATGGCGGCTGGCGCGCAGGCAATTCAGGATGCTGGCATTACCTGTACAGAAGAGAATGCACCGCGTATTGGGGTAGCCATGGGGTCAGGTATTGGTGGCCTGCCCATGATCGAGCATAACCACAATGCGCTTAACAAGAGCGGCGCTCGTCGCGTATCACCTTTTTTCGTGCCGGGCTCTATCATCAATATGATCTCGGGAAATTTGGCGATTCAACATGGCTTTCAAGGGCCTAACATCGCTATTACCACCGCATGTACCAGCGGTACGCACAACATTGGCTATAGTGCACGCACGATTGCCTATGGGGATGCGGATGTCATGGTCTGCGGTGGTGCTGAAATGGCAACGACGCCACTTGGCCTGGGAGGCTTCTCTGCCGCCCGAGCGCTTTCAACGCGTAATGATAATCCCGAAGCAGCAAGCCGCCCGTGGGATAAAGATCGCGACGGTTTTGTACTTTCTGATGGTGCCGGTGTACTGGTACTTGAAGAGTACGAGCATGCCAAAGCACGTGGCGCGAATATCTATGCCGAGCTTGTCGGGTTTGGCATGAGTGATGATGCCTATCACATGACGGCACCGCCTGAAGATGGTCGCGGGGCTGCGCTCTCCATGAGCAATGCGATTAAAGATGCTCAAATGGACCCTGCCGAAGTGCACTATATTAACGCGCATGGAACCTCCACGGCCGCTGGCGACTTGGCCGAAAGCCGGGCTGTTGAACGGGTAATGGGCAGCGCTGCTCAGGATGTGGCGGTAAGTTCTACCAAATCCATGATTGGCCATTTGTTAGGAGCTGCTGGCGCTGTTGAAGCGGTGTTTAGCATTCTGGCCATTCGTGATCAGGTGGCACCGCCAACGATTAATCTGGATAACCCCCAGGAAGGCTGCAACTTGGACTATGTGCCGCACACGGCGCGTAACATGCGTATTGATGTTGCCTTGTCCAACTCGTTTGGGTTTGGCGGCACCAACGGCTCGCTGTTGTTTAAAAAGGTATAACGCAAGATGACCCTGCCTCAGGTGCCGTTTGATGATCGCGGGCTGGCGTATGGGGACGGCGTGTTCGAAACGGTGCTGCTACGTAACGGTAAACCGGTGCTGTGGACATACCACGTGGCACGGTTGGTGAAGGGATGCCAGCGGCTCGGTATTCCGGTTCCCTGCCAAGAGGCGATTGATGCCACTTGGCAGGGAGACGCCACGGCACCGCTTGAGGTATTAAAACTGATTGTTACTCGGGGTAGTGGTGGAAGGGGGTATGCATTACCTGATACACCAACACCCCGTTTACTAAGTCGGCGGACTTCTTTCGCCCCTATGGTTGAGCGCTGGAAAAGCGGCGTAACGGTGCGTACCTGCCGCATACGCTTGGCTCACCAACCGGCTTTGGCTGGTATCAAGCATTTAAACCGCCTCGAAAATGTAATGGCTCGACAAGAGTGGCAGGATGTGTCGATTGCCGAAGGTTTGCTGGCGGACGCTCAAGGGCAGTTGGTCGAGGCGACCAGTATGAACCTGTTTTGGCAGCAACACGGTGAACTGTTTACGCCGCCACTCGATACGTGTGGCGTGGCCGGTACATTGCGTGCCGCGTTAATTGCTGAAGGCGCTGTGCGTGAAGCTAATCTTACCCTTGAGGCCTTACCCGCCGTTGAGCGCGCTTGGGTAGCGAACTCCGTACAGGGCGTATGGCCAGTGGCGACGTTATTGTCTGAAGATGCGGTTTGTCTGCAGCGTTGGCCAATTAATCAGCCCGATAAGTTCCAAATACGGGCGCATCGTCTGCTTGGCTATGCGTCAACTTATACCGCAAGCCCTGACCTATTTTGTTGAGGTGATACGTTGAAACGGTTACTGGCCGCTGTTGGAATTATGCTGGTATTGGGCGTCGTTGGCGTCGCAGGCAGCTATTTTTATTGGCAAAGCCGATTAGAAGCTCCTCTTGCTTTAGAAGCCCCTGTTTTATATCAGGTGCCTGCTGGAGCAGGTTTTAATCAGGTGGTTGCGCAGTTGGAGGCGCAAGGAATTCTTGAGGATGCCTGGGCTTTTCAAGTATTGGCTCGAGTTCAGCCCGAACGTATTCCCCGTCTTCGCGTGGGCGAATATGAGTTAACGCCTGGCATGAACGGGCTGGAAATGCTGGCGCTGTTAGGCAGTAACCGCGTGGTGGCGTATCCGCTGACGCTTCCAGAAGGATGCTCATTTAGTCAGCTACGCGACCTGCTCAATAACGCACCCAAGCTGGAACATCGCACGGCGGAGTTGAGCGATGAAGAAATAATGACCTTGCTGGATAGAGAAGGCACCTTTCCAGAAGGCTGGTTTTTCCCCGATACGTACCGCTACCACCTGGGTATGAGTGACGTCGATATTTTGCGCCAAGCGTTGGTGCGGATGGAAAACATTTTAGAAGAAGTATGGGCCGCACGCTCTGATGACCTGACTATTGAGACGCCTTATGAGGCGCTTATTATGGCATCGCTGATTGAGCGTGAAACAGGCGCGCCTGAAGAGCGGCGTGAGATCGCCGGTGTCTTTAAGCGCCGGACGGAGCAGGGCATGCGCCTACAAACTGATCCAACCGTGATTTACGGTATGGGCGACCGGTATCAAGGGCGCATTACCTATGCCGACCTGCGTGAAGCCACGCCTTACAATACCTATGTGATTGATGGCATGCCGCCCACGCCAATTGCCATGCCGGGGCGAGCGTCGCTTGAAGCAGCGGTTGATCCTCTGCCTGGCGAGACGCTCTACTTCGTATCCAAGGGGGACGGCACACACCACTTTTCGCGTACGCTGCGTGAGCACAATAATGCAGTTAATCGCTATATTCGCAACCGCTGACCCAAAGTGTCGGTTTTCATGAAGTTAATCTCAACGATGCACGCGTTGATTAAGGGATGGCAATGACCAAGCGGGGACGCTTTATTACGCTTGAAGGCGGTGAGGGCGTAGGTAAATCCACCAATATGGCTTTTGTGGTCGCAGCGCTGGAAGCGCAAGGTCTTGACGTGGTGAGCACCCGCGAACCGGGGGGGACGCCGCGCGCCGAGGCGATCCGCGCGCTACTGCTGGACCCTGCTCCCCAGGAGCCATTGCACGCCGATGCTGAGCTGTTACTCATGTTTGCCGCGCGAGCGCAGCATCTGGCCGAAAAAATAGTGCCTGCATTGGAGCGCGGTGCATGGGTGGTATGCGACCGTTTTACTGACGCGACCTTTGCCTACCAGGGCGGCGGGCGGGGTATGTCGGTTGAGCGCATTGCCCAGCTTGAAGCCTTTGTGCAGAAGGGGCTAACGCCAGATCTGACGTTACTGCTTGATATGCCGTTAACGGCGGCGCAGTCGCGCCTGGAGTCACGGCTTAACAGTCAAAATGAGCAGCGTGACCGCTTTGAGCAAGAGCGGGGCGAGTTCTTTCAAGCTGTCCGTGACGCCTACCTGGAGCGTGCCAGTGCTGAGCCTAAGCGCTTTGCGCTCATTAATGCCCATCAGTCGCTGGTTAGCGTACAAGCCGATATTCAGGATGTGCTCGCCGAACGGATAGCGCTATGGCGTTAAGTGGTCTACTGCCTTGGCATGAGGCCACATGGCAGCAGTTGGTGCGGCTGTCAGATGAGGGGCGTATGCCCCATGCCATTTTGTTAAGTGGCGCTCACGGTGTGGGTAAGCAGCAGCTGGCAGAGGCGCTAATTGCCCGCACGTTGTGCGCAAGCCCGAATGTGCTGGCATGCGGCCAGTGTCATAGCTGTTCCATGCTGGCGTCGGGTTATCATCCGGACCTGTTGCGGGTTTCGCCGGAAGAAGGCAAGCGCCAGATACGTATTGACCCTATTCGCGAGGTTAATCGGTTTGTCTCACAGACCGCCCAACAGGGCGGTTATCGTGTGATTGTTCTTTCACCGGCCGAGAGCATGAACATCGCCGCGGCCAATGCGTTGCTTAAAAGCCTGGAAGAGCCTGGCGCTAAAACGCTGTTTATTCTGCTTTCTGATGTGCCATCTCGCATGTTGGCGACTATTCGTTCCCGGTGCCAGCAGTGGTCGTTTCCCAGTGTGCCTTTTACTGCGTGTCGCAGTTGGTTAATCGAACAGTTGGGCGGTGAGGAAGAGGCGTATTTTTGGTGGCGGGTGTCGGGTGGTTTGCCGCTTTTGGCGGCTGAATTAGCTTCGCCTGAAGAGCGGGCATTACGCCACCAGATTCATGACTGCTTTGAGCAATTGGTGCGAGGCGCTGAGCCGGTATCGGAGGCCGCACGGCTGGACCGCCAAGCGATTGACGCTATCTTGTGGTACGGTATTGCATGGCTTGAAGACTTAATTCGCTTGGGTATTTCAGGTGAAGCAAGCGTACTGCACAATCCCGATTTAGAACCCCTTTACCGCCAAGCGGTCAAAAATGGCCGTGCGCAGGATTGGTTTCGTTTGCTGGATTACGCCCGAGAGCAGCGGCGCCTGTTAGCGGTTGGAGCCAATCCAAACCCGCAACTGGTGCTTGAAGCATGGCTAGTGCGTTGGGCAGCGCTTCTGCGCTCATAGCGTTATTGCGTTGGCTATGGATTTCAACCATCACCTTCTAGTCATGTCGTTACGATGGTGGTCATGGATTTACCGGCTAGCGAGGTTGATATGAGTATTCAAAAAGCCCTTGCCCTCACCGTGCCTGATACGTCTACGCTATTTTCAGCTTATATGCCGTTTTTGGAGCGTGGAGGCCTGTTTGTACCGACTAAAACGCCCTATGCACTGGGTGATCAGGTCACTTTATTGCTCACGTTGCCAGGTGAGTGTGAGCACCTGACGGTTTCGGGTGATGTCGTATGGGTATCGCCTGACGAGATAAGTAGCCAGCGTGTTGCGGGAATTGGCGTTCACTTTAGCTTTAAGGATAGCGCTCTGCGCGAGCACATCGAAATGCTGCTGGAAGCTGATGATCATACGGCTCCCTCATTGACGCTTTAGCGTTATCCTGCCTTTTTTATTTCTCTTTTTGGTTGATGAGACGTTCATGTTTGTTGATTCGCACTGTCATTTGGATCGTTTGTCGGAGCACACGCATGGTGGTGATATCGCCGCCACGTTAAACGCGGCTAGAGCTGCAAACGTTAGCCAGTTTTTGGCGATTTCAGTGAGCCTTGAGGATATGCCCGGGCTCGCTGCGATTGCTCGTGAGCATAGCGACGTCGCTATTTCGGCGGGCCTTCATCCGCTGCATACGCCTGTGCAAGAGCCAGTGGCGAGTGATATTCAAGAAGCCGCAGAGCAGTACGGCGCCATTGCCATTGGTGAAACCGGGCTGGATTACCACTATCAGGAAAGCGTGCCGGTTGCGGTGCAGTATGAGCGCTTTAAGCAGCACTTGATCGCTGCCCGCGAGCTTGAGTTGCCCGTTATCGTGCATACCCGGGAAGCCAAGGAAGACACGCTTGCCTTGTTGCGAGAATATAGCGATCCACGTGTCGGTGGTGTGCTCCACTGCTTTACTGAAGACTTGGACATGGCGCGTGAAGCGGTGCGGCTTGGCTTCTATATTTCGTTGTCCGGTATTATTACCTTTAATAACGCGGCGTCGCTGCGTGAATTGGCCCGCCAACTGCCGCTGGATCGTCTGCTTATTGAAACCGATAGTCCTTACTTGGCCCCTGTGCCTTACCGTGGCAAACCCAACGAACCTGCGTGGGTTGTTGAAGTGGCAGAGTGCATCGCCAAAGCGCGGGGCATCAGCGTCGATGAAGTGGCCATGCAAACGACGGCCAACTTCTTTCAGCTGTTTAAAGCGGCCGTACCCGATGCGCCTGCGCATGTTAAACAAGCCCTGGCGCAGTCTGGGCTCGTGTCTTCACGTTAAGCGGTATTTAGCGCAAGGCGGATGCAATGAATATTGATCGACTCCTGCAGCAGCGTCAAAGTGGGGCCACTATTCCGCCTGTGGATCAGTGGCGGCCAGCGCTGTCTGGCGATATCAATATTGTGATTCAAGCAGACGGCACCTGGTTACACGAAGGGCAGCCGTTTGCCCGCCCTGATGTTGCGCGTTTGCTATCCTCGCTGTTGCGCCACGACCCGGAAGGCTACTGCCTAGTGACGCCTGTTGAGCGCTGGTGTCTCCAGGTAGACGATTTGCCTTTTGTGGCTGTTGAGGCCGACTTTCATGAGGATGCCTGGTGGTTTACGACCCAGTTTGAAGATGTCGTGCGCCTTGACGCGACACACCCTCTAGCGTTCAGCGAGACTCAAGGTGGCGAGATGCTGCCGGAAATTGCTGTCCGGTATGGGTTATCCGCCCGATTACATCGCCATGTGTTTTATCAACTGGTTGATGCAGCAAGTATGAAAACACTGGCTAATGGCCAGTGTGAAGTCGGTGTGTGGAGCGCCGGTGAGTGGTTTCCACTCGGCTGTGTGGATGCTGAGGACGCCGCTGGCGGCGATAATGGCGCACCGAGTGAGGCTTTGTGAAGTTAACCGCAGAACAACACGCTGTTGTCCATCATGAAAACGGCCATGCCAGAGTAGCGGCAGTCGCCGGTGCGGGTAAAACCACCACCATGGCAGCCCGAGTGCTGCATCTGCTGGCCGGTGGGGTTGCGCCCAAGCGGATGTTGATATTGATGTTTAACCGCTCAGCACGGGATGATTTTCATCAACGCTTGGTAAGCATGGCCCCCTTCGGGCAGGCGCTGCCTGCGGTGCGTACTTTTCACTCGCTGGGGCATCGATTAACCCAAAGTCTGTGCCGTTGGGGAGTGCTCGCACCACGCCGATTGCTGTCGGCTGACTGGCAGTTGGAGCGCTTGCTTCGCCAGGCCAGTTTACATGTACTGCGTGAAAGCGTTGAGCGGCGCGATGCGGCCATTGAGGGCGAGCGCCTGGAGGCGCTGGCGCATTTTTGTAATCTGGTCAAAGCAGAAATGGCCGAACCTCAAGCACTTTATGAGCGGCTTAACTACGAGCCGGACACTGATTACTTCCCCAGCGCGTTTAACGAAGCAGAGCGAATGCTCGCGGATGAAGGTCTTATGACCTACGCCGATTTGCTGTATCGGCCGCTCCAGGCGCTGGAAGCTGACGCTACGTTACGCCAGCGTGTGGAAGGCTTTTTGGACCACGTCATTATTGATGAGTATCAGGATATCAACGCGGCGCAGCAACGCCTCCTTGCGGTATTGGCGGGTAGCACGGCGGCGGTTATGGCGGTAGGGGATGCCAATCAGTGCATTTACGAGTGGCGTGGTGCGCGACCGGACACCATGCTGGAGGATTTTACCGCGACCTTCGGGCAGCCCACCGATTACCCACTATCAACGACGTTTCGCCATGGGCATGCGCTGGCATTAACCGCGAATCATGCGATTGTTGCCAATCAACGACGCCCCGATCAGCTCTGTTTAGCGGCGGCAAATAATCCGCATACGCGGGTGTCGGTTGGGCAGGGAAGTGCTGTCCTGCTGGATACCTTGATGGATTGGAGTGCGCAGGGGCGCACTTTTCACCAGGTCAGCCTGTTAGTGCGCAGTTGGGCACTTTCCGTGCCGTTCCAGCTGGCGTTATTGCAGGCCGGCATCCCCTTTCGCTTACTGCGTGAAGATCGTTTTGTTTTTCGCTTACCGTTGGCGCAGGCGTTAGTGGGTTACTTAAAGCTATCTCGCCGTCCTGAGCTTCTCCACGACCCAGAACACTTGCTGTTACTGCTCTCTCAGCCAACGCCTTTTGTCGCGCGGGAACGGCTACAGCGCTTGGCCTACCAGTTGGCCACTACGCAAGAGTGGCCAGAACGGCATGACCCCGTGCTTACTGAGCTAAAGCCGCTTCAACGGCGTACGTTAAAAAAACGCTGGACGTTATTGTGTGAGCTTCCCCGGCTACGTGCATGGCCATCCGCTAAATTACTTAGCCATGTGGTGGAAAGCATCGACGCTGAAAAAACGCTAAAGCGTGCCGCAGCCCGGCGGGATAAAGGCGAAGAGGACGTCCGCCTTTTGGATGTGCTGATCGAACAGGCTCAAAGCGTGCCTGATCCGGACGCCTTTATAGCGTTATTAGAGCGTCCGGTTGAAAACCAGGCCGGGGGTGTCCTGATTTCAACCGTGCATGGTGCCAAAGGGTTGGAGTGGCCGCTTGTGGTAGTCGCCGGCGTCAATGAGGAAGACTTCCCGCATTATAGCCGGGATACGCCACTGAGCGATGAGCGCCTTGAAGAAGAACGCCGACTCTTTTATGTCGCGATTACTCGCGCAGAAGAGCAGCTTCTGGTTATGCACGATGGTGGCTCGCATCGTCCAAGTCGCTTTATTGCTGAAAGCGCATGGCAGGACAGCATGCAGGTTGCCGAGTGTCTAGCGAAGAGCGAGCCCACAAGCGCTGTGTTACGGGCGGCTTCGCCAGCGATTGTACAACGCTATCTTGAGCGGTTAGGGCGTGACGATATTACGTTAACGGCGCCCGAGGTGAAGGAGCCCCAGGCCGCTTATGCGCCAGGGGAGCACTTTTACCCCGGACAGCGGCTGCATCACGCCGTTTTTGGTGAGGGAGAGATTGCCTCGGTAGAAGGTAATCCCTCTGATCCGGTCATTGATGTGCGTTTTGTTCAAGCAGGCAGGCGACGTTTAATTGCTCGCCGCGCACCCATTGAGCGATTAGAGCCACCTGTGCAATCCGCCTAACTGTTAGGCGGTGCAAGTGGCTCTGTTTGGCGCCTGCTGTTTACAGCTTACATATTGGGATAGTTGGGCCCGCCGCCGCCTTCAGGCGCTACCCAGGTAATATTCTGGGCCGGGTCCTTAATGTCACAGGTTTTGCAGTGCACGCAGTTCTGGAAGTTGATCTGAAAACGTGGCTGCCCAGCATCATCCTCTACCACTTCATACACGCCTGCAGGGCAGTAACGCTGGGCCGGCTCGGCATACTTGGGTAAGTTGTGCTTAATCGGAATGTCAGGATCGTCCAGGTGCAGGTGGCACGGCTGGTCCTCTTCGTGATTGGTGTTGGAGAGAAACACCGAAGAGGACTTATCAAACGAGAGCTTTCCGTCCGGCTTGGGGTAATTGATTTTTTCAAACTCAGCCGCCGGTTTTAGAGCGCCGTAATCAGTGGTCGTGTCGTGAACATTGGGCAGCTTGTTGCCCAGCAACTGATTAACAAAGTTGTAAGCGCCGCCACCCACGGTGCCGTACTTATGCATGGCGGGTCCAAAGCTTGCGCTTTCTTTAAGCTCTTCGTAAGCCCAGCTGGCTTCCCACTTTTGGGTAAAGCTAGCCAGTTCTTGCGCGCCTTCATCACCTGCTTTTAGGGCTTCAAAAACGCTTTCAGCGGCCACCAGGCCTGACTTCATGGCGGTATGCAGGCCTTTGATTTTGGAGAAATTAAGGGTTCCTGCATCACAGCCAATTAGTAGGCCGCCTGCAAACGTCATTTTAGGCAGGCAGTTAAAACCTCCTTTGGTGAGCGCTCGGGCGCCGTAAGCTACACGCTTACCGCCTTCCAGATATTGGCTAAGCGCCGGGTGATGCTTCATGCGCTGAAATTCATCAAACGGCGAAAGCCAGGGGTTCTGATAGGAAAGATCCATAATCAGGCCAACCACTACCTGCTGGTTTTCAGCGTGATACAGGAACCAGCCCCCAGAGGTATCTTTATCCAGCGGCCAGCCAGAACCGTGAACCACAAGCCCGGGTTCATGCTTGTCAGCGGGAACGTCCCAGAGCTCTTTTAGGCCAATGCCGTAGTGTTGCGGGTCGCGTCCAGCATCAAGGGAAAAATGCTTGATTAAGCGTTTGCCTAAATGACCACGCGCGCCTTCAGCAAACAGCGTGTATTTGGCACGCAGCTCCATGCCCGGCATATAGCCATCTTTCGGCGTGCCGTCAGCGGCGACGCCCATATCGCCTATCAAAATGCCGCGTACGGCATCTTCTTCAATAATGACGTCCTGGGCGGCGAAGCCGGGGAAAATTTCAACACCCAGCGCTTCAGCTTGCTCGGCAAGCCAGCGGCACAGATTACCAGCACTGATCACGTAGCGCGTTTGATCACCGCCGGTATTGTGCATGCTTTTGGGGACCAGCGAATTGGGCAGCTTCTGTGCCTTTTGGGCATCTTTGAGCAGGTAAACATCATCGCGAATGGCGGGAGTGTTCAAAGGGGCGCCACGCTCTTGCCAGTCGGGAAAGAGTTCATTGAGCGCCCGTGGCTCAAACACCGCGCCAGATAAAATGTGCGCACCGACTTCAGAGCCTTTTTCCACGACACAAACGGTCAGTTCTTGTTCGGCTTCATTTGCTTGCTGCATCAGGCGGCAGGCAGCGGCAAGCCCAGAAGGACCCGCGCCTACAATCACTACATCAAAGTCCATGACGTCGCGTTCAACATTTTCCACCTGGTCTCTCCTTATTCTCATAAGTGCAGTGCCTTATAAAAACACGGCCTTAATATAAAACGGTCGTTTGCTTCTGGTTATGCTCCATGATAGGCATAATACCGTGGTCAGGTCACGCCTACGATGCTAAAAGCGCGTTTCATGCTCAGTGGCCCAAACGTAGCCCTGTTTGGTGATTGTTCGACTATAGCGGTAGCGAATGGGTATTGTTGCCATTGGGCAGGCTGTGGCAAATTAACAAGGTTTTGTAACTGCGTGCCTATCAAACGCTTGCATGAATCTCTTCGGCATCGTCATCGCGTATGGCGAGGCTGACTCTTTTATAAGCGGTGTCCGCTGGGCGGGTGCCGACTTTGGTTAACGGCTTTTGCCACCAGCCAAGCGAGGAACCTATGAAAGTACTCGTCGCGGTTAAACGCGTCATCGACTATAACGTCAAAATCCGCGTCAAAGCAGATCACTCTGACGTTGATCTTACCAATGTCAAAATGGCCATGAATCCCTTCTGCGAAATTGCGGTGGAAGAGGCGGTACGCCTAAAAGAGAAGGGCGTTGCTACTGAAGTGGTGGCCGTCACCGTTGGCCCCAAAGCCGCCCAGGAACAGCTGCGTACCGCGCTGGCGCTGGGTGCTGACCGCGCTATTCACATCGAAACCGACGAGCGAGTTGAGTCGCTAGCAGTTGCCAAGTTGCTGGCCAAGGTGGTTGACGAAGAGCAGCCCGGCTTGGTCATCCTGGGTAAGCAGGCGATCGACACCGACAATAACCAGACGGGCCAGATGCTGGCTGCCTTAACCAACTTGCCGCAAGGCACGTTCGCCTCAGAAGTGGCCATTGATGGTGATACGGTTAACGTTACCCGTGAAATCGATGGCGGCTTGCAGACTGTTGCGCTGACGCTGCCTGCCATTGTGACAACCGATTTGCGCTTGAACGAGCCACGCTACGCCAAGCTGCCGGATATCATGAAGGCTAAAAAGAAACCGATGGACGTCAAAACCCCTGCCGATTACGGCATTGAGGTGGCATCCAGGGTAAGCCTTTTGAAAGTCGAGTCCCCGGCAGAACGTAAAGGCGGTATTAAGGTTGCGTCGGTGGATGAATTGATCGATAAACTAAAAAACGAAGCCAAAGTTCTTTAAGAAAAGTTCTTTGAGATAAGTTCTTCAAGATAAGTGCTTTGAAAGGAGCTGATCTAATGAGCATTTTGGTACTTGCCGATATCAATGACGGCCAACTCGCCAGCGCCACCGCTCACGTGGTAGCTGCCGCCAAAGCCATCGGTGGCGATATTGACGTTCTGGTGGCTGGAGAGGGCGTCCAGGCTGCCGCTGAAGCAGCCGCCAAGCTTGATGGCGTCAGCAAGGTGCGGGTTGCAGATAACGCTGTTTACGCTTACCAACTGGCTGAGCCCATGGGCGCGCTGCTGGTGGAGTTAGCCAGTGGTTACACCCATGTGCTGGCGAGCGCCTCCACAACCGGTAAAAATGTGTTGCCGCGTTTGGCTGCCCTAAAAGATGTTAGCCAGCTTTCCGACGTCATTGGCATTGAGAGCGCTGACACCTTCCTGCGTCCCATTTATGCGGGGAACGCCATCGCCACCGTGAAAAGTGATGATGCGCTGAAAGTAATTACCGTACGCTCCAGCGCGTTTGATGCCGTTGCCAGCAGCGGCAGCGCTACGCTAGAAGCGGTCGATGTGGTGGTTGAAAATACCCAGTCAAGCTTTGTTAAAGAAGAACTTGCACAGTCCGACCGACCCGAGCTGGGTGGCGCCAAAGTGGTTATTTCAGGCGGCCGCGGCATGGGCAATGGCGAGAACTTCAAGCTGCTGGACGGTATCGCCGACAAGCTGGGGGCGGCCGTAGGCGCCTCACGGGCAGCGGTAGATGCAGGCTTTGTTCCTAACGACATGCAGGTCGGGCAAACCGGCAAGATCGTGGCACCTGATCTCTATATTGCCGTAGGTATTTCGGGCGCCATTCAGCATTTGGCGGGCATGAAAGACTCCAAGGTCATTGTCGCGATTAATAAAGACGATGAAGCACCGATCTTTCAAGTAGCGGACTATGGTCTGGTAGGCGATTTGTTCGAGATTCTGCCTGAACTTGAGAGCAAGCTGTAAGGCGTTTCTGGATTGACTTGGTTTACCCAAGCCGGCTTATTAAAAGCCGGCTTTTTTAGGAGAGTAAATTAGATAAACTGCCCGTAGTTGGCTAAAGTACGGGCAATGTGAGAAAGTGCCGCCAAAGCGGTTGAAAAAGGTGTGGGCTGACCACACCTATCATGATGAACGCAACGCAAGCCACTCAAGGAGATGATAATATGGCACATACACTTCCCGAACTGCCGTACGCTTATGACGCACTCGAGCCGCATATTGATGCGATGACCATGGAAATTCACCACTCGCGTCACCACCAAACGTACGTCAATAACCTCAACGCTGCACTTGAGGGCACAGGCCTTGAGGACGTTGCGATTGAAGAGCTCGTCTCAAACCTGGACCGTGTGCCGGAAGCCAAGCGTCAAGCGGTTATTAACAACGGCGGCGGCCATGCCAACCACTCCATGTTCTGGCAAATGATGTCGCCGAACGGTGGTGGTCAGCCTCAGGGCGATGTTGCCAATGCTATTGATAGCGAACTAGGCGGCCTGGACTCCTTCAAGGAAGAGTTCAAAAAGGCAGCCGTAGGTCGTTTTGGTAGCGGCTGGGCATGGCTCTCCGTGACTCCCGCGAAAAAGCTGGTTGTTGAAAATACGCTGAACCAGGATAACCCGTTGATGCACGGCAACACGCCGCTGCTCGTCCTGGATGTATGGGAGCACGCCTACTACCTGAAGTATCAGAACAAGCGTCCTGACTACGTTGCTACGTTCTTCGACGTCGTTAACTGGGAAGACGTAGAGCGTCGCTATCAGGCTGCTATCGCTTAATTTAGCGCTATGTCGGGCAGGATGCCAGCCGCTGGCGCCTGCACAATGCCGCCCCCTCTGTGGGGCGGTTTTTTTGTTTCCAGACCGTAGGCTGGGCATGAGCTGTCAATAACCTGTGGATGAAAAAATACTATATATGCTTGAATTGATTTTCCCATGGTCTATATATAGTATGTGTGATGTCTTCAGAGGGGGGGAGGTACTAGATATGCTCTGCCCGAAAAATACCGCTATGAAAAGGGGAAAATGACCATGGCAATCCAGATTTATAGCAAGCCTGCTTGTGTTCAGTGTACTGCTACCTACCGTGCTCTGGATAAACAGGGTCTAGCGTATACCGTTATTGATATCACCGCTGAGTCAGGTGCCCAGCAAGAAGTAGAAGCCCTTGGCTACCGCCAGCTTCCAGTGGTCGTTGCTGGTGATGATCACTGGTCGGGTTTCCGCCCGGACCGTATCCAAGCGTTGGCGTAAAATTGCTATGTTGGTGGACGCCGCCGCTGCAACACCCCAGGTCGGCAGCCTAATTTATTTCTCCACCAAATCAGGTAACACTCATCGTTTTGTACAAAAACTTGGTCTGGCCGCACAGCGTCTTCCGCTAGGGCGTGATGAACCGACGCTACATGCCACAGCACCTTATATATTAATCACGCCCACCTACGGGGGCGGCGAGGCAAAAGGTGCGGTGCCAGGGCAAGTTATTCGCTTTCTTAACGATGAGCAGAATAGACGCTTTATTCGCGGCGTCATTGCTGCCGGTAACACTAATTTTGGTGATGCGTATGGCCTGGCTGGTCGCGTTATTGCAGAAAAGTGCCGTGTGCCATTGCTGTATCGATTTGAATTATTTGGCACCGACGATGACGTGGCCAAGGTTCGCAAAGGAGTAGAAGAGTTTTGGAAACGACAAACCTAGTCACGAAAAACCAGGCTGAACCCAAACGGCCGGCTACGGGAGCTTCCGAAGCGCGTACTTTGGATTACCACGCGCTAAACGCGATGCTTAATTTGTACGGTGCCAACGGTGAGCTACAGCTGGATAAAGACCGTGAAGCAGCACGTCAGTACTTCCTGCAACATGTTAACCAGAACACCGTCTTTTTCCACTCGCTGGAAGAAAAGCTCGATTACCTGATGGAAGAGGGCTATTACGAAGCGGAGATGCTCGGCCAATACAGCTTCGCTTTTGTTAAAGCGTTGTTTGAGCAGGCGTATGCCTACAAATTCCGTTTTCCAAGCTTTTTAGGTGCCTTCAAGTACTACACCAGCTATACGCTAAAAACGTTCGACGGTAAGCGTTACCTTGAGCGCTATGAAGACCGCGTATGCATGGTGGCACTGACCCTGGCGCGCGGCGATGAAGCGCTGGCAAAATCCTTGGTTGATGAAATAATCAGCGGTCGTTTCCAGCCAGCGACGCCTACCTTCCTGAACTGCGGCAAGCAGCAGCGCGGTGAGTTGGTATCGTGCTTCTTGCTGCGTATTGAAGACAACATGGAGTCGATCGGTCGCTCGATTAACTCAGCGCTACAGCTTTCCAAGCGGGGCGGCGGTGTTGCCTTTTTGTTGAGCAATATCCGTGAGTCCGGCGCACCCATCAAGCGTATTGAAAATCAGTCGTCGGGTATTATCCCGATCATGAAACTCTTGGAAGATGCCTTCTCCTATGCGAACCAGCTGGGTGCTCGCCAAGGCGCTGGCGCGGTTTATCTGAATGCGCACCACCCCGATATCCTGAGCTTTTTGGATACCAAGCGTGAAAATGCTGACGAGAAAATCCGCATTAAAACGTTGTCGCTGGGCGTGACGATTCCGGATATTACGTTTGAGCTTGCCAAGCGTAATGACGATATGTACCTGTTCTCGCCTTACGACGTTGAGCGTGTTTATGGCGTCCCGTTTGGCGACGTCAGCGTTACCGAGAAATACCATGAGATGGTCGCGGACGCGCGCATCCGTAAGCACAAAATCAATGCGCGGGCATTCTTCCAGACACTGGCAGAGCTGCAGTTTGAGTCGGGCTACCCGTACATCATGTTTGAAGATACGGTCAACCGGGCGAACCCGATTGCTGGTCGTATCAATATGAGTAACCTGTGCTCGGAAATTCTGCAGGTCAACACACCTACCGAATACGACGATGATCTTGGCTATCGCCAAATGGGGCAGGATATCTCCTGTAACCTGGGATCGATGAACATCGCCAAGGTAATGGACGCCGGCAATATTGGCGAAAGCGTTGAGATCGCCATTCGCGGGTTAACCGCGGTTTCTGAAATGAGCAATCTACGTAGCGTACCCTCTATTGCCGAAGGTAATGCCAAGTCACGCGCTATTGGTCTTGGTCAGATGAACCTGCACGGTTACCTGGCTCGCGAACACATTTATTATGGCTCTGAAGAGGGGTTGGACTTTACCAACCTGTATTTCTACTGCATCGCCTTTCATGCCATCCGCGCATCGAACCGCTTGGCGATTGAGCATAACGATACGTTTGCAGGCTTTGAAGACTCCAAATATGCAACGGGCGAGTTCTTCGATAAATATACCGACCAGGAGTGGCTGCCACGCACCGATAAAGTACGCGGCCTGTTCGAGCGTAGCGACATCACGCTGCCTACTCAGCAGGACTGGCAGGAGCTCAAGGCTTCGGTAATGGCCCACGGCCTTTATAATCGCAACTTGCAGGCGGTGCCGCCCACGGGCTCTATTTCCTATATTAACCACTCGACCTCAAGTATCCACCCGGTAGCGGCCAGGATCGAGATTCGTAAAGAAGGCAAGCTGGGGCGTGCTTATTACCCTGCGCCGTTCTTGAGCGAGTCCACGTTTGATTACTTCCAGGACGCTTATGAAATTGGCCCTGAGAAGATTATTGATACCTACGCTGAGGCTTCCAAGCACGTTGATCAGGGGCTCTCATTGACGCTGTTCTTCCCGGACACTGCGACAACGCGTGATATCAATAAGGCGCAGATTTACGCGTGGCGAAAAGGTATTAAAACGCTCTATTACATTCGTCTGCGCCAAAGCGCGCTGGAAGGTACTGAAGTGGAAGGCTGTGTTTCCTGCACGCTTTAATACCCGTGCCTGGCAAATTGCCAGCATTTGATATTCTGTACTTGATGCGCCGTATGTAATACGGCGCTTTTAATGAGAGTTATTTCATGACTACCACGCAACGCTTATCGCGGGTGAATGCGATCAACTGGAACCGTCTTCAGGATGACAAGGATCTTGAAGTATGGAATCGCCTGACCAGTAACTTTTGGCTGCCGGAAAAAGTGCCGCTTTCCAACGATATTCAATCGTGGAACACACTGACCCAGCAGGAAAAGCAGCTAACCATTCGCGTGTTTACAGGCCTGACGCTGCTGGATACGATCCAAAGCAGCATTGGTGCTCCGGTGCTAATGGAAAATGCTCGCACACCCCATGAAGAGGCGGTATACACCAATATTGCGTTTATGGAGTCGGTGCATGCGCGTTCGTACAGCTCGATTTTCTCGACGCTATGCGCCACGCGCGATGTGGACGATGCCTTCCGGTGGAGTGAAGAGAATCCCACGCTCCAGGCTAAGTCAGAACTGATTCTGGAGCGCTATCGCTCTGATGACCCGTTGATGCGCCAGGTGGCCAGCGTATTTTTGGAGTCCTTTTTGTTCTATTCGGGCTTCTATCTGCCCATGTACTGGTCCAGCCACGCCAAGCTAACCAACACCGCTGATCTTATTCGTTTGATTATTCGCGATGAAGCGGTACACGGTTACTACATTGGCTACAAATTCCAGCAAGCCTTGGCAGAAGCCACGCCCGAGCGTCAGCAGGAAGTCAAGGATTACGCGTATGAGCTGCTTCTTGAGCTGTATGATAATGAAGTGCGCTACACCGAGTCACTGTATGACGAAGTGGGGCTGTCGGAAGATGTGAAGAAATTTCTTCATTATAACGCCAACAAAGCGCTGATGAACCTGGGCTATGAGCCGCTGTTCCCCAGTAGCGTGACCGACGTTGACCCGACGATTATGGCGGCTCTGTCGCCCAGCGCGAATGAAAACCACGACTTCTTCTCAGGCTCTGGCTCCTCGTACGTTATTGGCAAAGCCATTGCCACTGAAGATGATGACTGGGAGTTTTAATAGTCTCATCCGGTAAGCGGTAAAAAGAGGGAAGGGCCATGCCAGATGTAACGCCAAACACGGCCAGTGTACTGAAAATCGCAGCGGCGGTTGTAAGTGACCTGGATGGTCGACTGCTGCTGGTGCGTAAACAGGGCACCGCTTTCTTTATGCAGCCGGGCGGTAAGATCGACCTGGGTGAAACGGCACTGGCAGCACTATGTCGTGAGCTTAAAGAAGAGCTCGGTTTGCATGTCACTGAAGACCGGCTGCTTCCTTTGGGCGTACAGAAGGCCCCGGCGGCGAATGAGCCTGGCATGACGATTGAAGCGCAGCTCTATGGGCTGGTGATTGATGAGCCGGTAGAGGCGGCCGCTGAAATCGCTGAAGCCAAATGGGTAAGCCGTGAGCAGGCGTGGGAGCTTCCTCTCGCGCCGCTAACCAAAGGCTATGTCATAAGGACCGTGTCATAAAGACATGTGCCATAAAGACATGTGTCATGTTGAACGTTTAAGACATCAAGCATCACCATTATAAGCGGGGCGCCATTTGGCGCCCTTTTTTATACCCAAAATAAAGCAAAAAAACGTCTTAATGTTAATGATAAATATTGTCATTTATTGAGATGGTGGTAGGCTAACGCGTAGAATTTAAACGCAAATCGTTCTTATACTTAATTGGTTTCTAGTGTGGCTAATGGTAAAGCTCGCTAGGCAGTAACGGAGAGTCGACGTGCTGAACAGGTCTTTCTTTGCCGTGCGTACGTGTTGCTTAGCCTTCGTGCTAGTCAGCGGTGGGCTAATGGCAAGCGATGAAACAGCGGGCCAGGCGGCCCAGAGCGTAGAAGCCCAACAAACCCAGGCGGCCCTGCAGCAGCAAATTGATGCAGCCGATGAAGAGACCCGGGGCGCGCTAGAAGAGTTACGTCGGCTAGAGCGTGAGACTCGCCAAATGGAGGCCACAAACGCGTCGCTAAGTGCGCGTTTGGTAGAAGAAGCCGAACGTCAGAAGCGTTTAAGTACTGCACTGAATACCCTGGAAGAGACACGCGCGGCGCTACCGCTTATCGAGCAGGATATGCAAGCACAGCTAACGCGCTGGATTGAGCAGGATATGCCGTTCTTGCGCGATGAGCGCTTGGCTCGAGTCGTGCACTCTGATGAGGCGCAGAGCAGCAACACCGTTGAGCGGATCAACGGCTTATTAGAAGCATGGCGAGTAGAGCTTGAATACGGCCGTGACATTGATAACTGGCGCGGACGTTTGCAAAGCCCTGAAGGCAATGCTCGGGAAGTAGATTATCTACGCGTCGGTAGAATTGGATTTTACTACCTGACGCCAGACGCTCGGGAAGGCGGTGTTTGGGATGCCGCCAACCATGAATGGCTACCGTTGGATGAGCGAGCACGGCGCGAAGTCCGCAATGGTCTGCGCATCGCCGCTGACCAGCGCACGCCGGATCTATTGAGGTTGCCGCTATCCATTACCGTTGCAGAACAGCAGGGAGGTCAGCCATGAGCGTCAATCGTCAACGTCTGCAACGCCTGGTAAGTGCTGGTTTGTTGGTGGGGCTTGTCGCCGTCAGTTTCGGCGTCTCGGCGCAAAGTGAGCCTGTTTCATCGCTACGCGAAGCACGCCAGGCCGCTGAGGCGCGTGACCAGGAGCGCTTGGCGCGCTTTTTGGAAGATCAGCAAGCGTTAAATGCAGCGCTTGAAGAGGCTCGCGCCGCCCACCAGTCAGCCGAGGAGCAGCGTGAGGCGCTGCAAGCCCAGCAAACCGAGCAGGCTGAGCAGGCCAGTGAGTTAACCGAGCGCCAGAACGAACAGGGTGAAGCGCTTTCCGGCTTGTTGGCCAACCTTGCGCGACACAGTACCGAAGTGCGCAACGCATTGGGTGAAGATAGCTGGTTAACCTTGCAAGAAGAGATACTGCCGCCTCGCCTGGATAACGCGGAAGTGCTTGAACGTCGTCAGCTAGAAAACGTGGTCGACAGCCTGGCAACGCTGGCTGCAAAAACCGGGCAGGTTGAACGTTTGGAGCTTCCGGTCGCGGATTCCAGCGGCATGATCGCGCCCCGTAACGTGGTTCGATTGGGTGACTTCGCCGCGTTTACGGAAAATGCACTACTTCAGCAAGATGGTGACGTCAGTCATTTGGCCGAAGCGCCGCGTACGCCAGACGAAATTCAAAGTGTGCTCGCGGCTTACCATCAGGGAGAAAGCAGGGAATTCCTGATTGACCCCACTCAAGGCCCCGTTTTACAGGCGCTTTCTCAACGTCCTAGCCTGTGGGAGCGTTTCCAGCAGGGCGGGTACGTCGGTTATGTCATCGTCGTGCTGGGGGTGTTGGGTCTGCTGGTGGCGCTGGGGCAATATGCCTACTTGGTGCTACAGAGTCTTCGCGTGCGCCGCCAACGTCAGTCGCTTAATCAGTTGCAGTCGAATAACCCACTAGGCCGCGTGTTGCTTCGCTTTAAAGAGATGGATAAGCACCAAACCCCTGAAGCGTTAGAAGCACGTTTGGATGAAGCGGTACTAGCAGAGCTGCCGCGCATTGAGCGGGGTCAGCCCATTGTTAAGCTATTGGCTGCTATTGCACCGCTGCTGGGGTTGTTAGGAACGGTGACCGGCATGATTGTAACGTTTCAGGCGATTACCGTGTTTGGCACTGGCGATCCGCAGCTCATGGCAGGGGGGATTAGCCAGGCATTGGTCACCACGGTGCTGGGCCTCATTACGGCGGTGCCTTTGCTGTTTGCGCAAACGGCGCTTTCAAGCCGCAGCCGTCACTTAAGCCAGGTGATTGAAGGCGAGGCGAGTGCGACCTTGGCGGATCATTTGGAAGCTCAATCTACTGCTCATGCTACGTCGGTGAATTGATATGCCCACGCTACCTCTCTGGCTTGAACCGGTAGAGCGGTTAGTCGATGCCGGTGGTGCGGTTCTGGTCGTGCTGGCGTTGGTCGCGGTGCTGGTGTTCGGCATGGCGATAGAGCGCTGGTGGTACTACCGCATTACCTGGCGTTCCGCCCGTCGGCAGTTGATTCGTCGCTGGGCGGAGCGCCGCGACCACCGCAGCTGGAGCGCGCGCACGCTACGCCACGTGTGGACAGAAGCACTAGTGGCCAGGCTTCGTCGTCCGCTGCCCTGGTTAAAGCTGCTGGTCGCGCTCTGCCCCTTGCTGGGCCTGCTGGGTACTGTTACCGGCATGATTACCGTATTTGATAGTCTCTCGATGAGTGATACGCATCAAGCGCGCGCGATGGCTGATGGCGTGGCGCGTGCAACGCTGCCTACGTTAACCGGCATGGCGATTGCGGTCGTGGGGCTTCTGTTTATTAGTCGTTTAGAGCACGTGATTCGTCGAGAAGATCAGCGGTTGCATGACCGGCTGGCACGTGCCTTGGAGGAGAGTGATGCGTAGACGCCGTTCAATGGACGCAAACGCAGAAAGCAATGAAGTCAACCTGACGCCCATGCTCGATGTGGTGTTCATTATGCTGATCTTCTTTATCGTAACGACCAGTTTTATTAAAGAGAGCGGTATCGAGATTGAACGCCCGGAATCGAGTGCGGCGAGTCCACGCCCGGAAGCGCAGGTGCTGGTGGCTATTACGCCTGAAGGTGCTGTCTGGGTGGACGGTAAGCCAGTGGATGTCCATCACGTAGGGCGGGAAGTGGCCGGTATGTTGACCGAGCAAGGGTCTGCCGTGATTCAGGCGGACCAGGCATCGACGACCGGGCTGCTCATTGAAGTTATGGATCGCCTTAAAGAGGCTGGGGTAGAGCAGGTGGCCGTCGCTGCGAGCCGGAGTGCGCCATGATGCGTCATGCGGTGTCCTTTCTGGTGGGAATTACGCTGGCAGTGGGTCTATTTTGGCTGCTGGCGCTACTGGTAACGCCGCCAGAAAGCGAGCCTGAAACGCCGATAATGACCATGACCATGAATATGGTGGAAGCGCCAGAAGTGGCGCCTGAGCAAGAGGCGCCAGCGCCGCAGCCTGCGCAAGCCACGCCTCAGCAGGCGCCGCCGCCCATGCCGACACCCGAGCCGCCTCCGGTAACCGATAGTGCTATTACGCTGCCTGATGTAGAGCTACCTGACGTACCCGTCGAGCCGGTGGAGATGGATGATGAGCTGCCGGAGTTAACGGAAATAGCGCCCGAACCTCAACCCGAGCCTCAGCCCGCACCGCAGCCGGAACCTGCACCTGAGCCATCCCCAGAGCCGCCGAAGGAAGCAGCGCCAGTAGAGACGCCCACGGAGGCACCCGCTCAGCGTGAAGCGGCCCCGGTAGCCGAAGCGCCGCCTTCCAACGAGCCAGTAAGTGTCGGGCAGGTGGCGCCTACCAATCGTGTTAACCCCAATTATCCACCGCGCGCGCAGCGCAGAGGTATGGAAGGGTTCGTTGAGGTGGAATTTATTATTCGTCGCGATGGTAGCGTTGACCGGTCCTCCGTTCGAGTAACGAATTCTCAGCCACGGCGTGTATTTGATGACGCCGCCCAAAAGGCTATTGGGCAGTGGCAGTTTGCCAGCAGCCAGCAGATCCGGCGTGCCACACAGCGCATAGAGTTTCAATTGAGGTAGCGGAATGCAGCGTTTAGCATGGATTCTAATGTTCAGTGTCTGGGCTTCTGCCGCCCAGGCCGATGCACCGCTTTCGGGTGACATCATTCGTGATTTGAAAATGCAGCAAGAGCAGTTGCAAAGTGGTGCGTTTGAGACCGTGGCTGAACGCGCCACCGCCCAGGCGAATCGATTGGCTGGAGGAAATGTTTCTGATCGTTGGGCCAGTGCGCTCTACCATCAGCTGGCGGCAAGCGCTTTGGCTCGCCAGGAAAAGCCTGCTCAGGCCGCTGATCATCTCGCATTGGCGCGTCAGACCAGCGGTGTGGGTGCAGAGCAGGCAGCGCGTTGGTTGCGTGAAGAAGCGTCGCTGCGGCGTGTGGCGGGGCAAAATGAGCAGGCCATTGATTTATTGAGCGAATGGCTAGAGAGCGAGCAGGATATCGCCGCGCTATGGCAGTTGGTGCGTCTGATGGCGCAAGAGGCGCAGTGGGATGCTGCCGCTGAGCGGCTGAATCAGGCCGTTGAGCAAACACAAGCGCTTGATGAGAGCCAGCAAGCACTGGCGCTTGCCGTACTACGACATTCAGGGCAAAGCGAGCAGGCGCTTGGCTGGTTGGTTGAAGGCCTGGGCCCACAAAGCGATAGAGACGCGTGGCAGCAGGCAGCGGGGCTTGCCCAGCAGGCAGGCCAGCCAGGCGTTGCCGCTGGCTTGTGGGAAATGGCGTGGCAGTTGGGCAAGCTGGAAACAAAGGATGACTTTTGGCTACTGGTTCAGTTGCATCGAAGCGGAGGAACGCCTGCGCGGGCCGCTGAACATGTGGAAAATGCCTTGGCGAAGGGGGAGCTTGAGCGAGATGAGCACTCGTTACGCTTGCTCGCCACGTCCTGGCAACAGGCCCGGCACGTCGACAATGCGCTAAGTGCCTGGCAGGCATTGGCTGAATATACCCAAGCGGCCAAGGACTGGCGCCAATATGGGCAGTTGGCTTATGCCTGGGGAAATGAAGAGCAGGCCGAGCAGGCACTTTTTCAGGCAGCTGAGTTGGGCGATGAAGAAGCCAGCCAGTGGCTGGCCAATTTCAATTAACGTCAGAAGTACTGAGCGTAATCGCAAAATCGCTCCAGGTCGGTGCATGGTCGGAGGGGCGTTCCATAGCGCGCAGCTCATAATCGATCCCCGCTGCCTGAATGCAGTCGGCAAGCGGCTGTGTTACTAGAATATAGTCGATCCGTAGGCCACGTTTGGGCTCGCGGTCAAAGCCTTTGGAACGATAATCAAACCAACTGAACCGCTCATTGTTCTCTGGGTAGCAAAGGCGATAGCTGTCGGTTAGTCCCCAGGCTTTGATGCCCGCCAGCCATTCGCGCTCAATCGGCTGAAAACTTGCTTTGCCTTCACGCAGCCAGCGCTTGCGGCTTGCCTCGCCAATACCGATATCCTGATCTTCAGGTGAAATGTTAAAATCACCCATAATCGCTAGACGCTCGTCCGCACGGTAATGTTTGTTGAGCAGACTTGTGAGTTGGCGGTAAAAGTGCGCTTTATGGGGAAATTTCGTCGGATGGCTAACGTTTTCACCCTGTGGGAAGTAGCCGTTCCAAACGGTGACTGATTCGCCGTCGTTAGCCAGCAAGCGTACGCCAATCATGCGCCGCTGCGCTTCTTCGCCATCATCGGGAAAGCCATAAAAGATGTCCTGGGGCTTTTGGCGGCACATTAACGCCACCCCATAGTGGCCTTTTTGCCCATGGTAATAGACGTGATAGCCCATAGCCTCTACATCGGCCAGGGGGAACTCGCTGTCCTGTACTTTGGTTTCCTGCAGGCCTATAACGTCAGGCTGCTGGGTATCAATCAAGGCCTGCAACTGATGAAGCCGAGCGCGGATGCCGTTGATGTTGAAAGAAACCAATCGCATTACGATTTATCCTCTGGCGTATGATCCGCCTCTTTGTCAGGATGGATGGCGATACTTTGGCCCTCCTGTTGGCGCGCCAGCTTGCGCTCTGCCTGAAGTTTACGCTGCTGCTGCTTTTTGGCGACAAAACGGCGTGATGAGGTCACTTGGTCGGGGTTATCATGGCGCCACTGTTTATAGTCTTTGCGGCGCCCGGTGCGAATCGTCACCTTGTCAGCCAAAGAACGTGTTTTTTTCTTACGCGTCATGTCGCGCTCCTTATGTCGAATTAAGCCATATTCTAACAGGCTCTGGCCTACCTTCGACAGCAGGACGCGCTCTTAGCGCCAACCCCTGATACAATACGCGCTTCGTGATGCCTAACATTCACAGTAATGGACAGATACATAGCCTATGAGCGAGTCGGAACAGACCATAGCATCGGCCCAGAACCGCAAGCCGAAACGTCGCCGTCGGAAACCGCGTCGCCGCCAGTCTAGCTGGGATCTTCGTCAGTTTCAGGTGCCTGCCGTGGCTGGCAAATGGCGCTTTCATGACTTTGATCTGCCGCTACCGTTGATGCGCGCCATTCATGCCCAAGGGTTTGAATACTGCACACCGATCCAGGCTGAAGCGCTACGTGCAACGCTGCTGGGTGGCGATATAGTGGGTAAAGCGCAAACCGGTACCGGCAAGACGGCTGCATTTTTGATCTCGGTAATGGCGTACTTCCTTGAAGAGCCTGCACCTGATGGTCAAAAGCCCGGTGCGCCGCGAGCACTGATTATTGCGCCTACGCGTGAGTTGGCCCTGCAAATCGAAAAAGACGCCAAGGCGCTTGCTCGCTTTACGCAGTTGAACGTGGCCAGCGTTGTTGGTGGGATGGACTATCAAAAGCAGCGCGAAAGTCTGGGCAAAAAGATTGATATCCTGGTCGCAACGCCAGGCCGCTTGCTGGATTTCCATCAAAAGCGTGATATCGACCTTTCTGAAGTGGAAGTGCTGGTATTGGATGAAGCCGACCGTATGCTGTCGATGGGCTTTATTCCTGACGTGAAGCGTATTATTCGCTACACGCCGAAGACAGAAGAGCGCCAGACGTTCCTGTTTTCTGCCACCTTTACCGACGATATTCTCAATCTGGCCAATCAGTGGACGGTTAACCCAGCCCACGTTGAGATTGAAGTCACGGTTGAAAACCAGGCGGATATTGACCAGCGTGTTTATCTCGTCTCGGACGACGATAAGCAGCGCCTGCTGGTAAACCTGCTTGAGCAAGAGAGCTTTGAGCGTGTGATGGTATTCGGTAATCGCCGCGATTTGGTTCGTAAGCTGGATGACCTGCTGAAAAAAGCCGGTATCAGTGCGGCCATGCTGTCGGGTGACGTACCGCAAAACCAGCGCATCACTACGCTTGAGCGTTTCCGCGAAGGTGATATTCAAGTGTTGGTTGCTACGGATGTGGCAGGCCGCGGAATTCACATTGAAGACGTAAGCCACGTCATCAACTACACGCTGCCTGAAGACCCGGAAGACTACGTTCACCGTATTGGTCGTACCGGTCGTGCAGGCGCCAAAGGCGTTTCCATCAGCTTTGTGGGCGAAGAAGATGCCTTCTCATTGCCTGAGATCGAACGCTATATCAACGGCAAACTGCCCTGCGAACATCCGCCGGAAGGTATGCTGTAAAGCACATGCTTGATGATGCCCTAAAAAGCGATATTCAGGACGCTTATCGTCGCGTGGTGGAAAAGCTTGAGCTGACGCCACGCTACGGGCAGCGCCTGATGATTGCTGAGATTGCCCGCACGTTAGGGGACATCGAAAGCGATAGCGAAGGCAAGCGCACCAGCGACAGTCATGTCTGTGTGCTGGAGGCAGGCACCGGTACCGGCAAAACGCTGGCGTATCTGATCGCTGCATTACCTATTGCGAAAGCGCGTGGTAAGCGGCTGGTCATTTCGACCGCTACGGTTGCCTTGCAAGAGCAAGTGCTGAACCAAGACTTGCCCGCGCTTGCCAGCCATAGTGGCATTGCCTTTCGCTACGCGTTGGCGAAAGGTCGCGGCCGATATGTGTGTGTGGCCAAGCTGGACCAGGTAATGGAAGGCGCTGAGCCTAACCCGACGCTTTCGCTATTCGAGCAGTCGCTGCAAACTGAAAGCAGCGATTTTACCGTGCTTGCTACTGATATGACGGACGCCTATGGGCAGGGTAAGTGGGAGGGCGACCGCGATAACTGGCCCACCACCATTGATGATGCCCACTGGCGGCGGCTAACAGTAGACCACCGCCAATGCACCGGTAGGCGCTGTGGCCACTTTGGCGCCTGTGCTTTTTTTCGCTCGCGTCGTGATCTTGAAAATGCGGATGTTATCGTTGCCAACCATGACCTGGTGCTGGCGGATTTGGCGCTGGGAGGTGGGGCGATTTTGCCGGATCCTGCCGACTGCATTTTTGTCTTTGATGAAGGCCATCACCTGCCTGATAAGGCGCTTTCGCATTTCGCCCACCGGTTTGCCGTACACGGCTGTGTGCGTTGGTTAAACACGCTTAAAAGCAGTTTGACCGACCTGAATCAGGCGTTGGCGGTGCAGCCCACCATCGCGCGCTTACTGGCAAGCCTGCCCGAGGCCATCCATGGCCTGGAACCTGTACTAGGCGATGTGTTTAGCGTAGGGCACCAGCTGGCAGGGCGGCCCAATGGGCTGTCCGATGAAGAAAACACACTGCAATCGCGGTTTGAAAAAGGCCAGGTGCCTGATGCACTGCGTGAACAGGCGCAGCAACTGCTGGTGATGTTTGCCACGCTCTCACGCTGTCTGGAAAGCATCAGCGAGATTCTGCGTGAAAGCCTTGATCCTGATAAACAGACCGGGCTTGATCGCGAGCAAGCGGAAAGCTGGTTGCCACTGGTCGCTCTGCTGCATGGCCGCGCCCTGGAGGCCCACGCCTTATGGCAAGCGTTTAGTGAACAGGATGCTCCTAACGCGCCGCCAAGTGCCCGGTGGCTTACGCTAAGTCGGGTGGCGGGTGAGCCTGAGATTGAGTTTTCTGCAAGCCCTGTATCAGCGGCCCATACGCTTGCCAAGCATTTGTGGGGGCGCTGCCATGGTGCAGTGGTCACCTCGGCAACGCTGACTGCACTGGGTCGATTTGAACGCATTCAGGAGCGCGCCGGGTTGGCTAATCGGTACCGCTACCAGGCGTTGCCCAGCCCGTTTGATTATGCCAATGCGGTGCTGCGTGTGCCAAAGGAGGCGACGGACCCGGGTGATCGCGATGCACATGAAAATGCGATCGCTCAGTTTGTCACGCAATTGACCGATAAAGAGGCGGCCCTGGTGCTGTTTTCTTCTCGTGCGCAGCTTCGCGCGGTAGAGAAAAGTCTGCCAGCGGCCATCAGAGAGCGGGTGCTTGCCCAGGATGCGCTGCCCAAAAGAGAGTTAATTGAGCGGCACCGCGCGGCGGTCGACAAGGGCAAAGGCAGTATTATTTTTGGGCTAGCCAGTTTTGCTGAAGGGATTGATCTGCCTGGTGACTATTTGACCCACGTGGTGATCACGCGGCTGCCGTTTTCAGTGCCGGATGACCCCGTAGGGGCGACGCTTGCCGAATGGATCGAGAGCCAGGGCGGGAACTCGTTTATGCGTATTAGCGTGCCGGATGCCTCGATTAAACTGGTGCAGGCCTGTGGGCGGCTGATTCGTAAAGAGAGCGACCAAGGGGTCATTACGTTGTTGGACAAGCGTGTGATTACCCGGCGCTACGGTCAGGCGCTACTGGATGCTTTACCACCGTTCAGGCGCGAGATTCACCCATAAGCCACCTGTAATCATCTGCCCCCCCCCGCTATGGCATACGCCATAGCGGGGCATGTGCATGCAGTCAGGTTACTGCGCAATGCGCTTGGCAAGTGCCGGTGCCAGCTTATCGTTCATGCGGGTAAACGTTTCTACCGTCGTATCCCAGTCGATGCAGGCATCCGTAATGGAGACGCCGTACTGCAGTTGGCTTAGGTCCGCGGGGACTTTTTGATTGCCCCAGCCGATATTGGATTCCACCATCAGGCCGATGATAGAGGTGTTGCCTTCAAGGATTTGGTTGGTCACGTTCTCCAATACCAATGGCTGTAAAGCCGCGTCTTTATTAGAGTTGGCGTGAGAACAGTCGATCATGATATTGGCAGAAAGATTGGCTTTTTTAAGCTCTTTTTCAGCCAGCGTCACGCTAACACTGTCGTAATTGGGTTTGCCGTTACCGCCCCGTAGAACGACGTGGCCGTATGCGTTACCCCGGGTGCGAATAATGGCTACTTGACCGGCTGGGTTAATGCCCAGGAAATTATGCGGGCTCGCCACGGACTGCAGCGCATTGATAGCGACGTCCAGGCTGCCATCGGTTCCGTTCTTAAAACCGACCGGTGAGGAGAGGCCTGAGGCCATTTCGCGGTGGGTTTGTGACTCAGTGGTACGTGCACCAATCGCTGACCAACTGATACAGTCTTGCAGATATTGAGGCGAAATGGGGTCGAGTGCTTCGGTCGCCAGCGGCAAGCCAATGTCCGCCAGGTCGACCAGCAGCTTGCGCGCAATATGCAGGCCTTCATCAATCTCAAAGGAGTCGTTGAGGTGCGGGTCGTTGATAAGGCCTTTCCAGCCGACCGTTGTGCGAGGCTTTTCAAAATACACGCGCATCACGATATAAAGACTATCGTTGACCTGGTCGGCCAGTTTGCGCAAGCGGCGGGCGTAATCCAGCGCTGCGTCTACATCGTGGATAGAGCAGGGGCCGACGACAACTAACAGGCGTGGATCTTTACCATCCAGAATATTCTGAATGGTTTGACGCCCTTCAATGACCGTACGTTCAGCGGTATCGGTAAGAGGAACCGCCCGCTTGAGTGCGTCGGGCGTGGTGAGGACATCCTGAGCGAGGACGTTAAGGTTATGGACCTGTTGTTCTGACATCTAGCTACCTATGCGTGCGCAGTGAGCGAAAAATAACGCCTACTATGGCGTGTCAGGGTGGTAAAAATCAATTCTTGAGGAACTTGAAAGCGTTGGGCAGTGTCAGCTTCAAGATTTTGCAAGTAGTGTGTAAGCGCTTGATGCCTCGTACAGAACGCGTAACACTTAGCGTTATGAATCATAAACACAGCGGCATATTGGTCGCCGCTGTCATCATTGTCATTAATTAATGCCCAAGGGACGCTATGCTGCTTGCTGTGAAGGCCCGCTCAAATGGGGTGACAGAAATAGGGCTCGACGCATGTCGTACGAGCTGGAGGGGCGTGTGAATGGGCACTCGGGAAACGGATCAACAGCTTGTCGAACGTGCCCAAAAAGGTGATACGCGCGCGTTTGATCTGCTGGTAAAAAAATACCAGCATAAAATTATTGGTTTGATCGGTCGCTACGTACACGATCACTCTGAGGTCCAGGACGTGGCCCAGGAAGCGTTTATCAAAGCCTATCGAGCGCTCGGTAAGTTTCGTGCTGAAAGTGCTTTCTATACATGGATGTATCGCATTGCTATCAATACGGCTAAAAACCATCTGGTGTCTCGGGGCCGACGACCACCTGGTAGCGACCTGGACATCGTGGATGCAGAGCTTGTCGACCAGAGTGGCCGATTGGCGGATGCCGAGTCGCCAGAAGCCGCTATCGCACGTGACCAGCTTGAAGCCGCCGTTTTTGAGGCGATTGAAAAGTTGCCGGACGATCTACGTACGGCCATTACGCTGCGCGAACTGGATGGCCTTGCCTACGAAGATATTGCTCAGGTAATGCAGTGCCCAGTGGGGACTGTGCGTTCGCGGATTTTTCGCGCGCGTGAAGCGGTGGATGAACACATTCGACCGTTAGTGACGACTGCACGGAACAGTCGCGACGAATAGTGGTCGATAGAACTGAATAAACACAGTGCTGCTGGAAGTTGCAGGTAACGGTCAGGACACAGAAAATTACGTTTTTCCTTTTTTTGTGAACTGTCTGGCAGGCAAAGCGTCATACTCATCAGTTGCTTCCGTTGAACGGATGAGAACAAGCAGCCGTGACGCTTTAGAGCTACCATGTCGCATCAAGCGGCTGATGTACCAAAGAATGAGGCAGCATCATGCGAGGTGCGTTGCACTAAGCGAGTTGTTATCAGATCTTGGCCAGTGGAGTTGTTACAGCGGTCGCTGCTTATTTGCCGTGCTGCGGTAAGGCTTCATTTAACACAGTGTGAGGGTGTGAAGTATGAGTCAAAACACACGGGAATCGCTTTCAGCATTAATGGATAGCGAAAGTGATGAGCTGGAACTACGCCGAGTGTTGAAGGCACTGCCAAATGATGCTGATGCGGCAGATACGTGGCGACGTTACCACTTGGCTCGTAGCATGATGCAGCGTGAGCGGAGTGTTGATGTGAGCGCCGACCTTTCCGCCGGTATTATGGCGCGTTTACAGGATGAACCTGCTCCGATGATGGCTGACGCCCCAGCGTCAACCCCTGCTCGGTCAAGTAACATCTCTTTTGCTCGCGGCGCCGGTGTTGCAGCAGCGGTATCACTTATGGTGATTACTGGTGTTCAGTTCTTTGGTGCTGACGGTGAAAGTATTGAGCCAGGCAACACTATTGCGGCAACGTCCTCGACGGGCGGAGGTGCAGCGGATCAGGTTCAGCCTGTCAACCTTGCCGCCTCGCAGCCAGCGTCAATGACCTCTGCCAGTATGCCGATGTTTGAACCAACGCCTTTTCGGGTTAATGGTCAAGCGCAAAACGGGCTAATGAACGTAAGCGAAACGGGTTTCGCTTCAGCCGCCGTGGCTCAAAGTGCTCCCGCACAGCAAGGTACCACTATTGATGTTGATCAGATCAGGCTTCTGCAGTCGTATCTGGAGCAGCATTCTCAGGGTGCCGCTTATGGCAATGGCGAAAGCTGGATGCCATTGATGCGTTCTTCTGTCACTGAACCGCTAGGCCAACGCTAACCTGTTATGACAATGTTTCCGGAGTGAGGCACCTGAATACGCATTTTAAACACGTATTCGTAAGGTATAACTCGGGAAAATGCCTTGTTTTCGAGATAGGCATTTGAAAGATTGCAGGTAACAGCAGGCTAAGAGTGGCTACCGATAGACAAGGGAATAAACCCGCATGATGGTGACCTGGCGAAACAGGTGGATGGCTTCTGCTGCGTTATTGAGCATTAGCCTGTTGCCTTTACAGCTCTATGCACAAACTGATGAACGGGGCATGTGTGCGGATGTGCCCTCTGAAAATGCATCTGGCAATGTTCAGGTGTGGCTGGAAAGAAGTTTACAGGCGAGCCATTGTTATACGTTTCAAGCGCGGGCCGTGGCGATTAATGCCATTGATGTGCGCACGCTAGCGCTTTCTCATCGCATTCAGGATGGTGTTCGTCAGCAAGTTGTTCAGCAGCTTGATGGCCCTTCTGTAAGCGTCGAGCGTCGCTCCCGCGTAGGACAGCTGGCTTGGTCAGAAAAAAGCGAAAACGGTGCGTTCCCTTCTCTGGAAGGGTGGGTTGACCACGCTTCTCAGTTTTACGATATTTCGCTGGATGAAGACGTCCGAGTCGCTGGGCGCGAGGCGGCAACGCTTCGATTTGAGCCGCATGACCAGCAGCGTTATACCCATGAGTGGTGGTTGGATAATGCAACTGGCTTATTGTTAAAACACGTGCTAAGCGATTCAACGGGTCGTATTTTAGAAACCTTTCAAATAACACAATTAAATGAGCCCGAGCGTTATGCAGGTCAGGTTGTCATTGATGCGTTGCCCGTCAGCACAGAGCCCGCTTGGCAGCCTTCATGGCTGCCCGAAGGGTTTGTCGCTCAGCCGACATTCTCCCAGGATGACGAGGCGCATCAGCGTTTGTATAGCGACGGTTTGGCCACCATTAGCATTTTTGCCGAGCCTCAAGCGGGGCCGCAAGATTTGAATCGCGGCGTCCACCAAATTGGTGTTTCGTCGATAGCGGTTGACGAATATGCTGAAGGCGAGCAGTACTGGCAGCTCGTCGGTATTGGTGAAGTTCCCCCTTCAATGCTTCAGCGTATTGTTCAATCGGTTGAGTTTGACTAAATTTTCTTATTTACATTGTGCGCATGATCTACAGCTCAATCAGTCCAGCCAAGGTATTAATGCGTTGATGAAATCTGAAAGTGATGCCTTGCTGCGTGCCGGTCGCGTTGTTGGCTACACCCCGCGAGGGCTGTTAGTCGATGTGTCGGTTAAAGAGAGTTGCCAGCAGTGTGCCCAGGGCCGTGGATGTGGCATGGGCGTGTTGGCGCGTCAGCAGCATCAGCGTATTGAAGTCAAAACCCCTTATGCCCCCACTCAACTTTGCGAACACTACCCGCTTGGCACAAGCGTAACGCTTACTCTTGGCCGTTCCGATATTACCCTGTTAGCCTTGCTTGTCTATGCGCTGCCGTTATTGGTTGCGCTACTGTTATCAGGAGGGGTTGCAGCGTTAGGCGGGGCTGAGTGGTGGGCACCCGCCAGTTTTTTTATGACGTTGTTCATTGGGTGTGGGATTTTAAAAAAATTGCTTAGCGGGCGAACGGAACGCTTTCGCCCTCAATTGGTCAGTTAGGCGTCCTGCATCTCATGGTGAGTTGCACTTCCTTCGTTTGATGTCTGCTTTATTAGGAGCTCTTACATGAAGCGCTTGGTTCTTCCTTCCGCATTATGGCTATGCATGGCCACATTATTGATGATAGGCCAAAATGCCTATGCCTATAATTTACCCGATTTCACAGAGTTGGTTGAAGAGGCCGCGCCAGGCGTTGTCAATATTTCAACCAGCCGTACCGTGCAACGCAGTAGTGGCCCTTCAATGGGTGGGTTCGGTGGGCAAGAGATACCTGAGATTTTCCGGCATTTTTTCGGCGATAGTTTTCCAGCCCCGCCAGGTAGTGGCGGACAAGGGCGTGGTGAAGAGCGTCAGTCGCTGGGGTCTGGGTTCGTGATTAGCGATGATGGCTATATCATGACTAACGCCCACGTTGTCCAGGATGCTGACGAGATATTGGTGCGCTTGAATGACCATCGAGAGCTTTCCGCTGAGTTGGTTGGCAGCGATGCTCAGACCGACGTTGCACTTTTAAAAATTGATGCTTCTGAATTACCGGTCTTGAATCTTGGCAATTCTGACGATCTTAAAGTGGGTGAGTGGGTAGCCGCGATTGGCTCTCCGTTCGGGTTTGATCATTCCGTCACTGCAGGCATTATCAGCGCGATTAATCGCACATTGCCGCGTGATGCCTACGTTCCTTTTATTCAAACGGATGTGGCGATCAACCCAGGTAATTCCGGTGGGCCGCTGTTTAATCTTGACGGAGAAGTCGTCGGGATTAACTCGCAAATCTTTACCCGTAGCGGCGGCTTTATGGGGCTTTCATTTGCGATACCCATTAATGTCGCCATGGACGTTGCTGATCAACTGCGTGAAGAGGGGCGCGTTGATCGCGGTTGGCTAGGCGTCATGATTCAACCTGTATCTCAGGATTTGGCCGAATCCTTTGGTATGGAAAACGCAAGTGGGGCGCTCATTGCTGATCTTGACCCGGAAGGCCCTGCGGCGCAAGGCGGCTTGCGTGCTGGCGACGTGATTACTGGCGTCAATGGCGAAGAGGTTGATCGCTCAAGCACGCTGCCGCGCTTAATTGGCCGTGTTACGCCTGGAAGTGATGTGGAGCTTACCTTAATGCGCGATGGCGAAGAGGTAACGGAGACGGTAGCGCTGGGACATTGGCCCGATTCCGAAGCAGCCACACAGGGTGATGAAAGCAACAATCAGGTGCGTTTGGGCATTTCGGTTGCCGAGTTGGATGACGCGATGCGAGAGCGCCTAAATATTGAGGGGGGCGTTGCAGTGCGTCAGATTGAGCCTGGTAGCGTTGCCGCTCAAGCGGGCCTCCGTGTTGGCGATGTACTGGTAAGTGTTGATCACCGCAGCGTGTCTTCTCCGGATGAGTTGTTAGACATTGTCGAACAGCTACCCAGTGATCGGGCAATTCCAGTGCGTGTTTACCGTGAGGGGCGCTCACTGTTTTTAGCTTTACGCCTGGAATAAGACCTTCTCTGCCTACCCAGTCCGGCGGTTCTCGCCGGACTGCTGTTCCTATCCCGCACATATCGCTACAATAGCGCTTATCTTTTTAACGGAAATAGGCAAAGTGGCCAACATGCCAGCTGTTTTCGGGCTTTAAACTCTCGAGGCGGCTGGTAATAAAGCCGCTTACGTACCACTAAGGCAGACCACTCTCGATGTCCCACGACGTTTCTAGCAGTAATTTAAAGAATATAAGAAACTTCTCAATTATCGCTCATATCGATCACGGGAAATCAACGCTCTCTGATCGCTTGATCCAAACCTGCGGTGGATTGACCCAGCGTGAGCTTAAAGAGCAAGTGCTCGACTCCATGGACATTGAGCGCGAGCGTGGTATCACCATTAAAGCGCAATCGGTGACGCTCGATTACACTGCGGCCGATGGCGAGGTGTATCAGCTTAATTTCATCGATACGCCAGGCCACGTGGATTTCTCCTACGAAGTATCGCGCTCACTGTATGCCTGCGAAGGGGCGCTGCTGGTCGTAGATGCGGGCCAAGGAGTTGAGGCGCAGTCGGTAGCTAACTGCTATACCGCCATCGAGCAGGGCCTGGAAGTATTGCCGGTCCTCAATAAAATCGATTTACCCCAAGCCGACCCGGACAAGGTGGCGCAAGAGGTTGAGGAAATCATTGGTCTCGACGCCACAGACGCTTGCCAGGTGTCCGCCAAAAGCGGTATCGGCATTGAAGGACTGCTTGAACGTTTGGTGCGTGATATTCCGCCGCCTAAAGGTGATCGGAATGCCCCCCTGCAAGCATTGATCATTGACTCCTGGTTTGATAACTATCTGGGCGTAGTCTCGCTAGTGCGCTTGTTTGATGGCACGCTGCGCAAGGGCGACAAGATCCGTATCAAGTCAACGGGCCGCGACTGGAACGCCACTGAAGTGGGCATTTTTACTCCATTGCGCAAAGAGACCAATATCCTGCGCGCGGGTGAGGTGGGCTTTATTGTCGCAGGCATTAAAGAGATTCACGGTGCGCCGGTGGGTGACACTATCACGCATACCAAAACGCCCGACGTGCCGCGTCTGCCTGGTTTTCAGAAGGTGAAGCCTCAGGTGTATGCTGGGATGTTCCCCGTCAGTGCTGATGACTACGAAGACTTCCGGGATGCGCTTGAAAAGCTCGCGCTTAACGATGCCTCTTTAGAGTATGAACCGGAAAACTCGGATGCCCTGGGCTTTGGTTTTCGCGTCGGTTTCCTGGGCACGCTCCACATGGAGATTATCCAGGAGCGGCTTGAGCGCGAATACAATATTGACCTGATTACCACTGCACCGACCGTGGTATACGAGCTTGCGATGAAGAATGGTGATGTCACTTACATCTCCAACCCCTCCAAACTGCCGGATATGGCAGACGTGGATGAGATGCGTGAGCCCATCGTGAGGGCCAGTATTCTGGTGCCTCAGGAGTTTGTGGGTAACGTCATTACCGAGTGTGAGCAGCGCCGCGGTACCCAGAAAGACATGCAGTTCCTGGGTAACCAGATTCAGTTAGCCTATGAGTTGCCGATGTCGGAAGTGGTCATGGACTTCTTCGACCGTCTGAAATCCATCTCCCGCGGTTACGCGTCGCTTGAGTACAATTTCGAGCGTTTCGAAGCGGCCAAGCTGGTGCGCCTGGACGTGCTGATCAATAGCGAAAAGGTAGATGCCCTCGCGGTGATTATTCACCGTGATCATGCCCATAGCCGCGGCCGGCTGCTGGTCGAAAAAATGAAAGAGCTGATTCCGCGCCAGATGTTTGACGTGGCCATTCAGGCCGCTATCGGTGGTCAGGTAGTGGCGCGCTCTACCGTAAAAGCCCTGCGTAAAAACGTAACGGCAAAATGTTATGGCGGTGATGTAAGCCGTAAGAAAAAACTGCTGGAAAAACAGAAAGCCGGTAAAAAACGGATGAAGCAGGTGGGGCGCGTTGAAATTCCCCAGGATGCCTTCCTCGCTGTGCTCAAGGTTAACGACTAGGGAAGGTTTCCTTTATGGATTTTTCATTACTGCTGGTACTGGCCGTTGTAATTTCAGGGGTCGTTTATTTTATCGATATGATTTGGCTGCGGCCTAAGCGTCGTGAGCGGTTGGCGAAAGCAGAGGAAGCCGCTGCTGGGAACATCGACGCACCAACACAGGAAAAACTTTTAAAAGAGCCTTGGCCGGTCGATTATGCGCGCTCTTTTTTCCCGGTACTTCTGGTGGTATTGGTAGTACGCAGTTTTATTGTCGAACCGTTTCAAATTCCCTCGGGTTCAATGCGGCCTACGCTGGAAGTAGGCGATTTTATCCTGGTGAACAAGTTTGCCTACGGCTTGCGTTTGCCGGTGGTTCACAACCGTATTTTGGAGGTTGGTGAGCCTGAGCGTGGCGATGTGATGGTGTTTCGCTTCCCGGATGAGCCATCGGTTAACTTTATCAAACGGGTGGTAGGCCTTCCGGGCGACCGTATTCGCTACGAAGATAAACAGCTTTATGTGAACGGCGAACTGGTCACTAAAACGTTATTGGAAGAAGGCCCCGATGCCTCGCCACAAGAGCTATTATTAGAAGAGCAGTTGGGTAGCGTGCGCCATACTATCTACAACAACCCCCGCGACCCAGGACCGCAAATGCGCGAAGTTGAAGTGCCTGAAGGTCACTACTTCATGATGGGCGATAATCGCGATCACTCCAACGATAGCCGTTACTGGGGGGTTGTGCCGGAAGAGAATATCGTGGGTCGTGCATTTGCTGTTTGGATGCATTGGGACGGCGGGTTGCCCAGCTTTAATACGGTGCGACGCATTGAATGAATAAGTTTATGTCAGCCCTGGTTAGTCATGTCACTAATAGTTAACGTCAATGACGTAGGAGCCTTGTGAGTAATCCTTTAAACGCTTTTTGCCGACGAATCGGCCATACCTTTGGCGACGAAACGCTCTTGGAACTGGCCATGACGCACCGAAGCTACGGTGGTCGTAACAATGAGCGCCTGGAATTTCTGGGTGATTCAATTGTTAATTTCGTTATCGCAGAAGCCTTGTTTCAACGTTTCCCTCAAGCGCGGGAAGGGCAGTTATCGCGCCTTCGCGCGCGTTTGGTGAAAGGCCAAACGCTTGCTGAGCTCGCCCGTGAAATGACCTTTGGAGAATGCTTGCGCTTGGGGTCGGGGGAAATGAAAAGCGGAGGGCATCGCCGTGAGTCGATTCTCGCCGATGCGGTTGAAGCGATAATTGGTGCCATTTACCTGGACGCCGGCATGGATGTTGTCCGGGAACGCGTGCTTTCCTGGTACGCCGAGCGTCTAGAGAATATCTCGTTACAAGATACCCAGAAAGACCCTAAAACACGCTTACAAGAGTTTTTGCAGTCGCGTCAGTCAGCGCTGCCGCGCTATGAAGTGGTCTCTGTAAAGGGCGAGGCGCATGCCCAGACCTTTACCGTGGAGTGCTACATTGAGCTACTAAGCAAGCATACCACCGGTAAAGGCCCTAGTCGCCGCCATGCTGAACAGCAAGCGGCAGAAGAAGCGCTTTCGTACCTTGAGAAAAAACCAGGAGACAAATCATGAGCCAATCCTGCGGCTTTGTGGCCATTGTTGGACGGCCTAACGTAGGCAAATCAACCCTCATGAATCGTATTCTGGGGCAAAAAATCTCGATTACCTCTCGGCGTCCGCAAACCACGCGCCATCAGGTAATGGGTATTAAAACGGTTGAAGATACGCAGTTTATTTACGTGGATACACCGGGCATGCACATCATGTCCAAAGACCGTAATAAAGCCATCAACCGCTTTATGAACCAGGCGGCTACCCAAGCACTCCGTGATGTTGACTGTGTGGTCTTTATTATTGATCGTACCCGCTGGACTGACGAAGACCAGGCCGTGCTCAAGCGTCTTGAGCATGTTAAGGCACCGGTTATTCTGGCCGTCAATAAGGTGGATCGTCTACAGGATAAGGGCGACTTACTACCCTGGCTTGCTGAAGTGGGCGCGCGGCGTGAGTTTGCAGCCGTTGTGCCTATTTCAGCCAAGCACGGCACTCAGGTAGAAACGCTGGAAGAGGAAGTGGCTAAACATCTGCCAGAAAGCGTGCACTTCTTTCCGGAAGACCAGATTACCGACAAGAGCCTGCGCTTTATGGCCGCTGAGCTGGTGCGTGAAAAAGTCATGCGTCAGTTGGGTGACGAGTTGCCCTACCAGATGACCGTTGAAATTGAAGAGTTCCGTGAAGCCGGGCGCGTCACGCATATCAGCGCGCTGATTCTGGTGGAACGCCAAGGGCAGAAAGTCATCCTGATCGGCGAAAACGGTGACCGGATCAAGAGCATTGGCCGCGAGGCGCGCCTGGATATGGAGCGCGTGCTGGGTACCAAGGTCATGCTTAATATGTGGGTCAAGGTGAAGCGCGGTTGGTCCGATGACGAGCGTGCCCTGAAAAGCCTGGGTTACGACCTCGATTGAGTGTCGCAATGTCTGCGGAACCCGCTTTTTTACTGCATCGTAAACCCTATCGTGAAACCAGCGCGTTAGTTGATTTACTGACGCTTAATAATGGCCGTATCCGCGCCGTTGCCCACGGAGGGCAGCGGCCGGGGTCCAAGTCGCGTCAACGACTACAGCCGTTTACGCCGCTGTTTGTTAGCTGGCGCGGCGAACGCGATTTGAAACGCCTCACGTTGATGGAGTCGCGTGGACAAACGGCATTACTGGCAGGTGAGGGGCTCCTATGCGGTCTTTACGCGAATGAAATCGCCACCCGACTGCTGCCCCTGGAACTCGCTGCACCCGATGTTTTTGCCTTCTATACGGCGCTGCTTGAAGCGCTGCCAATGCCTTCCAGGCGCGCTCTTGCCTTGCGGCGGTATGAGTGGGCGTTGTTGGATGCGCTTGAAGCTACCCCGCGTTTTTGTACGCCAGATAATAATGTGCTGGACCCGCAAGCCCGCTATCGGTTTGATGCACAAAGCCGTGCTTTTCTTCCCGCAGAGCAGGGGCTTGAAGGGCGTGCATTGCGTTATATTGAGCAGGGTGACTGGCAACATGCGGGGCTAGCAAGCGTTCTTAAGTCAGTCATGCGGGCGGCACTAGCACCGCATTTGGGGTCTGCTGCACTGCGCTCTCGGGAGCTAATGATGGCACTGGCCCGCCGGCGTCAGCCATAGTTCATGCTTATGACTTTTTTGGAATGGAGATAGTTATGCATCCTCCGCGTATTCTACTGGGCGTTAATATCGACCATATCGCCACGCTGCGTCAGGCACGTGGTACCCGCTACCCGGACCCGGTACAGGCTGCTTTGTTGGCTGAAGAAGCGGGTGCAGATGGCATTACGGTGCATTTACGCGAAGACCGCCGCCATATACAGCTTCGCGATGTCAGACTGTTGGCGGACGTGTTGAATACCCGTATGAATTTAGAGATGGCAGTGACCGAAGAGATGCTCGCGTTGGCTGAAGAGGTGCGCCCAGCACACGTATGCCTGGTACCTGAAAAACGCGAAGAGCTTACCACAGAGGGCGGTCTGGATGTGGTCGGTAGTTTTGATGCGGTTGCCAAAGCGTGTGAGCGGCTGAAAAACGCAGGCTGCGACGTATCGCTGTTTATTGATCCTGATGAAGCGCAAATTGATGCGGCTCATCGCGCTGGTGCCCCAACGATTGAACTGCACACCGGTGCTTATGCAGAAGAGAAGCTGGGGAGTGACGCCGCAAATGCTGAGTATCAGCGTTTAACCGCAGCAGCGACTCAGGCCGTTTCCTTGGGGCTGGTGGTTAACGCTGGGCATGGGCTTCATTACCATAATGCAGAAGCGATAGCCGCACTGCCTGGGGTGAATGAGCTGAATATCGGACACGCCATTATTGCTCGCGCGCTGTTTGTTGGCCTCAAAGAGGCTGTTCAGGAAATGAAGCGGCTTATTATTGCAGGCCAGGAAGCGGGGTTGATGGCGGCTTTAGATGCTCACGATCATGAACATAGCCATGAGCATGCAGATGAGCATACGCATGGTCATCATGACTGCTGTGGTCACTAACAGATGATTGTGGGGATTGGTTCCGATATTGCCCGGGTAGCGCGTTTTACCCGGGCAGTTGAGCGTCATGGGCCACGTTTTGCCCAGCGTATTTTGGGAACTGACGAATACGCGATATGGCAGCAAAAAGGCGAACCGGTGGCTTACTTGGCGAAAAGATTTGCCGCTAAAGAAGCGTTTGTAAAAGCACTAGGGCTTGGCCTGCGAGGCGGCATGCAGTGGGGGGACATCCAAGTGGTTAATGACCCCTTGGGGAAGCCCTTTTTGCAGTTGAGCCATGAGGCCAAGCGGCTAATGCAGGCATCCGGCGCGACGACCAGCCATATCACGCTAAGTGATGAAGCGGAGTACGCGGTTGCCTTTGTCATTCTGGAGCGTTAGACCCATCGGCCAGCCTGCTTCGATGAGTACGCAAGCGTGCCATTGCGGTGTACAACGCTTCCAGAAGGCTCTCCACATGACTGAGCCCGCTGGTGCGTAACCGCGTCTCAAGGGTTTCTACCAATAGGGCTAGCTCAGGTGCGCCGCAGTAACGGCTTGCTCCATTGAGCCCATGCACCCAGTCAAGTAGCATCGCCAGGTTTTTCTGGGCATAGGCGGCACGCATTTGCGTTTCTGTTTCATCCAGGCTGTCAATCAGGCGTATAAGCTGTGCATAGGCAACGCTCTCTTTGCCGCCCGCAAGCTGTGTGCCCATGGTTAAATCGACGGCCGCGAGTGCTTCACTGGCAAATTCAGTAGTGCCTTTTCGTTGCAAGGCTGCCGTTGATGTCACGGTAGGCAGAGAAGGGGGGACGGCCAAAAAACGCAGCAACAGCTGTTGTAGCTGCGCCTCATCAACAGGTTTTATCAGTACATCATCCAGCCCAGCCGCCAGCCACTGCTGACGTTCACTGCTTAAAGCATGAGCGGTTACCGCAATAATAGGGCAGCGTGACCAGTGATTATTGATACGGCGCAGTGCCTGACTGGTTTCAACACCGTCCATACCCGGCATACGAATATCCATTAGCACCATGTCAGCCGTGTAATTAACTGCCAAGGCAAGCGCTTCATGCCCGCTATCGGCAAGCGTAATACGCAGTTGATCTGTTTCAAGCAGCGCCTTAAGCAGCTCACGGTTGGAGGCATTGTCGTCAACAATCAAAATATCAATGACGGAAGGGTCCGTAGGCGGAGGCGCTTTTGATTGAGCGGACGCTATTTCTTTATCTGCAGGCTGCAGTAAATGGCGCAATGTCGTGACCAGCTGAGCGCGAGTGAAAGGTTTGCAGAGCATTTCCCCGCCATGAGGAAGCTCCCAAGGCGGTAAGTCATAGCTGGTGGTGTTTGCCAGAATCAATACGGGGCAGGCGGCTTGCTCAATCAAATCTCGCCAGTAGTCTCTCCTCTCTATTTCGAACTCATCTTGATCCAGGCATAACATCAGTAGGTCTTCGGGCTCATTAGCGGTAAAGGCGACGGGAATAGCCCCCCAGCGCTCTAGCAAGTACTCAAGCGTATTGCGAGTAGGCGTATGGGTTTCATAAAGACGTACGACTGGGCTTTTCAGAGTAAGCTCTGCGGGGCGTTCGCCGCTTTGGTTAGCCAAGAGTGGAAGGGTAAAGGAGAACGTTGAGCCGTGGCCTACCTCGCTTTCCACGCTGATAGTGCCGCCCATTCGCTCAATCAACTGGCGGCAAATCGATAAGCCCAGCCCGCTACCGCCAAATTGGCGTGAATGGCTGGGTTTTGCCTGGGAAAAAGCGCTAAAAAGCTGTTTTTGATGCTCTTCGCTCAAACCAATGCCGGTATCACTAACACTGATACGCAGTACCACGTGCTGGCCTTCTTGGGTGTCGAGCATCACACGAACAATAACGTCGCCTTCGTGGGTAAACTTGAGGGCATTGCCGACCAGATTACTAAGCACCTGATGAATACGCAGCGGGTCGCCGCTAAGCGGCGTAGGCACATCATCGTAAATCATTGCCACCAGGTGCAGATGTTTACGTTGCGCCTCAGGCGCATGCAGGCCAATTACTTCATCCAAAAGCGATACAATATCAATGTCGACTTCTTCAAGAGTGAGGCGATTTGCTTCAAGCTTGGAAAAATCGAGCACGTCATTGACGAGCATTAGCAGGTTGTCGCAGGCGCGGTGAACGTGCTCTAACCACCCCTGTTGGCGGTTATCCAACCTGGAGCGGCTCAGTAACCGGCAAAAACCGATAATGCCATTGAGTGGCGTGCGTATCTCATGGCTCATATTGGCTAAAAATTCGGATTTAACGGCATTGGCACGGAGCGCGCTGCGGTGGGCCAGGTCGAGCTTGATATTTTGCTCTTCAATGGTTTCCATTGATTCCTGCAATTCGCTGGTCGCCTGCTCAATCTGGGTCTGCATATCGCGCTGCGACTGCTGAAAGTGCTCAGCCAGGCTGTTCACATGAACGGCTAGTTGGCGAAGTTCGCTTGGCCGTGCAGGCGTTAATTGCAGCCGATAGTCGCCACGAGATAAGCGATATAAGGCCTGGTTAGCTTCCTCAATAGGCCGGGAAATATACCGACTGACAGCAAAGGCACCCAGAAACAGCAGTAGCCCTAATAGCATGCCGCCCAGGCTTAAACTGGCCAACAGTTTGTAGCGTTCCAGTGTCAAAGGGCGGGCGTTTGCCTCGGCTTCAAGCCAGCCCACCCCGGTCGGGTTTATGTTGGGGAGCACGCTATCAAGAGGGACTAGAAGTCGCCAAATATGCTCTTCTTCTTCTATCAGGGGAGCGCTGGGCGCTGTTAAGCGTAGCTGAGGCGGGGTGGAGCGGCCTAGCACGAACAAACGGTTACCTTGCTCATCGAAGAGGCTGACAGAACTAAGCCCATAGCGGTCCAGCAGCCGTCGAGAAAGCCTCTCCATACGCTGGAAGTCTGCGTCTGCCATGGCAAGCTGGAAACTTGGGGTTAATAGTTCACCGGCATCTTTAAGTCGCTCGTGAAGCGCCGCGCGTTCAGCCGTATCACTTTGCACCATGAGCAAAATAGCCATCATGGCGTACACCAGAAGCGGAAAGCCAAGTAGCGCGAACAGCAAACGCGTGTTTAAAGACATGGAAGAAACTCGTTGATTCAATGTGGTTGCCTGTCCAGCGTACGACAGCACCGATATAATGCAGCATAACGGTAATGATAAGGAACGTGTGATGAATTATCCCATGCTAGAGGATGTGGTTGGCAACACTCCCTTGGTGCGTTTGAAGCGGATCACTGCCGGGCGCAACAATACGCTGTTGGCGAAGCTTGAAGGCAACAATCCCGCTGGTTCGGTAAAGGATCGTCCCGCGCTTTCGATGTTGAATGAAGCGGAAGCGCGTGGAGAAATAAAGCCAGGCGATACCCTGATCGAGGCAACCTCGGGAAATACCGGTATTGCGCTCGCCATGGCGGCGGCTATCAAAGGCTACACCATGGTCCTGGTGATGCCTGAAAATGCCTCCGAGGAGCGTAAGCAGGCCATGGTGGCTTACGGCGCCACGCTGATTTCTGCCAGTAAGGCCGGTGGTATGGAAGAGGCCCGGGATATTGCCGATGCCATGATTGAACGGGGCGAAGGCAAGCCGCTGAACCAGTTTTCCAATCCAGACAACCCCTTGGCGCACTATCGTACAACGGGGCCTGAAATATGGCAGCAAACCCAGGGGGAGGTTACCCATTTTGTAAGCTCCATGGGCACCACCGGCACTATCATGGGCGTATCTCGCTACCTTAAAGAGCAGAACGACGCTATTCAGATTGTCGGCTTGCAGCCCTCCGATGGCGCCAGCATTCCCGGTATTCGCCGTTGGCCGCAGGCGTATCTGCCCGAGATTTTTGAAGCTCCGCGAGTAGATATTACGCTGGATATTAGCCAGCAAGAGGCTGAAAGCAACATGCGCCGTTTGGCCCGTGAAGAGGGCATTCTGGCGGGTGTTTCATCGGGCGGCAGCCTGGCGGGTGCGTTGCGTATTGCGGAACAGGTCGAAAACGCGGTCATCGTGTTTGTTGTGTGTGATCGGGGGGATCGTTACCTCTCAATGGGCCTATTCGGCCCGGAGCTATAAATGGCCATGCTGGGTAAGCGGCGCCCATCGCGCGCTGCATCAGGCAAGTCAGGGCTGGTACGCAAGCCCGCTGCTAAGTCAACAAGCGCTTCTGACACTAGTGATGCGCTGGTGGTTGAGCGATTGGCGCATGATGGCCGGGGAGTTGCGCATGACGCCACAGGTAAAACCGTGTTTATTGACCGGGCGCTTCCCGGCGAGCGTGTTGACGCTGCCGTGCATGTCAACCGCAAACGCTTTGATGAAGCGCATGTAAAAGCGCTGCTGCACCGTTCGCAACAGCGCGTTGAGCCCCCCTGCGTTTATTTTGGCCAGTGCGGTGGTTGCCAATTGCAACATATGGCGATTGAGGCGCAGCGCACGCATAAACAAGACGTACTGTGCGAGCTGTTTGCTCGTCAGGGTATTGAACTTGGCACCCCCCATCTGCTTCATGGCAGTACGGAGCACTATCGCTGCCGGGCGCGACTCGGCGTCAAAATAGATGGGCAGGGTAACGTGTTGCTGGGCTTTCGCGCAGCCCATAGTCATCGGTTAGTCGATATTCATCAGTGCCACGTATTGGTGGAGCCCTTACAAGCGCTTTTGCCTCCCTTGAGGGCCTTGTTAGCAACGCTTGAGGCGCCGCGTCTGGTGGGCCACATCGAGCTATTGGCGACCACGTCGGAATGCGTGCTGTTGGTTCGCCAGTTGAAAGCACATGCGCTGGATGCCGAGCGCTGGCAGGCGTTTGCCAAGCAGCAAGGAGTTGCGCTTGGCGCGTGGCTGGGCCGCGAGTCTGCCAGTCTACACTGGTACAGCGCTGAACCGGTGCTGGAAGAGACCCTGCAGATAGAAGGCCAACCACCGCTCACGCTCACCTTTGCTCCCGGTGATTTTTTACAGGTCAATGCTGACGTCAATCAACTAATGGTGGCGCACGTGGTGAAATGGCTGGCTCCTGCGCCTGGCCAGCATGTTATGGACCTGTTTGCCGGAATGGGCAACTTTAGCCTGCCCATCGCCTCGAGCGGTGCTAGGGTACATGCCGTTGAAGGCAGCGCTTCAATGGTGGCGCGCATCAGCAGCAACGCAGCGCGTAACCGGCTAGAGGTAAGTGCTCAACAGGCTGATTTAAGCGATAGCGCAGCGGTTGAAGCCTTGTTGAAAACTCAGCAGCACTTGGACGCACTGGTGCTGGACCCACCGCGTAACGGTGCAGAAACAGTGTGCAAGGCACTGGGCCGTTACCCCGTGCCCAGGCTTGCGTATGTGTCGTGTGACCCGGCAACGCTTGCCCGTGATGCGGCGCATCTGGTTCGTGCAGGCTATCGTATTAAGCAAGTAGCAGTGGCGGATATGTTCCTGCACACTGCACATATGGAATCGCTTATGCTTTTCGAGTACGAAGGCTAGTCCGCCTATCGCATCAAGCCACGGTATTCGCCGTCAAGATGAATACCCTGAAGGGATGAGTAAGAGTCATGGTGAAAGTGCGTGAAGACCAGCCGCTAATGGATAGCGGCAGGGTAGACATACAACAATGGTTAACGCGCCTGCAAGAAGATGTGCGTCTAAGTGATCCTGAGCGCCTTATTGAAGCCTGCGAACTGGCAGAGCAACTCGAACGTGAGGCGCCTCGTACTCATCGTGAATGGTTATCTCCTGGTTCAAGCTTTCGTATGGGGCTTGAAATGGCAGACATTTTGGCAGACCTAACGCTTGACCAGGCGACCCTGGAAGCGGCCGTGCTCTATCGCGCCGTGCGCGAAGGTCTGTTGAGTCTGGAGGCCGTCTCCAAGCGGTTTGGCAGTGAGGTTGCCAGGTTAATTGATGGCGTCCTGCAAATGGCCGCCATCAGCTATCCACTCGCGCCCAACCACGGTATGGCCCAGCATAACCAGCAGGAAAACCTGCGTAAAATGCTGGTCAACATGGTGAGCGATGTTCGCGTTGCGCTTATTAAAATCGCCGAGCGCACCTGTGCGCTGCGTCAGGTCAAGGATGCTCCGCTTGAAAAATGTCTGCAGGTAGCCCGCGAAGTCGCCGACATTTATGCGCCTCTCGCGCATCGCTTAGGGGTGGGGCAAATCAAGTGGGAACTTGAAGACCTGTCGTTTCGCTATTTACACGAAGATGAGTACAAGGCGATCGCCAAGCTGCTTGCTGAGAAGCGCCTGGATAGAGAGCACTATATCCACGACGTGGTCGAAACGATTAAAACGTTGATGGAAGCTCAGCATATTACCCATCATGACGTGAGTGGCCGAGCCAAACATATTTACTCGATCTGGCGTAAAATGAAGCGCAAAGGGATCGATTTTTCTGACGTACACGACGTTCGTGCGGTGCGTATTTTGGTGCCAGAAGTCACCGACTGTTACACCGTATTAGGAATTGTGCATTCGCGTTGGCACCATGTTCCAGACGAATTTGACGACTATATCGCCAATCCTAAAAAGAACGGCTATCAATCGCTTCATACCGCAGTGGTCGGGCCTGAGAACAAAGTCCTCGAAATTCAAATCCGCACGTTCGCCATGCATGACGACGCAGAACTCGGGGTATGTGCCCACTGGCGTTATAAAGGGCACGACACCAACGCGAAAAGCCGTAGCTACGAAGAAAAAATTGCCTGGCTGCGTCAAGTGCTTGAGTGGCAGGACGAAGTGGGTGATTTTGGTGATCTGCGCGAAGGGCTTTCAAGTGACGTGGCCCCCGACCGCAACTATGTCTTTACGCCTGACGGTCATGTGATCGATTTGCCGCGTATTGCCACCCCGATTGATTTTGCGTATCGGGTTCATACCGAAATTGGCCACCGCTGCCGGGGCGCCAAAATTAACGGGCGCATTGTTCCGCTGACCTATGAGCTTAAAACGGGCCAGCAGGTGGAAATTCTTACCGCCACCAAAGCCGGGCCAAGCCGCGACTGGCTCAATCCTAATCTTGGCTATGTGCGCACGTCACGAGCGCGCGCCAAAATTCAGGCATGGTTTAAGCATCAGGCCAGAGGCCAAAACCTGGAAGAGGGCCGGGTACTTTTTGAGCGAGAAATGCGCCGTCTTGATGTCGACCAGTTGGATCTCCCCAAATTGGCCGACGCGGTTAATTATCAAAACGCTGATGATATGTATGCCGCTATCGGGGCAGGCGACCTGCGTATTGGGCAGGTACTACACCAGGCCCAGCAGTTATTTGGCGAGACTGACGATCAGGAACAGTTGGAACGTTTACTTGCCAAACCGCGCAAGCAGCCGAGCAAACCCTCTAAAAGTGACATTACCGTGCTTGGCGTGGGCAATCTTAAAACCAGCATGGCTAACTGCTGCCGCCCCGTTCCGGGCGAGCCGATTGTAGGGTTTATCACCCAAGGGCGAGGGGTTACCGTACACCGTCAGGACTGCAACAATATCCTCCAACTGCGTATGGAAGAGCCCCAACGTATCATCGAAGTAGAGTGGGGCGAGCGCGCCCATACGCGTTATCCGGTCACTATCGAAATCCAGGCCTGGGACCGCTCGGGCCTACTGCGCGATGTGACGGGCCTTCTAGGCAATGAGAAAGTCAATGTGCTGGCGGTGAATACGCTAACGGATACCAACGAAGGCATCGCTCGCCTGAGGATTACGTTAGAAGTGGATGGACTTGAATCTTTGGGGCGGCTCTTCTCACGTATTCAGCAACTGCCCAATGTGACCGAAGTGCGCCGCCTGCGAAACGCAGACCCTGAAAAAGGTGCCTAATATGGAGCGGCTTGATGCGCTATGATCTGGATGACCTGCTGACATTAATGCAGGTACTGCGCGACCCCGAGCAAGGGTGCCCGTGGGATATTAAGCAAGGCTGGGACAGTATCGTTCCTCATACGCTGGAAGAAGCCTACGAGGTTGCCGATGCCATTGAGCGGCGCGCCTTTGATGAGCTGCCGGGGGAGCTTGGCGATTTACTCTTTCAAGTCATCTATTACGCTCAGTTTGGTGCAGAAGAGCAGCGCTTTGATTTTCACGATATCGTACATACGTTGACGACTAAAATGCTGCGCAGGCACCCGCATGTGTTTCCGGAGGGTACGCTTGGCTCGCGTAGGCCGCCAGATGTTAGCGCTGAAGTGCTACAGACCCAACAGATTAATCAGCGCTGGGAGTCACTTAAGGCGGAAGAGCGCGCCCAACGTGTCATTGAGGTGCCTTCGGTACTTGATGACGTACCTTGCACGTTGCCCGCGTTAAGCCGTGCGAACAAGCTTTCAAAGCGCGCGGCCCGGGCAGGTTTTGATTGGCCCGATACGCAGGGCGTTCTGGATAAAATCCGTGAAGAGCTGGATGAGGTAGAAGAAGCACTGGCGGCAGGGGATACACGCCATGCTCAGGAAGAAGTAGGTGATTTATTGTTTGCGGTAACCAACTTGGCCCGCCGTCTGGGTGCTGATCCTGAACAGTGCTTACGTGGCACCAATCGTAAATTTGAACGCCGTTTTCGCTATGTTGAGCATGCCTTAAACGCGGCCCATCGACCGATAACGGAAGCCTCGCTGGACGAGATGGAAGCTCACTGGCAGGCGGCTAAACATCAAGAATAAAGCATAAATTGATCATTAATAATGACGCGACCCCGCTAGGAGGCCTTGCCAATGAGTCACGACCTGCACGAATCGCTGCGCGATAACGTACGCATTTTAGGAGATAGTCTGGGACGCACCATAGCGGACGACCTGGGACAGGCATTTGTAGATAAAATTGAGACGATCCGAGCGCATGCCAAGCAAGGTCGTCAAGGTGACTCACTCCAGCAGCGCGCACTTATTGAGTATTTACGCCAGTTACCTGAGCGTGACCTGCTACCTGTTACACGTGCTTTTAACCAGTTCTTGAATCTTGCCAATATTGCCGAGCAGCACTATCGCGCACGTTTTCGCCGTGTAGAAGACTACAAACCCGGTACCCAGCCGACTCTCAACGGGCTGCTTGAACGGGCCCAACTGGCGGGTAATTCACCGCGTAAGCTGGTCGAAACACTCGCCAATATGCGGGTGGAACTGGTGCTTACTGCCCACCCGACAGAAGTTATTCGCCGTACGCTAATCCAAAAATACGACGCAATTGATGAGTGCCTAACCGCCATCGAAGGTTCTGGCGACTATCCAGAGCGCGGTAAGCGCGCTCACGGGCGGTTAGAAGAATTGATTAGCCAGGCATGGCATACCGATGAAATTCGCCATGAGCGGCCAACCCCGGTTGATGAAGCCAAATGGGGGTTTGCGGTTATCGAGAACTCGCTATGGCAAGCCGTGCCTGACTTCCATCGTGATCTGGATAATTTACTGCTGGATACTGCCGGTGAGCGCCTTCCGCTGGATGCCGCACCCATTCGCTATGCTTCATGGATGGGGGGCGACCGGGACGGCAACCCTAATGTTACTTCACGGATCACCCGGGAAGTGCTACTTCTGGGGCGCTGGATGGCCGCAGACCTTTACCTGCGCGACCTGGAACAGCTTAAAACCGAGCTTTCCATGTGGAAGGCCAATAGCGCACTAAAAGCAGAAGTGGGCGATGTCGCTGAGCCGTATCGTGAACTGCTTAAACGCCTTTTAGCCAAGGTGGAAGCAACCCGGGACTGGGCCAAGGCGAAGCTGGATGGCCGCAACTACGACGGCGGGCCGATTATTGAAACCCGCGACCAACTTTATGCGCCGCTGCTGGCTTGCTACCGCTCTTTATGCGATGTGGGTTTGGACACCATTGCCAATGGCGCCTTGCTCGATACGCTGCGCCGCGTCGCCGTGTTTGGAGTCACGCTGACCAAGCTGGATTTACGTCAAGAAGCCAGCCGCCACGCCCAAGTGATCGAAGAACTCACCAGCACATTAGGCCTGGGACACTACCAGGAGTGGAACGAAGCTCAGCGTCAAGCATTCCTACTGGAAGAGCTGGCGTCTAGTCGACCACTGATCCCACGCCGTTGGGAGTGCTCTGCCGAGTGTCGTGAAGTGCTGGATACCTTTAAGGTCATCGCTCAGGAGCATTCAGAGGCACTGGGTACCTACATTATTTCCATGGCTGGCGAACCGTCAGATGTGTTGACCGTTGCGCTGTTAATGAAAGAGGTGGGTGGCCAAGTCACGCTGCCCATTGCACCTCTGTTTGAAACCCTCAACGACCTGGATCACGCGGATGCGGTTATCGAACAGCTCCTGTCGCTGCCTGGTTACCGAGCACTGATTAATGACCGGCAGGAAATCATGATCGGTTACTCCGACTCTGCCAAGGATGCCGGGCAACTGGCGGCGGCCTGGGCGCAGTATCGGGCTCAGGAAGCGCTGGTGAATGTGTGTGAAAAACACGGTGTTGACCTGACCCTGTTCCACGGCCGCGGCGGCACCGTCGGTCGTGGGGGCGGCCCCGCTCACGCAGCGATCTTGTCGCAGCCGCCGGGCTCGGTAAACGGCAGTTTGCGGGTGACCGAGCAGGGGGAAATGATTCGCTTCAAGTTTGGCCAGCCGGATATCGCGCTGCGGTCAATGGAGATTTACGCTTGCGCGGTGCTTGAGGCTACCTTGCTACCGCCACCGGCGCCTGACCCCCGCTGGCGCGAAGAGATGGATAAGCTCGCCCACATTGCGCACGTCGGTTACGTGGGCGTGGTGCGCGAGGACCCTGACTTTGTGCCTTACTTCCGTGCGGTAACGCCAGAGGGGGCGCTCGGTAGGTTGCCGCTGGGGTCACGCCCCACCAAGCGGCGCCAGGACGGTGGCGTTGAAACGCTGCGTGCGATTCCGTGGATTTTCGCCTGGACCCAAATTCGCCTAATGCTGCCCGCATGGCTAGGCAGTGGCGAAGCGTTCCTGCAGCGCCTGGAAGAGCCCGGCGGACGCGAGCTGCTCCAGGACATGCGCGATCAATGGCCATTTTTTGGCACTTACCTGGATATGTTGGAAATGTTACTGGCCAAAGCTGATGTGGCCATTGCGGCGTACTATGAGCACCGGCTAGTGGATGAGCCATCCTTAAAAGCCCTGGGCAAAAAGCTTCGCGAGCGTTTTGAGCGGTTGGAAAACGTGGTGCTGGAAATACTCGAGCAGGATGAGTTGCTTGAGAAGACGCCACTGATCCGCCAGGCCATTGATGTGCGTAACCCCTACATTGACCCGCTGCACGGGTTGCAGGCTGAGCTTTTACAGCGTAACCGCGACGCCGATGGTGCAATCAGCGGCGATCTTTCCCGGGCGCTAATGGTGACCATGGCAGGTATCTCGGCGGGGCTGCGCAATACGGGTTAATTAGCGGCAACATTAGAAGTGCGTATACCGCCAGTACGGCTGGCGGCATTTATGTATGTTCTTAGGAGGCGGCAATGAATTTGGATGCTCAAGCGGTGTTGCAGTTCTGGTTTAATGAACTAACCCCGGCGCAGTGGTTTAAGAAAGACGCCGAGATGGACGCCGCTATCATGGCGCGTTTTGGAGAGCTGCACGGCCATGTTGCCCAGTGCGAATGTTATACATGGCGGGATACACCGCAGGGGCGTTTGGCCGAAATTATTGTGCTTGATCAGTTTTCGCGCAATATGTACCGCGATAATGCCCGCGCGTTTGCGTTTGATGCGCTCGCGCTTGCTCTCGCCCAGGAAGCCGTGGCAGCAGGTGCCGACATGGCGTTAACGCCTGAAGAGCGCAGCTTTTTATATATGCCCTATATGCATAGTGAATCGAAAACGATTCATGCCCAGGCAATGGTGCTGTTCGACCAGCCCGGGCTTGAAAATAATCTTGATTTTGAAGTTCGTCATAAGGCGATTATTGACCGCTTTGGTCGTTATCCTCATCGCAATATGCTATTGGGGAGAGCGTCCAGCGATGAAGAAATCGCCTTTCTAGAACAGCCTGGCTCCTCTTTCTAGCGGCGCTTTTATCCACTTTTAGCCTTACGGCGTGTTATGTCATTACGAAAATCGACTCGAATCAATAAGTATATTAGTGAAAGCGGCCTTTGCTCGCGCCGTGAGGCAGACCGCTATGTAGAGCAGGGCAATGTCTGGATCAATGGCCGTCGTGCGACAACCGGTGACCAGGTAATGGCTGGTGATCGTGTAAAGGTGAATGGTCAGGAAATTGAGCCCCAGGAGGAAGAGGACTTTATTCTGATTGCGCTCAATAAGCCTGTCGGTATTGTGAGCACGACTGAATCGAGTGAAAAAGACAATATTGTTGAGTTTGTAAAGCATGGAGCACGTATTTTCCCCATTGGTCGGCTGGATAAAGACTCCCAAGGGCTGATCTTTTTAACCAATAATGGGGATCTGGTTAATAAAATTCTCCGTGCCAACAACAATCACGAAAAAGAGTACCAGGTAACGGTTAACAAGCCGATTACGGAGGAATTTGTTGAGGGGATGCAAAAGGGTGTGCCGATTCTTGGCCAGGTCACCAAGAAGTGCCAGGTGAAGAAAGTGTCCACTTTTGTGTTTACTGTCACGCTAGTGCAGGGGTTAAATCGCCAGATACGCCGGATGTGCGAATACTTCGGTTATGACGTTACCCAATTAATACGCACGCGGATCATGAATGTGTCTTTGAAGGGGTTGGCACTGGGTGACTGGCGTGATTTAACGCCCAAAGAGGTGGAGACCATCATTGCCCTGACGGAGAGCGCTGACGGTAGTGCAGCGCCGGCTAAGCCGAAAGCCAAGCCTCGGGCACCTAGTGGGCAACGTCCACGTAAGGGAAAACCGGGAGCGGGGGCAAAATCCGCTAGTGCTGGCAAAGCGGCGGGCAGTAAAACGCGCTCAAACACCAAGGGCAAGCCCGGTACTTCCAAAGCGCACCCTAACGCAAAAACCGCAGCAGGGGGCAAACCTGCAGCCCAAGGCAAGCGTAGTAGTAAGTCTTTTGGTAAAGGGCAGCCCGGGGCAGGTAAACCAGCCGCGCGAGGAAAAGCGCCGCGTCCCAAAACGAAACGCTAGGCTTTTTAAGCGCTTGCATGGATTAGCCAGGAAACATTCAAAATAAGCGAAGGAGACTTGGGAATCAAAAAATTGCGATAAGGTAAAGTTGCTGAAAACACCTTGTCCCTTCGTGAAAGTGCCAACTAAGGTATTGATACTTGGATATCATTGGAGGACCTTATGATGGCAGAGCATAATCTTCAAGATGCCACCGTTTATACCCAGGACGGTAGTGCGCTAGGCACGGTTTCAGATGATAGTGCTGAAACAAAAGTTGAGATACTCAAGGCAGGGGGAAGCCGTATCTGGGTCGAACGGCATGACCTGAAAGAGTGTGATGGTCAATGGACACTGGCTGAAAATTACACGGTTTACTCGGCTGATAACGTCAATGGTGACTGGACGGAAGGAGGGGTGGACGACACGGTTGATGACACCTTTCCAGCCAGTGATCCGCCCTCATTTACATTAGGCGATGAAGGTAAGGGGCGTTAAACCACTCGCCAACATTAAAAAGCGGGAGACGTCATTAAACGGCCTCCCGCTTTTTTTGTGGCGTATTTTAAAATGAATTATGCCAGCAAGAAGTTGGCAATCAGCTCTTTACCCCCTTCGGTGGCAAAGGATTCGGGGTGAAACTGAATGCCGTGGATCGGATAGTCGCGGTGTTTGACGCCCATCAGCTCGAACTCCCCAGCGGCTTCCCAGTGCTCTCGCTGTTCAAAGTGGGCCGCCTCCAGGCTACCCACCGCAGCGGTCACTTCCAGGCACTCGGGTAGCGAACCTGCATCAGCAATTAGCGAGTGGTAGCGCATCACCTCAAGCTGGTCCGGCACGCCTTTAAATACCGACTGCTGAGTATGCGTAACGGGACTGATCTTGCCGTGCATGGGGAGCGGTGCTTTCACCACTTGGCCGCCAAACACATGAACAATTCCCTGCATCCCGAGGCAGACACCTAACAGCGGTGTGGTCTTCCCCAGTTCTTTGATGACCTCTGCGCAGACGCCGAAGTAGCGTGGGTCGTCTGGCGAGCCAGGCCCCGGCGAAATAATAATACGGTCCGGCGCCATTGCCACAATATCGGTAAATTGAACCTGGTCGTTACGCTTTACCACGATCTCAAAGTTATTCACCGCGCCACGGTTTTTTTCTGTGGTGAGAATCTCGCCAATAAATTGGTACAGGTTGTAGGTGAACGAATCGTAGTTATCGATGATTAACACTTTCATGCCAGGCTCTCCGAATCCATAAAGGGGGCTAAGGCTTTACGCGTGCCGGCAAATTTACGGCGTATTTCTTCATACTCATCGGCGGCGTTACTATCAAACACGTTGCCACCACAGGTCTGCACATAGGCCCGCTCGCCGTTGACAAACACGGTGCGAATCGGGATCGCAAAAGTGCAGTCACCGTTAAACGAAAACTGGCCAACCGCGCCGCCGTAAGGGCCCCGGCCATCGTTTTCCAGGTCATCGATAATTTTCATGGCTTCAATTTTGGGCGCACCGGTAAGCGTGCCCGCAGGGAAGTTGCTGGCCAAGGCGCTAAACATGTCTTCGCCCTCGGCAATAATGCCGACGATTTCGCTGGAAATATGCTGAACATGGCTAAAGCGCTTAATGTCCATCAGGCTGCGCACCTTGACCGTGCCAAACTGGGCAACCCGACCAATATCATTGCGATGTAGATCAACGATCATATTGTGCTCGGCAATCTCTTTAGGATCGTTAAGCAGGGTACGGGCCAGCTGAGTATCTTCCTGAGGCGTTTGGCCTCGGGTGGTGGTGCCTGCTAGCGGGAAAGTTTCCATTTCACCCTGGCGCAAGCGGAAGAGAAGCTCCGGGCTTGCACCGATCAGCTTCTGATCACCAAACTTCATGTAGTACATCTGAGGAGAAGGGTTAATCGTGCGCAGCTGGTCGTACAGAGCGACCGTATCGCCCTCGATACGAAAGCGCTTTTTAAACCCGACTTCACACTGGAACACCTTGCCATCGATAATATCCTGCTTGACCTTGGCGACCGCTGCGGCGTGTTCTGCTTGGCTCATGGTGTCGCCAAGCGCGGTGATTTTTAGGTCGTCGCTCTCAATATCCTTAGCGTCGATAAGCGTTTGCAGGAAATCAGAGCGGCTATGGTCGTAATAGAAGTAGGTTACCTCGCCGGTCATCTTATCGAGGATAAGCCCATCTTTATAAAGTCCAAACCGAAACGTATCGAAGTCATCATTGGCTTTTAAAGAAAGCGTAGGCTCGAAATACTGCATCGCATCGTAGCCTAAATAGCCGCTTAGCCCGCCGGCATACTTGCGCGAAATAATATTTTGCGGGATCAGGCTGCGCAGTAATTCATAAGGATTATCGCTTGGGTAGTGCTCGGCCTTGCCGGCACGATCCTCGATGGTCAGCGTTTGGCCATTCGCGTAAATGGTATATTCAGGATCAAATCCAATGATTGAATGACGGGCGATGTGGCTGTCTTCACCCAGCGATTCAAGCATGTAACAGGTATCGAACTGCTTCTCTATTTTTTTGAATAGGCCAAAAAAGTCACAGTCTGCGGCAAGCGTGACGTAGTGGGGCTTACGCGACAGAGTAAACGGACGCGGGCCAGCATCTGATTGAGCGTGGATAGTCATGATTCAGCGATCCAGTAATGAGTGAGAAGTGCCTAGCGCGCGCGAGCCGCGAGAAACCGTCGCAATGCCGACTCCCAGCAATTCAGCAATTTTGCGGTGTGGTACGCCATCACGCAGTAAATTAAAAATCTGCAGGCGTTTGCTGATTTCCTGGTACTCTGCAGGCGTCAGAAGGCTTTCAAGTGCTTCATTCATGGCCTCAGAGCTATCAATGGCCACAAGGTAATTAATCAATTCAGTTTGGTAAACATCATCGGTAGAACTGGATATAGACATGCGCGCACCAATAGTTGAATGCCGTACTAGTGTACTAGTACGATATATTGGTTGGCGAAGAAGTCAAGTCGTTCGAGGGGCAAGTCACTCAAAGAGCAAGTCGTTCGATGGAATAGCCCTACGAGTAATTTGGTGCAGCAAGGGCAGGGCACTGGCGTATCAAGTGCGAAGCATTAACGGGCGCTCATCGTCTAATATAGCGATATCTCGTTTAAGGAGTGCGGTATGACGGCCTATTTTATTCAAGCATTTATCTACCTTTTGGCGGCAGTCATTGCGGTGCCACTGGCCAAGCGGCTGGGTTTGGGGTCAGTGTTGGGCTATCTTATCGCCGGGGTTACCATTGGCCCGGTATTTGGCTTGGTTGGGCAGGAAACCAACACCATTCAGCACTTTGCCGAGTTTGGTGTAGTCATGATGCTGTTTCTGGTCGGTATGGAGCTTGACCCCAAAAGCCTTTGGGCGATGCGGGTTCGCCTGGTCGGCCTTGGTGGCTTGCAAGTAATCATTACCGCAGCGGCAGGTACGCTGATTGCCTGGTGGTTAGGTCTGGTATGGCAAACCGCGCTAACCGTCGGGTTGATTTTTGCGCTCTCTTCTACCGCTATTGTGTTGCAAACCCTCAATGAAAAAGGCCTGGCGAAAACCGAAGGCGGGCGTAGCGCATTTTCCGTTCTGCTTTTTCAGGATATAGCGGTTATCCCGATGCTGGCGCTTATTCCGCTTTTAGCGCTGCCCGAATTAATGGGGGCACCAGGTGGTGAGCCCGACCATGGTAGCTTCAATTTGGTCGCGCACCTGACTGGCTGGACCCATGCGCTAGTGGTGGTAGGCTCCATTGCTGCGGTGATACTTGGTGGGTATTACCTGGGGCCGTTGCTCTTTCGTTATGTGGTGGGCGCAGGGCTTCGCGAAGTATTTACCGCCACGGCACTGATGGTGGTTATCGGTATTGCAGCACTTATGAGCCTGGTGAATTTATCACCAGCACTGGGGGCATTCTTGGCCGGTGTCGTGCTTGCCAACAGTGAGTTTAAGCATGAGCTGGAAGCCAATATCGAGCCCTTTAAAGGTTTACTGCTGGGGCTATTTTTCATCACTGTTGGTGCAGGCATTAATTTCGATGTGTTGGCGGCCGAGTGGGCCACCGTCGTGTCGTTGGGTATTGCCGTCATTGTTGTTAAAGCGGTCGTGTTATTGGCGCTTGCCTGGTTATTCAAGATCAAGGGAAGCAACTTTTGGCTCTTTGCGCTGAGCCTGGCCCAAGCAGGCGAGTTTGGCTTTGTACTGCTGACCTACAGCGTACAAAGCAGCGTGATACCAGCAGATACCGCGCAAGTGCTCTCGCTGGTCGTCGCCCTTTCAATGTTTTTAACGCCGCTCCTGTTTATTGCTTATGACCGCTTGGTGCTGCCGCACTATCTGGTTGCAAAAGAGGGCCGAGATGCCGATGCCATTGAGGAACAGGCGCCCGTTATCATTGCGGGAGTAGGGCGCTTTGGGCAAATCATCTGCCGCCTGCTGCGGGCCAATAATATCCCGATGGTAGTGCTTGATCTTGAGCTGGAGCAGATCGAAAACTCACGTCGAATCAATATTAAAAGCTACTTCGGCGATGCCAGCCGTTCTGACCTGTTGGAAAGGGCGGGGATTGAAAGCGCCCGCCTTTTGGTGGTCGCCATTGATGATCGTGAGCGTGCTGTACAGATGACTCAACACGTAAAACACTACTATCCCAACGTGTGGGTGCTGGCGCGCGCTTTTGACCGTGGGCATGGTTATCAACTGCGTGAAGCCGGGGCCGATGATGTGGTGAGTGAAACGTATCATTCCGCACTAGAGCTTGGCGGCCATGCACTATCGGCCATGGGCGTACATCCCATGCGGGCCAAGCAAATGACCTGGTCATTTGTACAAAATGAAGAAGCCCATGAAGACGAACTGTTTGAGGCTTGGAAAGAGATCGAAGGCGGCATCAGCTTTAGCCCGCGTTATGGTGAGCTATTTATGAAACTGGAGGAGTCACTTAATAGCGCGATGCAGCAGGACTGGCAGGAACCCAAGCGTGAGGATGTGCCGATTTGGACGGTACCTGTAGAAGACCAGTGGTAGGTTAATAACGCAAACGTACTGAGAGGTAATGACTAAAACGGCAAATGCAGCGAGGCGCTGAGTTGATTGAGATGGCTTAGCGTCGGCGCATCTACGCGCTCATATTCCAAGCGCGTGACCATCTGGTTAAGCGTCATGGTGGCACCAAAGCCTTGAAGCCAAGCAGTGCCGCCTTCGTCTGCACCCTGAAGCTCATGGGTGTCGCCGCGCCATTCGGTCAGGCCAGATTTAGCGTACATGCTAAAAGCGCCCATACGTACGCCCGCTACAATGGCACCGCCTAAACTAAGCGTATCCATAATCATTGGTGACATGCTGGAGGCAATCGGAACTTCTTCGCTTTCGCGGTAGGCGATTTCAGCGCCAAGATCCAATTGAGGGAGTTGCCAAGGGCTAAAACCAGCGGTTACTCGAAAGCCTGATGTGTAGGTGTCCAGGCTGCTTAAGTCGCTGCCTTCCAGCACCACACCATTGTCCAGTTGCAGGAGTTCACTGTTGGGTGAGGCATAAGCGATCACCGGCAACGTGTCATTGGCGGTAGCGGTGAGTAAAGGTAGGGTTGAACCAACAACGCTGTACAGGAGTACCCCAGCCAAGCGTTTCATTGATGTTCCTCATCCTTGGTCTTGATTGTTATCTTAGGGTTTGTACGAAAAGTCGCTGAGCGAAGGCCAGACAAGGCAAAAATCAGCGAAAAAACGGAGTTTACATGAGTAAATGAGTATTTTGATCGGACTCGCGCACGAGCTGATTTTTAACGCCGTATGGTCGAGCGCAAGCAGTTTTCGTACAAAGCCTAACCAGCATAGCAAGAGGCTTTAACTTCTACCAAATTAATTGCGCGGTTTTGGAGGTTAAACACCAGATTTTTGCCCATTTCCATAAAGCGCTCACCAAAGACCCATTGGGGGGACAAGACAGATGCCTGGGGCGTTTGCTCCTTTCTTCTCTGGCGTTCACGCCACTCAAGCGCTCTATCACTCCAGTCAACGTTATGCTCGACAATAAAACCACAGCAGCTTAATTGCTCAATGAGCGTTTCATGGCTAAGCAGGCAGGAGTGAACGGGCGTTGCCGCCCAGGGAATAGGGTAGCGCAAGGCTTCTGCATTTTGGCCGCTAACCACTTCGTGCATTACCAACTGCCCACCGGGGCGCAGTACGCGGTAGCTCTCGGTAAGTGCCTCGTTAACGTTGGGCACGTTCAACAGGCTGTGCTGAAACACAAGCGCATCAAAGCTGTTATCGGCAAAGGGAAGGGCGCAAGCATCACCGGTTACCCAATTTAGCGAGGCGCTTTGAGAAGATGCCAGCGTGCTAAGCGTTTTATTAAGTGCGTTAAAACGGTGGGTGATGTCCAGGCCGGTCATGTGAAAACCTAACGCCGACCCTTGGCGCATTAATCCTCCCAGCCCCGCGCCAATATCCAATACCCGTAGATGAAGGGCTGGGTCCAGCAGGGCGAGTAGCCGGGCGGAGGCCGTTACGCCGCCTATATGAAGTTGGTCCAGCGGTGCTAACTGATGCAGAGTAGGTCCCGCAGGGTAATGGCGTTGAATCTGCGCTAGCACCTCGGCATCGCGTAGCCCTTGCTGATAATGCGCCGCTAAAGACATTGTCACAATGATGACTCGTCGCCCAACCCCAATTCCTGAATCGAGATTTCGCGCATCTTGAATTTCTGGATTTTGCCCGTCACGGTCATGGGGAATTCATCGACGAATTTAAAGTAGCGGGGGATCTTGAAGTGGGTGATCTTGCCTTTACAGAACTCACGCAGATCTTCACCGCTAATCTCTCCCGCCGTGGCGTTGGGTTTTACCCAGGCAACCAACTCCTCACCATACTTTTTGTCGGGTACGCCGGTGACCTGCACATCGGAAATCGCCGGGTGGGTATACAGAAACTCTTCGATTTCTTTGGGGTAGACGTTTTCGCCCCCGCGAATCACCATGTCTTTAATGCGCCCTACGATCTGAATATAACCCTCTTCATCCATGGTAGCGAGGTCGCCGGTATGCATCCAGCCGGATTCGTCGATGGCCTCACGCGTAGCTTGCTCGTTGTTCCAGTATTTAAGCATGACGCTATAGCCCCGGGTACACAGCTCGCCGATTTCACCGCGAGGTAAGATGGCACCATTGCCGGGATCAACGATTTTGCTTTCCAGGTGCGGCTGGGTACGGCCCACGGTGGAAACCCGCTTTTCAATAGTGTCATTCGCACCCGTTTGGGTAGAGACCGGGCTGGTTTCAGTCATTCCGTAGGCGATCTGTACGCCCTTCATGTTCATCTTGTTGATGACTTGTTTCATGATTTCGGCTGGGCAAATCGAGCCTGCCATGATGCCGGTACGCAGTGAAGAGAGGTCGGTGTTGGCAAACTCGGGGTGATCCAGCTCGGCGATAAACATGGTAGGCACGCCATAAAGCGCAGTGGCTTTTTGCTCGTGTACGGCTTTGAGTACTTTACCGGGGTCAAAGCCTTCATCGGGGTAAATCATCGCCGCGCCATGGGTCATACAGCCCAGGTTGCCCATCACCATGCCGAAGCAGTGATAAAGCGGCACCGGGATGACCAAGCGATCTTCGCTGGTAAAGCCCATGCTTTCAGCCACAAAAAAGCCGTTATTAAGAATATTGTGGTGAGAAAGCGTGGCGCCTTTCGGGAAGCCGGTGGTGCCCGAGGTGTATTGAATATTGATCGGGTCATCAAACTGAAGCGTGCTTTGCAGGTCGTTGACGTCGGTTTGGCTAACCTTGGCTGACTCCAGCATCAAATCTGACCAGCGCCACATGCCGGGATGCTTGTCGACGCTTAAGTTAATCACGCACTCAAGCTGGGGCAGCTTTAGCGATTTAAGCGCGCCTTCCGTACTGGTTTTAAGCTCCGGCGCCAGTTCATAGAGCATGTCGCGATAGTTAGAGTTTTTAAAGCTATCCGCGCTGACCAAAAAGCGCGCGCCGGATTGGTTAAGTGCATACTCAAGCTCATGAGTGCGGTAGGCCGGGTTGATGTTGACTAAAATAGCGCCGATTTTGGCTGTGGCGAACTGGGTTAATGTCCACTCGCTGCAGTTAGGCGCCCACATACCGACCCGATCACCACACTTCACGCCAATGGCAAGCAACGCGCGGGCGCAGCGGTTCACCTCTTCATGAAGCTCGCGATATCGCCAATGAATGTTCTGGTGCAGCACAATCAGAGCGTCATTTTCGGGATACTGCGCGGCGATTTGGTCAAATTTATCACCGATAGTCATGCCAATCAGCGGTTTGTCAGCGGTACTGCTGGCATAGCTGGGCAGGGCTTGGGTAGATAGGCTGGGGTCATGTAGCGCCATAATGTCTCTCCGTATTTTTTATTGTCTGATCGAACAGGCCGCGTTGATTGGCGTTAGGTTGAGTGTCCGCCTCTGGCCAGGGCAACGTTTGAGGTCGGCTTGCGGCCCAGGGCCTGGGTAATCCAGTTGCCGGTATCCAGCACGGCTTGCAAATCAATCCCCGTTTCAATACCTAAACCTTCCAGCAGGTAGAGCACGTCTTCAGTGGCGACGTTGCCGGAGGCACCTTTGGCATAAGGGCATCCGCCCAAACCGCCGGTCGCGGCATCAATCACGCTAATGCCTTCTTCCATGACCGCGTAAAGGTTGGCTATAGCCATACCGTAGGTATCGTGAAAATGCGCTGCCAGCCGATCAATCGGCACCTGCACGGATACGGCTTCAATCATTCGTTTGGCCGCCAGCGGCGTACCCACCCCGATGGTGTCGCCGAGGGAAATTTCATAGCAGCCCATGTCATAAAGGGCCTTGGCTACCTGAGCGACTTTCTCAGCAGGAATATCGCCTTCATAAGGGCAGCCCAGCACACAGGACACGTAGCCACGCACGCGCACATTGGCTTCCTGGGCACGCTTGAGCACAGGCTCGAATCGCTCAAGGGATTCAGCAATCGAGCAGTTGATGTTCTTCTGCGAAAACGCCTCCGAAGCCGCGCCAAATACCGCGACTTCATCGGCGCCTGCAGCCAGCGCATTTTCAAGCCCCTTGAGATTAGGGGTAAGGGCCGAGTACACCACGCCGGGAGTGCGGGTAATGCCGTGCATGACCTCGGCCGCATCGCCCATTTGCGGCACCCATTTGGGCGATACAAAGCTTGCCGCTTCAATATGGCGGATACCGGCATTGGCAAGCCGATGAATCAGCTCGATTTTAGTTGCGGTAGGCACCATGGCCCCCGGCTCGTTTTGCAGACCGTCTCTGGGGGCCATTTCGAACAGGCGTACGCGCTGGGGTAGGCTGGATGGGCGCAGTGCCATGGTAAAGCTCCTTATTCGCCAAGGGCGAAGTCGAGTAATACATCGCCCTGGCTAACGGTATCGCCTGCCTGAAAGCGGAAACCTTCCACGCGGCCGTTAGTCGGCGCGGTTATGGTGTGTTCCATCTTCATGGCTTCCATGACCATCAAGGGAATGCCTTTTTCAACGCTCGTACCGGCTTCAACCAATAGCGCTACCACCGTGCCATGCATGGGGGCGGTAAAGCTCGCCTGCACTTCATGCTGGCCGTGATCAATCGCATCGATGCGCTGCCAGTAAAGGCGGGTCTCGCCCTGCGGGTCGACCATGATTAACACATTGCCATCGCGCTGGGCCTGCAGGCGGCGGCGGTGTCCGTTAAGAGTAATCGCCACGGCATTGCCGGTAAGCGGTTGAAGGCTGGCGCTAAAGGTTTGCCCATTAATGGTTAGGTGCCACTCTGAGTCGCCCGGGTGTCGCTTGCCTTCTACTACCACCAGAGGGCTTGCGTCCTCCGATGCCTGAGAATGCTTGGGATCATGCAAGGCAATACGCACCGTGCGCGGCGCGTTAAGCCGAAACCCATCGTGGCGATCCCAGGGCGAGTTGCTTTCGCACTCCTGGGCCAGCTGATGTAACGCCAGTAACGCGGCGCTGGCATACTCTTCAGACTGATAGTGGTGCGCGGCAAACAGGGTGGCCTCGTGGCGCTCGATAAACCGCGTATCCAGCTCTACGTTCTTAAACGCGGGGTGAGTCGCCAGGCGCTGCAAAAAAGCCCGGTTGGTGACCACGCCCTGTATGTCGAGGGCCGCTAGCGCACGGTTAAGCGTAGCCAGGGCGGCATCCCGGTCACTGCCATGCACAATCAGCTTGGCAAGCATGGGGTCGTAGTGCATGGAAACCGTATCACCGCTTTCCACACCGCTATCCAGACGCACCTGCTCGGCTTTCAGGTCGGTACCCGCTAAATCGAGCGCAAAGCGAGTAAGCGTGCCCGTGGCGGGTAAAAAGTCCTGATCAGGGTCTTCGGCATAAAGCCGTGCTTCAAAGCTATGCCCGGTGATCGTTAAATCTTCCTGTGTGTTAGGCAGCGATTCACCCATTGCCACCCGCAGCTGCCACTCGACCAGATCCTGGCCGGTGATCATTTCGGTCACCGGGTGCTCGACCTGCAGGCGGGTGTTCATCTCCATAAAGTAGAACGCCTCGCCTTGGCCTGGCGAAGCATCCAATAGAAACTCAACCGTGCCCGCGCCCACGTAGCCAATTTCCTGAGCGGCACGTACGGCTGCATTACCCATCGCCGCACGTAGTTCCGGCGTCATGCCCGGGGCGGGGGCTTCTTCGAGGACTTTTTGGTGGCGGCGCTGAACACTGCAGTCGCGCTCGAACAGGTACACGCCGTGGCCTTGGTGATCACAAAACACCTGTACTTCCACGTGACGTGGCTGGACCAGGTATTTTTCAATCAGCATACGATCATCGCCGAAGGCGGCTTTAGACTCGCGGCGACAGCCTTCCAACGCCGCCTGAAAGGCCTCGCTATTTTCGACCACGCGCATGCCTTTGCCGCCACCACCGGCGCTGGCTTTGAGCATGACTGGGTAACCGATGTTATCGGCCTCGGCCCGGAGCAGGTCATCATCCTGGTTATCGCCGTGGTAGCCTGGCACCAGCGGCACATCGGCATTAGCCATGCGCGCTTTGGCGGCCGATTTATCCCCCATGGCAGCAATGGCTGACGCGGGCGGTCCGATAAAGGTAATGCCCGCTTCTTCGAGCGCTTTTACAAACGCACCGTTTTCCGAAAGAAAGCCGTAGCCAGGGTGGATGGCGCCACTTCCGGTGCTCTTGGCGGCGTCAATCACCGCCTCGATATTCAAATAGCTTTCCCGCGCAGCGGCGGGGCCAATACGAATGGCTTCATCGGCTTCGCGCACGTGGCGGGCGTTGGCGTCGGCATCGGAATACACGGCAACGGTTTTAAGCCCCATACGGCGTGCGGTGCGCATTACCCGACAGGCAATTTCACCGCGGTTGGCGATCAGCAGCGTGTCAAAATGCGTGGTACGCAGGTTAGATTCAGACGACGTTAGATGGCTCATGAGCGGCGCTCCTTGGCATTGCCGGATAGAGGCGTTTCAGCCCAGGCGGGGCGACGCTTTTCAAAAAATCCAGCCAGACCTTCCTGGCCTTCCTCACTAACCCGCAGTTTGGCGATTACCTGGCAGGTTTGTTCGCGCGTGGCGTCAGAATCAGGCGACTGGCTGACCGTTTGGAGCAGCGCTTTGGTAGCCTGCTGTGCCTGCGGTGAACCAGCGAGCAACGTTTCCAGCATGGCATCTACCGCGCTATCCAGTGCGCTGTGTTCAACGACCTGATGGGCCAGGCCCAGGCTGAGCGCCGTAGACGCATCGATGACTTCAGCGCTCAACGCGTAGCGGCGCATCTGGCGCGCGCCGAGTGCACGCTGCACATAGGGGCTGATGACTGCAGGCGAGAGGCCAATTTTGACTTCTGAAAGGCAGAACCGGGCTTTATCGGAAGCAATAACGATATCGCAGCAGGCGGCCAAACCTACGGCGCCGCCAAAGGCTGCACCTTGAACCCGGCACAGCGTGGGGCAGGGCAGCGTATCCAGGCTGTGCATTAGGGCGGCGAGTTTGCGCGAATCGGCCAGATTGTCGTCAACGTCGTAGTCGACCATGCGCTTCATCCAGTTCAAATCCGCGCCCGCTGAGAAGCTGTTGCCTTCAGAGCCCAGCACCACCACGCGTACCTCACCGCTTTTAATCAGCGGCTGAAGCTTGTCGAGGTGTGCGTTCAGCTCGGCAATTAGCTGGTCATCAAAGGCGTTGTGAACGTCCGGGCGATTAAGGGTTAAGCGGGCAACACCTGCATCTATGGTTAACGTTGAATTCGTCATGATAGGCCCCTTACATCCGGAACACGCCGAAGCGTGTCTCTTCAATCTCAGCATTCATGGCCGCGGCCAGCGCTAAACCCAGCACATCACGGGTTTGTAGCGGGTCGATCACGCCGTCATCCCAGAGCCGGGCACTGGCGTAGTAAGGGTGGCCCTGGTGCTCATACTGTTCGCGGGTTGGCTGCTTGAACGCCTCTTCGGCCTCTTTAGTCCATTCGCTGCCTTCGCGCTCATACTGCTCGCGCTTAACCTGGGCCAGTACGCCGGCGGCCTGCTCGCCACCCATCACGGAAATACGCGCGTTGGGCCACATGAATAGCAGGTTAGGGTCATAAGCGCGGCCGCACATACCGTAGTTGCCCGCCCCGAAGCTTCCGCCAATCAGCACGGTGAACTTGGGCACCTTGGCACACGCCACGGCGGTGACCAGCTTGGCGCCATGCTTGGCGATGCCTTCGTGCTCGTACCTGGAGCCCACCATAAAGCCGGTGATGTTCTGCAGGAAAACCAACGGAATCTTGCGCTGGGCGCACAGCTCAATAAAGTGGGCGCCTTTGACGGCGCTCTCTGAAAACAGCACGCCGTTATTGGCCACAATACCTACTGGGTGGCCATGGATATGCGCAAATCCGGTGACTAAGGTGTCGCCGTAGTAGCGTTTGAATTCATCAAAATCAGAGCCGTCGACGATGCGCCCGATAACTTCGCGAACATCAAAGGGCTTTTTAAGGTCGGTGCCCACAATGCCGTAAAGCTCCAACGGGTCGAGCTTGGGCGGCTCGGGCGCCTGCATGGCAAGCTTGCCGCGCTTTTGCCAGTTCAGGCGCGAGACACAGGCGCGGGCAAGCTGCAGGGCATGCATATCGTTTTCGGCATAATGGTCGGCCACGCCGCTGACTTTGGCATGCACATCAGCGCCGCCCAACGCCTCGGCACTGATGCTTTCACCGGTGGCCGCTTTGACCAGCGGCGGGCCACCCAGAAAGATAGTGCCTTGCTCTTTAACGATGATCGATTCATCGGCCATGGCGGGCACATACGCGCCGCCTGCCGTACAAGAGCCCATCACCACGGCAATTTGCGGGATGCCTTCGGCCGACAGGGTGGCCTGGTTATAGAAAATGCGCCCGAAGTGGTCGCGGTCAGGGAAGACTTCATCCTGACGGGGTAGAAAGGCACCGCCGGAGTCGACCAGATAAAGGCACGGCAGGCGATGCTTGCGGGCGATTTCCTGGGCGCGAATATGTTTTTTGACCGTCAGCGGAAAGTAGGTGCCGCCTTTCACAGTGGCATCGTTGGCCACAATGACGCATTCAACGCCCGAAACGCGCCCAATGCCGGTTACCACACCGGCGGCCGGTACGTCGCTTTCATAGACCTTGTGGGCGGCAAGCGCTGAAAATTCTAAAAAGGGTGAGCCTTCGTCAATCAGGTGATCGATGCGGTCACGCACAAACAGCTTGCCACGGCGCTCATGACGCTCACGAGATTTGGTGCCGCCGCCCTGGGCAACGGCGGCGGTGAGTTCATGTAGCTGGGTAACCACGCCACGCATCGACTGCTCATTGGTCTGGAAGAGCTCGCTACGCGGATTAATCTGAGTGCTGAGAATGCTCATGGCGCGCCTCTACTGGCTTTCGGTGAAGAGTTCGCGGCCAATCAACATCCGCCGAATTTCACTGGTGCCCGCGCCGATTTCATACAGCTTCGCATCGCGCAGCAGGCGCCCGGTGGGGTATTCGTTGATATAACCGTTACCGCCCAACAACTGAATGGAATCGAGCGCTACCTGGGTGGCTTTCTCGGCACAGTAGAGAATGACGCCAGCGGCATCCTTGCGCGAGGTCTGGTCGCGATCACACGCGGCCGCGACGGCATACAGGTAGGCGCGGCAGGCGTTCAGCGTGGTGTACATATCCGCGACTTTGCCCTGCACCAGCTGGAACTCGCCAATCGACTGATTAAACTGTTTGCGCTCATGGATATACGGCATTACGACATCCATAGCGGCCTGCATAATGCCGACCGGCCCGGCAGCCAGCACGGTGCGTTCGTAGTCCAGCCCGCTCATCAATACGCGCACACCTTTGCCTTCTTCGCCCAGCACGTTTTCAGCGGGGACCTCGCAATCCTGAAACACCAGCTCGCAGGTGTTGGAGCCGCGCATGCCCAGCTTGTCGAGCTTCTGCGCCGTGGAAAACCCCGGCATGCCTTTTTCGATCAAGAAAGTGGTAATACCTTTGGAGCCAGCATCTGGATCCGTCTTGGCGTAGACCACCAGCACATCGGCATCGGGGCCGTTGGTGATCCACATTTTGTTGCCGTTTAAAATGTAGTTATCGCCGACTTTTTTAGCCCGCAGCTGCATGGAGACTACATCGGAGCCAGCGCCGGGTTCGGACATGGCTAGCGCGCCGACGTGCTCGCCACTGATCAGTTTGGGCAGATACTTGGCCTTCTGTTCGGCGGAGGCGTTGCGCTTGATCTGGTTCACACACAAGTTGGAGTGCGCGCCGTAAGACAGCGCGACAGAGGCGCTCGCCCGGGAGATTTCTTCCATGGCGATACAGTGGGCAAGGTAGCCCATGCCGCTGCCGCCATCCTCTTCAGACACCGTGATGCCTAAAAGGCCCATGTCGCCAAATTTCTTCCATAAGTCGTTGGGGAATTCATTATTGCGGTCGATTTCCGCGGCGCGCGGGGCAATTTCGTTGGCGGCGAAGGCATTGACCTGCTCGCGCAGCATGTTCATTTCGTCATCAAGACCGAAATTCAGTTCTGAGTAGAGAGAATGCATGGTCAATCACCTGTTTATTAGAAATTGTTGGTTAGAAACGTTTATTGAAAAGATTGTTGGGCAGGTAATGAGGCGCCACTAAATCTTAAGTAGACGATGAAGCCTGATTGCGTTCTTCATCGGCTTGTTTTTCGTGTAACTCCTCAAGCGCCTGGCGGCAGCGAATCTCGGCACTTTCAAGCTCCAGCTGTACCATGGTGATATCTTTCATCTGCTGTTCAAGCGCTGCCCGGCGCTCGCCGATCTTGTTCAACATAAGCTGCAGCTGTTTTTCACTACCGCTGCGGGTCTCATCCCAAAGCTCAAATAATTCTCGGATCTCTGCTAGTGAAAGCCCCAGCCGTTTGCCCCGTAGGGTCAATTTAAGCCGTACTCGATCCTTACTGCTGTAAATGCGTGTTTGGCCCCGTCGTGCCGGGTGAAGCAGTTCCTGATCTTCGTAAAACCGAATGCTACGGGTGGTGACGTCAAACTCGCTGGCCAGTTCACTGATCGAGTAGGTTTTGCTCATGGGTTTAATTCTCTTCAAAAGGGGCTGTTCCTATGGAACACTGCTGATGAGGCTAAAACAAGTTTACGTTAACGTAAAGAAGTCATTGCCTAGGTCAATAGTCTAATAACATGTTATAACTCTATGTAAAATAATCATTTATTGTTTTATTGGCATTTGACGTTATTTTTTGTAGACCAAAGTTGCAATTGTAATTGCCTGCTAGAGGTTGCTAGTTTGCACTTAAACCTTACGTATAGGTAAAGATGCATTACCAGCTAACAATAATAACGAACCTACCTCATTAAAGCGGTAAGGAGCTGGTGAAACGTCAGCACGAGAATCGCTCAGCATAAGAACAACAAGAGGCTTATTGCTCTATGAGTGCAGACAGTACTTCCGCAAACAGTACTTCGACAACAAGCACTTCCCAAGCGCCAGTTCTCGAAACGCGAGGGCTGACAAAAGCGTTCCGTGGCTTTACGGCGGTGGATAACGTTAATCTCAGCGTTCAGGAAGGCCATATTCATGCCCTAATCGGGCCTAACGGTGCCGGTAAGACCACCGTATTTAACTTACTCACCAAGTTTCTTCCCCCCACGCGGGGCGAGATTCTGTATCGCGGTAAACCGATTACCGCGCTTAAATCCAACCAGATTGCCCGGCTGGGTTTAGTGCGTTCATTTCAGATTTCTGCGGTGTTTGCCCATATGACGGCGCTTGAGAACGTACGCGTTGCGCTTCAGCGCCAGCTCGGCACATCCTTTCATTTCTGGAAATCGGAAAAATCCCTGGATCACCTTAACGAGCGTGCCTTGGCACTGCTTGAAGAAGTGGGGCTGCGCGAGTATGCCGACACGTTAACGGTGGAGATGCCCTACGGGCGCAAACGGGCGCTGGAAGTCGCGACGACGCTGGCGCTAGACCCTGTGATGATGCTGCTGGATGAGCCAACCCAGGGCATGGGCGCTGAAGACGTTGACCGCATCGTGGCGCTGATCAAACGCGTTTCCAAAGGGCGGACGGTCCTTATGGTCGAGCACAATCTGAGCGTGGTGAGCCGCCTGTGCGATCAAATCACGGTGCTTGCCCGAGGCGCTGTACTTGCCGAAGGCGATTATCAAAGTGTGTCGCGTAATCCACTGGTGCGTGAGGCGTATATGGGCAGTGACGCCGCTGAACAAGAGAGGGCCAGCGCATGAGTATTGCCGATGCCGCAGCCATTGATACGCAAGCCACCACACCCAGCACCCACGCGCAGTCGCGCGAGATACTTAGGATAAAAGACCTACACGCCTTTTATGGCGAATCGCACATTCTTCACGGGGTGAATGTTGACGTAAAGCAGGGCGAGCTTGTCACCCTGTTAGGCCGCAACGGCGCCGGGCGAAGCACCACGCTCAAGGCCATTATGAACATGGTAGGGCGGCGGACTGGCTCTATCGTCATTAATGGCCAGGAAACGCTGGCGATGAAGCCACACCATATTCCTCGCCTGGGTATTGGCTATTGCCCTGAAGAGCGGGGGATTTTCTCAAGCCTGGATGTCCATGAAAACCTGCTGCTGCCGCCCACGGTCAGTTCGGGCGGCATGAGCCTGGACGATATTTACGCCATGTTTCCCAACTTGTATGAACGGCGCAAAAGTCAGGGAACGCGGCTTTCTGGCGGCGAGCAGCAGATGCTGGCCATGGCGCGTATTTTACGTACCGGCGCACGCCTTTTGCTGCTGGATGAAATTACCGAAGGGCTGGCACCGGTCATTGTGCAAAAACTTGGCGAGGTATTGGTACTGCTCAAGGCCCAGGGAATGACCATTGTGCTGGTAGAGCAGAATTTCCGCTTTGCCGCACCGCTTGCCGACCGCCACTTTGTGATGGATCACGGCCAAATTGTAGAAGAGATTAGCGCGGCACAGCTGCCCGCGCGGCGGGAGCATCTCAATTCGATGTTAGGGGTATAACCAGGTTACGTCGCAACACAACAACAAAGGCTTAAGGGCCAGGAGACGAACATGACGTTGATGAAAAAAACATTGGCTGCCAGCATTGCCGTAGCAGCTGCCTCCAGTATGGCAATAGCGACAGCGCAGGCCGAGATCAGTGACGGCGAAGTACGGATTGGCTACTTGGCCGATATGTCGGGGACCTACCGCGACCTGGCCGGCCCCGGTGGCTTAGCAGCGCTTGAGATGGCGATTGAGGACTTCGGCGGCAGCGTTAATGGCTCGCCCATTGTGGTATTCAGCGCCGACGACCGTAACAGCGCAGACGTCGGTGCCAATACGGTGCGTGAATGGATCGACCAGCGCAACGTGGATATGGTGGCGGGTCTGGTGGCATCCTCCGTCACTATTGCCGTTACCAAAGTGCTCGAAGAGAACAATAGCCTAGGCCTTGTGTCGGGTTCCGCCGCCTCAAGCGTTACCAATGAACACTGCACGCCCAACCATATCCACTGGGTTTACGATACCTACCCGCTGGCCAACGGTACCGCGAAAGCGGTCGTTGAACAGGGCGGCGACAGCTGGTTCTTGCTCACCGCTGATTATGCGTTCGGCCATGCGCTGGAAGCGGATGTCACCAGTGTAGTGGAAGCCAACGGCGGTGAAATTGTGGACGGTGTTCGTCACCCATTCCCTACCAACGATTTTTCCTCGTATATTCTCCAGGCTCAGGGGTCTGGCGCCAAAATTGTCGGCCTGGCCAATGCCGGCGCAGATACGGTTAACGCGATTACCACCGCCAGCCAGTTTGGTTTGACGCAAAGCGGCCAACAGCTGGCGGGCCTGCTGATATTTTTGAATGACGTGCATGCGCTGGGCCTTGAAGCCACCCAAAGCCTGCTGTTAACCACCGGCTGGTACTGGGATATGGACGACCAGGCTCGCGAGTGGTCTGAGCGCTACTTTGAAGAAGTTGGCCGCATGCCCACCATGGTGCAGGCGGGTATCTATTCGAGCACCATGCATTACCTGAAAGCGGTGGAAGCGGCGGGTACCGATGACCCTGAAACCGTGCGTGCCCAGATGGCTGAAGCGCCCATCAATGACTTCTTCGCCCGTAACGGTCGCATCCGCGAAGATGGCCGCATGGTGCACGATATGTACCTGGCGCAGGTGAAAACCCCGGAAGAGTCCACCGGTGAGTGGGATCTTTACGAAATCCTCAGCACCATTCCTGCCGAAGAAGCCTACCGCCCGCTGTCTGAAAGCCAGTGCAAACTGGTACAGAACTAAGCCCCGACTTGGTCATTATTAAGCGTTACCGCTTGGTCGCCGGGTAAGGCGGCTCACGCGGCGAGGAGATTCGTGCTATGACGATGATATTCGGTGTGCCCATGGCGGTGTTCATGGGGCAGCTTACCCTGGGGCTGGTCAACGGTGCGTTTTACGCACTGTTAAGCCTGGGGCTTGCCGTCATTTTTGGCCTTTTAAAAATCGTCAACTTTGCGCATGGTGCCCAGTACATGCTGGGCGCATTTACGGCCCTTTTGGGGTTTCGCTATCTGGGGATTAACTACTGGCTGGCGCTGATTCTGGTGCCGTTGGTGATTGGTGGGCTAGGCATGCTGGTAGAACGTTTTCTACTACGCCGTATTGCCCATTTGGATCACCTATACGGGCTTTTATTAACCTTCGGGCTGGCGCTTATTTTTGAGGGCACGCTGGTTAACTTCTTTGGCGTGTCAGGTGCCCGCTATGCGACGCCTGAAATACTCCAGGGAGGGTTGGATCTGGGCTTTATGTTCCTGCCCACATACCGAGCATGGGTCTTGGTGGCCGCGCTCAGCATGTGCCTGTTTACCTGGTTTATGATCGAGCGCACTCGGCTAGGCGCATACTTGCGCGCGGGTACCGAGAACTCGCAGCTGATGCAGGCATTCGGCGTCAATGTGCCGCTGTTGATCACTCTTACCTATGGCTTTGGCGTAGGGCTGGCGGCATTTGCCGGGGTATTGGCGGCACCGCTTTATCCGGTTTCGCCGACCATGGGGTCAAGTCTTTTGATTGTGGTGTTTGCCGTGGTCGTTATCGGTGGGATGGGGTCAATTCTGGGCGCTATTCTCACCGGGCTAGGGATGGGCATTATTGAAGGGTTAACCAAGGTCTACTATCCGGAAGCTGCCAACACGGTGATTTTCCTGGTAATGATTTTAGTGCTCATGTTGCGCCCAGCAGGGCTGTTCGGGAAGGAGGCATAGCTATGACCGAATCACACACCTTGAAAGTGCCTTCCGTGGTGGCAAAACGCCAGCGCCGGGCCAGCCAGCGTCGCACGCTCTTCTATATTGCACTGATAGTGGTGGGATTGGTGGCGCCGTTTCTGGCTTACCCCGTTTTCTTGATGAAAATACTCTGCTTTGCGCTGTTTGCCTGCGCCTTCAACCTGCTGCTGGGTTACGCCGGGTTGCTGTCGTTTGGTCATGCGGCGTTTTTGGCAACCGGTGGCTATGTAACGGGGTATTTGCTGGCAAGCTACCCGGGGCTTACTCCTGAGCTTGGAATTATTGCCGGTACGCTAGTGGCAACACTGCTAGGCGTGCTGTTCGGCGTGTTGTCTATTCGCCGCCAAGGCATCTACTTTGCCATGGTGACGCTGGCGCTGGCGCAGCTGATGTTCTTTGTGTTTATCCAGGCACCGTTTACCGGTGGAGAAGATGGCCTGCACGGCGTGCCGCGGGGCAATCTGTTTGGGTTTATCAGCCTGAGCAATAACCTGACGATGTACTACTTTGTGTTTGCGGTTTTTCTGTTGGGGTATGCGCTTATCCAGCGCACCGTACATTCGCCGTTTGGCCAAGTACTTAAAGCCATTCGTGAGAACGAGCCGCGGGCCATTTCGCTGGGTTACAACGTGGATGCCTATAAGCTGGTGGCGTTTGTTATCTCCGCGGCGTTGGCGGGGCTTGCTGGTTCAACCAAAACCGTGGTGTTCCAGTTGGCGTCCCTTACCGATGCCCACTGGCATATGTCGGGCGAGGTCATCCTGATGACGCTGTTAGGCGGGGTGGGCACGTTGCTGGGGCCGGTCATGGGCGCCGGGCTGGTTGTCAGCTTGCAGCATATTCTGTCCCAGTCGCCGCTGGGTAACTGGGTGAGCGTGTTGCTGGGGCTGATCTTTGTGGTCTGCGTACTAAGCTTTCGAAGCGGTATCGTGGGGGCGCTTAGCAATATGTATCGTAAAAACTTCAAGTAACTTCAGGCGGTGTAAAGCCGCGCTGTTTTGGTTGAGCAGGCCTTTGAATAGGGCGCCCTTGAGGTGCCTTTTTTGTACATATAAACGTGCCACTCTACACCGAAGGTCGAGGGCGCCAAATGGTTGCGCAGCACTGGCTTAGGCGATAAGTTAACGTAAACGTCAATTACAACGACAACATCTAATGTGTGCGCACATTAGCGGAGATTGGCCATGAACTTTGAGTTGAGTGAAGACCAGGTAGCCTTTGCCGATATGGCGCGAGCCTTCGCCCAAAATGAGCTTGAGCCCCATGCTGCAAAATGGGACGCCGAAGCTATTTTTCCCGTAGACGTTATTCGTAAGGCTGGCGAGCTGGGCTTCTGCTCGCTTTACGCGCCGGAAAGCGTCGGAGGGCTTGGTCTCTCACGGCTGGATGCCAGCATTATCTTCGAGCAGCTTGCAATGGGCTGTACCTCCACCACGGCGTATCTCACCATCCATAACATGGTGACCTGGATGCTCGCGGACTTCGGCCAGCCAGAGGCGGTTAAGCAGTGGGGCGCAAAGCTTGCGACCGGCGAGCTGCTGGGGTCGTACTGTTTAACAGAGCCCAATGCGGGCTCCGATGCGGCCTCGCTTAAAACCTCGGCCAGGCGTGAGGGCGATGCGTATGTACTCAACGGCAGCAAAATATTTATTTCTGGCGCGGGCAGCACCGATTTTCTGGTGGTGATGGCGCGTACCGGTAGCGAAGGCGCGGGTGGAGTCTCGGCATTTGCAGTAGATGCCAAGGCCGAAGGCATCAGCTATGGGCGCAAGGAAGACAAGATGGGTTGGAACAGCCAGCCCACCCGAATGATTACCTTTGAAGACGTGCGCGTGCCCGCGAATCATCTGCTGGGTAACGAAGGCGATGGCTTTAAAATTGCCATGAAGGGGCTGGACGGTGGACGAATCAATATCGCCACCTGTTCTATTGGCACCGCCCAGCAGGCGCTGAATAAAGCGCGTGATTACCTGCTGGAACGCCAGCAGTTCGGCAAGCGTTTAGCGGATTTTCAAGCGTTACAATTTCGCCTGGCGGATATGGTCACCGAGCTGGTCGCCGCCCGCCAACTGGTGAGAATGGCCGCGACCAAACTGGATGCCGGTCATGCTGACGCTACCACCTACTGCGCCATGGCCAAGCGCTTTGCCACCGATGTAGGCTTTAAAGTATGCGATGAGGCGCTACAGCTTTATGGCGGCAATGGCTACATTAAGGAGTACCCCATGGAACGCTATGTGCGCGATACCCGCGTACACCGCATTCTGGAAGGCACCAATGAAATCATGCGCCTGATCATTTCGCGCCGGGTACTCGCCGAAGGTGCCGCTGAGCTGTAAAAAAACAGGGTTGCCGACATGATCGCGGTCGCCATTCGAGTCGATACGTAAGGATGCTGAATGAGTAGCGTACTGTTTACCGAACACGCCACCCAGGACGGCCACACGGTGGTTGAAATCAAGCTTAACGCTGAGCGTTCGCTCAACGCGTTAACGCTGGACATGATCGACGCCATTCTGCCGCAGCTGGATGCCTGGGAGGCGGACGAGCGGGTTGTCGCCATACTGCTGGATAGCGCTGGTGAAAAAGCCTTTTGCGCCGGTGGCGATGTGGTCACGCTGTATAAAGCGATTAACGGGGAAGCTGACCCGAGCTTTCCCGAGCGCTTTTTTGAAAGAGAGTACCGCCTGGATTATCGGCTGCACACTTACCGCAAACCAATTATTTGCTGGGGCAGCGGCATTGTAATGGGCGGCGGTATGGGCCTGCTCAGCGCCAGTAGCCATCGTGTGGTGACTGAAACCTCTCGGCTGGCCATGCCGGAAGTGACGATTGGCCTTTATCCGGATGTGGGTGCCAGCTGGTTTTTAAACCGTCTGCCGAACGGCATGGGGCGTTTTCTGGCCATGACCGGCGCGCAGATCAATGCATCAGATGCCCTTTACCTGGGCCTTGCCGACCGTGGCATTGCCAGCCATCGCCGGGAAGAATTGCTTCAGCAACTGACCAGTGCCACTTGGGGAAGCGGTGAAAAGACCGATGCCCACGGCGTGGTCAATCAAGCGCTGCGCGAGCTTGAACAAGCCTCTAAAGCAGAGTTTGCCGCGCTGGAAACCCCCATACAACACTTCGCGCCATTAATACGCGAGCTGATGGACCACGATACCATCGAGCAAAGGGTGGCCGCCGTTCTGGCGGTAGAAAGCGAGGATAAATGGTTCAGCAAAGCGCAAAAGACGCTGGCGCATGGTAGTCCTGTCTCCATTCGGCTTATCCATGAGCAGCTAACGCGTGCCAAGCACATGTCGCTTGCTGAGGTGTTCCAGGCAGAGCTGGCGCTTTCTGTGCAGTGCTGTCGCCACCGGGAGTTTCCAGAAGGCGTACGCGCATTACTGGTGGATAAAGATGGCTTGCCAGGCTGGACGTATTCAGCGGTAGGGGAAGTGGAAGATCACTTTATGGATGCGCTGTTAGCATCGCCGTGGCCCGATAGCCCACTCGCGGACCTGAAGTAAGTAAGCCGTACCGCCGGGGTGCTAAAACGGACACTGCCAACATTTCATGATCAACGGTTATTACCAGCAGCTCGTTACTCGCCGTTTGTTATTAGCTGCTTTTATTAACTGTTTGTTATTAACCGTTTGTTATTAACAACAAGGACAATCGTTATGGCTACTGTGGCATTTATTGGTTTAGGCAATATGGGTGGCCCGATGGCGGCTAACCTGGCGAAAGAGGGGTATACCGTGCGTGCGTATGACCTTTCTGAACAAGCGCTTGAAGCCGCTAAAGATCACGGCTGTGAAGTGGCAGGCTCGGCGCGTGAAGCCGCCGCCGAGGCTGACTTTGTTATCTCCATGTTGCCTGCAGGCAAGCACGTGAAGGCGCTTTACGTTGATGGCGATGAGGCGTTGTTCGAGGTGACCAAACCAGGCGCTTTGGTGATTGACTGCTCCACCATTGATGCCGACACGGCGCGCAGCGTCGCGGCCATTGGCGAACAGCGCGGGATCGACTTTGTCGATGCTCCGGTATCGGGCGGGGTTAGCGGTGCGCTGGCGGGTACGCTGACGTTTATTGTCGGCGGGTCAAAGGCCCAGTTTGAAAAAGTGACGCCTGTGCTAGGCGTAATGGGCAGAAACATTTTCCACGCGGGCGACCATGGGGCAGGGCAAGTGGCCAAGGCGTGTAACAACATGCTGCTTTCGGTGTTGATGGCGGGTACCTGCGAAGCGATCAACATGGGCGTCAAAAATGGCCTCGACCCTGCGGTGCTTTCTGACATTATGCGAAAAAGCTCCGGCGGCAACTGGGTGCTCAATGTTTACAACCCCTACCCAGGCGTAATGGAGAACGTACCCGCTGCCAACGCGTATCAGGGCGGGTTCCTGGTGGACCTGATGATGAAAGACTTGGGCCTTGCCATGGATATCAGCCAGCAAAGCGCTTCCCCCGTGCCGATGGGTTCCGCCGCCCGCACGCTGTTTACTCAGCACAAGGCAAACGGCAACGGCCAGCTCGACTTCTCAAGCCTGATACAGTTCTATCAGGATAAAGAGGGTGAGGGGTGAAGCCGCCCCCGCACCCAAGCTACCTTTATCTCATGGCGTGATCAGGTAAACTCTTAAAAAACCAACCAATAAGGAACATTATGATTACGCTTTGGGGCCGCGATAACTCTACCAATGTTAAAAAAGTGCGCTGGGTGCTTAACGAGCTGGAAGTGCCGTTTGAACAAATTCAGGCGGGGCTCCAGTTCGGGGTCAACAACACACCCGAATACCAGGCCATGAACCCCAATGGGTTGGTGCCGTTACTCAAGGACGACGCCACCGACAGCCTGTTGTGGGAATCCAACACCATCATCCGCTACCTGGCCGCGCAGTATGGTCAAGGCAATTTGTGGATTGAGCAGCCTGCCAAGCGCGCCCAGGCAGAAAAATGGATGGACTGGGCCAACAGCACGCTTTCCCCTGCGCACCGAGTAATTTTAATGGGCTATGTGAGAACGCCCGAAGCGCAGCGCGATAACGCCGCCATTGAAGCAGGCATGCAAGCCTGTGAAAAGCTGTTTGAACTGCTGGATAACGCACTCGCCAACCAGGCATGGTTTTCAGGCGAAGCGTTTGGCCTGGGCGACATTGCCGTTGCGCCCTTCGTTTATAACCTTTGGAATATCGGCCTCACCTGGCAACCGCGCCCCCACTTGGAACGCTGGTATCAGCAGCTAACCGAGCGCCCCGTGTTCCGCGACGTGGTAATGATCCCGGTTACCTAAACCGCCTCATACGAATAGCCGCACCCTTCGCGGGTGCGCTAACGCTTACACCGCGCTACAAAATCTGAAATATGTGAAATTTCAAACCTGTAGCGCGTAGTAACAAGTAGCGAGCGCAGCGAGAAACGCGACACCCGCAGCGGCGGCCCGGCGCGAAAGGGCGGCGCAGCCGCCCCAACTCGAATTGGCTAAAAACTCGCCTCCAACACCGTCAATTCACCGTTCAGCCTCTGCAACACTTCACAATCTATCCCACGCCGCTCGGCACACTCAATCAACTATAAAATCTGAAATATGCGAAATTTCAAACCTGTAGCGCGTGGTAACAAGTAGCGAGCGCAGCGAGAAACGCGGCACCCGCGAAAGGGCGGCGAAGCCGCCCCAAGCCCGAGCAAGCCTAAAACCCCGCCTCCAACACCGCCAACTCACCATCCAGCCCGAGCAACACTTCACAACCCATCCCATGCCGTTCGCCACTCTCAATCAACGGCCCCAAAATCGCTCCACGCTCGGTAAGCCGCTTACCCTCTACATCCTGCAACATCGATGCCTTGTTATTTGCCGTCTTCTCAATAACATTCCACACCAACGCCAACCACGCATCCAAACCGCTACCACCATCGGGCGCTTGAATACCTTCGGCCACCATAATCGCCGCCACTGCCTCAACAACCGCCTCAACACGGCCTGCGTAAGCAGCGCCACGCAACTCGCCATTACGAATCCCATTTAACGCCACCAACGGATTAATCGCCGCATTCACCGCCAGCTTCTGCCACAGGCAGCTGCGAATATCATCCACTGCCGTGGCCGAAAGCCCGGCTTGGCTAAGCCGATGCGCTAACTGCTGTGCCAGCGCACCTTGGCGATTTTCCAGGTCCCCGACAAACGTATGCCCACGCCCCGCATGTACCACGCCATCATCATCGTTGAGATATGCGCCTTCCGTCGTGGTCGCACACAACACCGGCCCCGGCCAACGTTCAGTCAGCCTCGGCTGAGCCAACAAACCGTTCTGCCACAATACCAGTGGGGTAGTTGCGGGAATAACGCCCGCCACGCTTTCCAGCGCCGCTTCAGCAGCCATCGCCTTGGTAGTGATATGTACAAAAGCGGGCGGCGCTGGCGTATTGGCTACTAGTTGCGAGGTGGTTATCACGTTTAAATGCTGGCTACGCAGCTTACCTTCGGGCGACGTTATCGTTTGCTGCTCAGGCAGTGTGCGACGGCCGATTAATGTGACCTCAGCTTGAGGAGAGAGCGAATGAGCTAACAGGCGGCCTATGGCACCTGGGCCGAGAATCCAGTGTGAGGTCATCAGGTACGTACTCAGTAGCAGTGTTGTCGCTCAGCTTAGCTTGTTTGCTATAAGGAAATGAAGGTGAGTGAGAAGCGGGGTTATGTAAGGCTAATTTCTAGTGACGTGAGGACGTGCAATCTGCTAGCGTTAGGGCTAATTAGATTTGGTCCTTGTGGCGTGTTGAGTGGGTTAATTGTGGTTTTTTGATGCTGCAGTGAATAGCTGCTGACTGCCTGCTTTCGACCCTGAGCGGACGTGCGCGAAAAGGCAGCGAGCGTGCCGACACATAAACATTCATAGCAGTTATATATCTGCTGAACGCTTTTAGATGATGAGGCTGAGGACGAGGATTGAATGGATATAGAAGCTAAGCTAGTGGATATTTTCAGAAGCCGTTCAGCTGGGCCTTTTCTCTTTTTGGGCTCTGGTTTCTCAAGAAGATATTTGGGGCTGGAGGACTGGAATGGGTTGCTTAGCAAATTCTGTGTGGCTGGAAAACCATTCGAGTACTACTTATCTTCTGCGAACGGTAACTATCCAAAAGTAGCAGCCTTATTGGCTAAAGATTTTAATGAATATTGGTGGTCTGCGCCAGAATATGTGCAGAATGTCCAGCGCTACAAATCAAAAATTCAGGATGAGACCTCCGCCCTAAGGATTGAGGTTTGTAATTATTTGTCAACTCTGGATCAATCTAAAGCAAAGGAGTCAGTGCATTCAGAAGAAGTTAAGTTGTTGGCAAACTTGAACGTAGATGGCGTTATTACAACGAATTGGGATATGTTTATTGAGCAGCTTTTTCCAGACTATAAAACATATATAGGCCAAGAGGAACTGCTATTTTCAAACCCACAAGAAATAGGTGAAATTTATAAAATTCACGGGTGTTCAACTAGCTCAAGTTCATTAGTTTTAACAGATTATGACTATGAGTCTTTCAATAATAAGAATACGTACTTAGCAGCTAAGCTGATAACTTTATTTGTTGAACATCCTGTGGTATTTATTGGATATTCTATTTCAGATGAAAATATCAGCAGCTTGCTTAAGGCTATATCTGGCTGTATTGGGCAGGATAATATCGAGCAGTTGAGAAGGAATTTGATATTTGTACAAAGACTCTCTGATAGAGAAGATCCTAATATATCAGATACTTATTTAACTATTGACGGGATACAAATACCTTTGGTATTAGTTAAAACAAATGATTTTTTGCCAGTTTATAAAGCTATACACTCTACCAAAAGAAAAATTCCTGCTAGGGTTCTGAGATACTGTAAAGAGCAGTTGTACGAGTTGGTTCAATCAGCTGAGCCAGAGAAGAAGATTTGTGTCGTTGATATTGATGAGATAGAAACAAAAGACGATGTTGAATTTTTAGTAGGTGTTGGCGTTGCTCAACAAGAAATGGTGGGGCCTTCACCAATTGGCTATGCCAGCATAAACACTAATGATTTATTTGAAGACTTGCTACATGAGGACAAGGCTTACGATTGTGAACAGATTCTTAATACTGTAGCCCCTAAGGTCTGTAAGTCAACACCTAATGTACCTGTATTCATGTATTTGAGAAAAGCGGGAATTAATAACGATAAAGATTATAGAGAAAGTGGTTACAGTTTGGATAAGGTTGTCTACCGCGACTTAAAAAAATTGAGGGTTGTTTCATACAAAAAACCCTTCTTTAGAAACTATCGTCACATGGATATGGGGCAAATTATTGAGGCTTGCACTCCTGAAAACGCTGCGGCCTATATTCCTTTTCTTAGCTCAGAAAAAATAAATGTAGAAATTCTTCACCAGTTTTTAGTCGAGAATGAAGAGAAGTTTTATTACGAGATATCAAGCTATGCAAGTAGCTTTAGAAAGCTCGCTGCTCTTTATGACAGGTTGAAATGGGGGTGGGACGTTCCGTGAGTCAATACAGTTGGCCGTTAAAAGGTGGCACGCGATTCCTTCGTGTTAGCGGATTACGATAGAGGACATTTCTGTGTTAGAACTGCTCAAGTTTTTATTAGAGAAACTCGACTTTTTATCCATTGCTGAAGCGGTCAGGAAGCGAGGAAATCGCCGCGCTGCGGCGCGACTACACCTGATCTTAGTACAGTCCTACGAGATATTAGAGCTGTACAGCATCCTTTTGGAGGAGTTGCAAGCTGCTCTTGAATCCCATGAGGTTGTTTGTGAGCGCCATCGTTTCCACCTAAACCCAAGTCATGTTTCCTCCTTGCTCGCTCGGCAGTCATCGAACCTTGCCGTAATGGAAACACTGACACATGATCTGTTAGACGAGCTTCGTATGATCGACAACGAATTTGCTGAGGCTTATCGGCGCCTCATGCCAGGAAAGTTTGGAATTTTGTTCGATGCTGAGTGGCTGCTCGCTAGCGGACGCCTACCGTTAGCAGAAACCGAACCGAGTGCTTTTCCGGCTTCGACCGACGGGGCTTACCGTACACTTTGGTTCACCCCAGACCCACCCAAAGAAGATCGCCGAGAGTTGGAGAAGTATTTATACGGATGGAACGGTCGGGAAAAGACTGTATTGGATGTGAATATTCATGACGGGGATGCGTTCTTCGAGGCTGTAAGAGAATACTTTCGTACAGAGGACCCAGAGGGACGGCTAAAAGATCTAAAAAAGGCTACGGAGGATTATCGTGAGGTGCTTCTTAGCACCTTTACTACTCAAGACCTTCTGGCCGACATATCCAAGGTTCGAAGACATTGCGGCATGCTGCCATAAAGCTTCAGATGAGGCTGGGAGGGGCTCCGCTAACATCGTGCTGGGGCCGATACAGATAAGGCAACGCGGTTCAGCCCTAGCTTAATCACAATGGCTTGAACGTCAGCTCTTGGCCGAAATAGTAGGTTCGTGCATAGGCGCTATCGGCCCAAAGCGGCCCTTCCGTCGAAACCGGCATACTGATTCAGCTGTGTTATATAGTTGGCACGATAATCTATGCAATGCTGCCTATTTATACTTAATTTAATTTCTATGGATAGATCGTGAACAAAAGGCTGTATAACCTGAATAAACTCGCCGACGGGTTCATTGAGGTTATGTAGAGGGTGTTATAGTCACTTTTAAATTACGAGAGGGTATAATGAACTGGTTAATATCTTTAAACGGTAATAGGAATGTGCTCTACAACATGGTTAATTTTATGACTTCGCCCCATTTCAGTGTCTATGAAGATTCGGAAGACCATCTAGGTGAAGCATATTTCCTCAATTTTAATCACATACAAGGTAATGATAACGTCGAAGAAGTTGTGTCAGCGGTAAAAGGGTTGATTCAATTGCTAAATGGAGCATTGGCGATTGACTATGGCTTTAATCAGTACAAGAGGTATGTCTCTATATCCGTGGATCGTATTTTTTATTCTGATAAAAGGGCGCCTCGTGATAGCGATTGGTCTGAGGTAAATTTTTTAGATAACATACCTGCATCTAATCCCTTTATTGGTGACGAGCAACGTTCTCGATTTGTTAATCCGTTCAATCATAAAACCACAGCATATATTCAATTATGCACAGACCACGAAGATATTTTTAATCTCCTTAGACAATCGTCAGTAGGCTTTGACTGGCGTAATTTGTATTGTATTTGGGATACTATTTGCTATCACAGTAATGGGCAGAAAGATGCAATTGCAAACCTAAAACTCGATGATAAAAAAGTTAATGCTTTTACTGGAACAGCAAATAGCTTTGGTGTCTTAGGCATTGAAGCAAGGCATGGAGTCAGAGGGTGGGCAATCCCAAAAGATACAATTGATTTGGATAATGCAATAGATATCGTGAATGAAATTGTATCTAAATATCTTTCAAAAAACTATCCCCTCAATCGCAAGTGAAAAGAATACGAACAAGTAATTTAACAAGGAATTTAAGACAAATTCGCAACGCTCGGCATTCTCATTTTTAAATTGAGTTTTGTGTTTACGGTGCAGGGGGGGAGGTTTGGTGGTAGCGTTGCTCACAACTTAACGCGGCGTTAGGTATACAGGAGATCATGAAATGAAGCCAAAGGATCTGAAGCTAATAAACTACAACTCGATGGTTGAGGTCTTTCATTCGGAATCAGATCGAGGCGCTGCAGTTTTGGCAGGAAGTTACACAGAGAATGTTCTGGGAAAGTATCTTGCTTATAAAACAATAGATAAGTGCAGTGAGAAAGAGTTGTTTGGGTCAAATGGCCCTTTATCAACCTTCTCGCAAAGGATACTTATTTCAGAAGCTTTCGGCCTAGTATCAAAAAACACTGCTGAAACTCTTCACTACATTAGAAAGGTAAGAAATTACTTTGCTCATCACCCTCTAGATGCATCCTTTGATTCTAGCCCTGTGAGAGAGTGGATTGGAATCTTAAGGGGCTTAATCGAGTTAAGAGGTGACCAAGAAGAAGTTCGATCCGAATTGAGTAATCGAAATGTGTATTTGCTCTGCTGTGGATATTTCTCAGCGTCTACACATGTAAAAATGGGAGATCGTGGTAATTATGAATAATAAAGCAAGGCAGCAAACCCCTTCGGGGAGGCCTCCTTACAGTCGCCCCTGCTTACGGTGTTATATCAGAGACGACTAAAAGACCGTTCTTGGCCGATACCAGAAGCTAGGCAGAATCCCTGCCTAGCTTCCATCCAACCTAAATCCCTATATAGCTCACCCCGCAGACAACACCGGCAACCAAAGCGCCAAAGCAACCAGCGTCGCCAGTAGCACCGGCGGCGTAATCAGCAGGCCGATTTTCATATACTGGCCCCAGCCAATTTTGTATCCCTTGCCCGCTAGCACGTGTAGCCAGAGCAGGGTGGCGAGGCTGCCAATGGGGGTGAACTTGGGTCCCAGGTCATTACCAATCACGTTGGCGTAGACCATCAACTCCTGAGTGACGGCAGGCACGTTCGCTTGATCAATCGCCAGCGCGCCGACCAGTGTCGAGGGCATATTGTTCATTACCGAGGCCACTATGGCGGAAAGGAAGCCGGTACCCAGCGTGGCGATAAAGTTACCCTGTTGTGCCAGCCATTCAAGCGCCAGCGCGCCATAATTTGTCAGCCCTGCATTACCCAGCCCGTAAACGACGAGATACATGCCGATTGAGAACAGCACTATCTGCCAAGGGGCGCCGCGCAACGCACTTGATACGGAGACGATGGCGCCACGGCCTGCTTGCCACCAGCGTCCGGCAATTGCCATTAGCAGCACCGCGCCTGTTCCCGTTACAAAGGCGATGGGAATGCCTAGCGGGGCGGTCACGAAGTAGGCGATCAGCAGTGTTGCCAGCAGCGGAAACGCCACTCGAAATATCAGCGGGTCCTTTATGGCTGAGCGCGGTGGGTCGAGGTTTTCGACGGCGTAGTGTTTAGGAATGCGGCGGCCAAAGGCTATCCAGAGCACGGCCAATGTAGCCGCTACTGACACCAGGTTCACCGGCACCATAACCGCCGCATAGCGATCAAAGCCAATATCAAAGTAGTTGGCACTGACGATATTAACGAGGTTAGAGATCACCAAAGGCAGGCTTGCAGTATCGGCGATAAACCCCGTCGCGATGATGAAGGCCAGCGCCGCAGGCGGCTCAAATTTCAGGCGCAACAGAATAGCGATCACAATGGGCGTTAGCAGTAGGGCGGCGCCATCGTTAGCGAAGAAAGCGGCAATGACCGCGCCGAGTAACACGACCAGCGGGAACAGTAGATGCCCGCGCCCATTGCCCCAGCGCGTCACGTGCAGCGCGGCCCAGGCGAAGAACCCCGCTTCGTCTAAAATCAGGGAAATGATAATCAGGGCAACGAACGTAAAGGTGGCATCCCAGACGATGTCCCACACCACAACGATATCCGCTAAATGCACCACGCCCATAAGCAGTGCCACTAACGCGCCGCCCAGCGCGCTCCACCCGATACCCAAACCCTTAGGCTGCCAGATCACCAGCACCAGGGTGACGACAAAAATGGCCAGTGCCAACATGAAAGGACCTTACGTCAGTGAGTGTTTTGGTTAACGCGGCGAGAGAGTTCTTCAGCACTCTCGACACGCTCTGAATAGCGGTCGGTAAGATAGGCGGACTTGTCGCGCGTCAACCAGGTGAATTTCACCAGTTCCTCACACACATCGACGAGACGCATATAAAGAGGTGAGGGCTTCATGCGTCCGGCATCGTCAAATTCGGTGAACGCTTTAGGTACAGAGGATTGGTTAGGGATGGTGATCATGCGCATCCAACGCCCGAGGATTCGCATCTGGTTAACGGCGTTAAAACTTTGGCTGCCGCCAGACACTTCCATCACCGCCAGCGTTTTACCCTGAGTAGGGCGAACACCGCCCAGCGATAGCGGTATCCAGTCGATTTGCGTTTTCATAATGCCCGTCATCGCCCCATGCCGTTCGGGGCTGACCCACAGCATGCCTTCGGACCACTGGGCAAGGTCGCGCAGCTCTTTTACCTTCGGGTGATCGGCCTCTGAATCATCTGGCAGCGGTAAGCCAGACGGGTTAAAGGTACGTACTTCACAGCCGTACCAGCGCAGCAACCTCGCCGCTTCTTCGGACGCCAAGCGTGAAAAAGAGCGTTCGCGCAGAGAGCCGTAAAGCACCAGAATCCTGGGTGAATGACGCGGCGCATCGGGGCCCGCCAATACGTCCACGTCAATCGGCTGCAGCTTTTGAAGATCAATGTTGGGCAGGTCGTTGAAACTGATAGGTTCGCTCACGGGTGGCTGCCCTTAAGGTGCACTACCTCACCATCTTCTTTGGTAAACGTCGTTACTGGGTTGGCCAATAAGTCGAGTACACGCTCTGAAGGGCGGCACAGGCGGGCGCCTTTTTCCGTTACCACAATGGGGCGGTTGATCAGGATGGGGTGCGCGATCATGGCGTCTATCAGTTGATCATCGCTTAATGCTGGATCATCGAGATTGAGCTCTTCAAAGGGCGTGCCCTTGCGGCGCAGTAGCTCTCTTGGGGTAATCGCCATCATCGAGATCAGTTCGACCAGCCGCTCGCGACTGGGTGGTGTTTTTAGATATTCGATGACGTGCGGTGTCTCACCGCACGCTTCGATGATCGCTAACGTATTGCGTGATGTGCCGCAGGCGGGGTTGTGATAAATCGTCGTTTTCAAAAGAGTTATTCCTTCTCGGTAGTGAGAGAACAGTCAGTGAAGGCCGTCAAAAGCGGCTCGCAAATCTCTGGGTGTCCCGCACAACAATCGCGAACCATAAAGCCCAGGATTTGTTGCATATGGCTGAGATTGGCGCGATAGATAATGGAACGGCTCTGCCGATGAGAGCTGACCCATCCTGCCCGTGAAAGCACTGAAAGGTGCGCCGACATCGTGTTATGGGGCACCGATAACTGGCGCGCAATTTCCCCCGCAGGAAGACCTTCAGGCTCATGGCGTACCAGAAGCCGAAAGGCTTCAAGGCGAGTCTCTTGAGAAAGGGCACTAAAACTGGCCGTGACGTTTTTAATTTCCATATGTCCAGTATTATAGACATATTGCAAAATAGCAATCACATTAGCTTGTGTGCAGTGCTTGGAATGTTAGATCTAAGCGTTGATCGTCAGGCGTTGCCGCCGAAGGTTTTGCGCCAATCGCGTGGGCTAACTTGATGGCGCTGCCGGAAATGTTGGCGGAAAGACGTCGCTGTGTGAAAGCCCGCCTTTTCTGCAATCGCTTCTACCGACAACGAGGTGGTTTCCAAAAGCTCGCGCCCACGCCGTAGCCGCTCGCTCACTAGCCACGCCACAACGGTCATGCCGGTGGCTTTTTGGAAGTTTCGCGTAAAGGTACGGCGGCTCATGGCGGTGCGCTCAGCAAGCTCGTCAATCGTGTGCGATGCCGATAGGTTTTCTCGTAGGTAGTCGAGCAGGCGATTGATATGCGCATCTTGGGTTGAGGCGGCAACCGGCTGCTCTATGAACTGCGCTTGTCCACCTTCCCGATGGGGTGGAACGATCATGGCACGGGCCACCTTGTTGGCAACCTGCGCGCCATAGTATTCGCGTACCAGGAATAAGCAACAATCCAGGCCAGCAGCGGTACCGGCCGACGTCACTAGACGGTCTTCCTCCACATAGAGCGCATTGGTGTCCAGCGTAACGTTGGGAAAGCGGCCACTAAAATCCTGCTCGGCCATCCAGTGGGTCGACGCTCGCCTGCCATCCAACAGCCCGGCGTAAGCCAGCGCATAGGTGCCGTAACACAGCCCCACGACGTGAGCGCCTCGCTCATGACAACGAACGAGCGCCTCACACAACTCTGGCGGCGGTGCTTCATTCAGGTCATGCCATCCAGGCACTATCGCAATATCCATGTTATCCAACAGTTCTAAACCGCCATCGGGCTTCACCGTCATTGCCCGTTCGCCTTCGATGGAATTTCCCCCAGGTGCCACAATGGAAAGATTGAACAGCGTGCGATCAGACAATGCTATACCAAACACCATATAGGGCACGGAGAAGTGGAAGGGGCTGAAGTGTGGGTGAAGGATTAGGCCGACATTGGGTAGAGACAAAGCGCGACTCCTGCTATGCGTTTTATAACCTGCTATGCGTTTTATAACCTGCTATGCGTTTTATAAACAGTAGCATCATGGCCCAAAAGTTTCGATAAATGTCTTTCAGGCCAATTCTTTTGTTGATCGAGCCTCTCTAAACTACTTGCCATTACCCGTAACGAATTTAAGGAAGTACACAGATGCTCATCAAGACCCTCGCTAGTTCTCTCGCCATCGCCACGGCCCTTATCGCTCATAGCGCATCCGCGGACTCGCTCTCTCAGGAGGCAACGCAGCAGGTGCAGCAGATCCGCAATGCGACTGTGAAAATCACCTATGGGGACACTACTTTCCTGATTGACCCTATGCTGGCCGAGCAGGGCGCCTATCCGGGATTTGAAGATACCTACCGTAGCGAGTTGCGTAATCCGCTGGTTGGGCTGCCAATGCCGGTGGAAGATGTGATCGGCGATATAGACGCTGTCATCGTCACTCACACGCACCTCGACCACTGGGATGCCGCCGCGCAGGAGCAATTGCCAAAGGACATTCCCTTGTTCGCTCAGAATACCGCTGATGCCGAGCTGATTCGCGCTCAGGGATTCAGCGATGTGCGCATTCTGGAGGCCAGCACCGAGTTTGGCGGCGTGCAGCTTCACAAGACGGGCGGCCAGCATGGCTCCGATGCTCTCTATGCTGTTCCTGAGCTGGCGCAATCACTAGGTGACATCATGGGTGTCGTCTTCGAAGCTCCGGGGCAGAAAACGACGTATTTAGTCGGCGATAGCGTATGGCGCGATGAGGTCGAACAGGCAATGGAGCGCTACAACCCAGAGATGATCGTGCTGAATACCGGTGCTGCCGAGGTAGACGGTTTCGAAGGTGATCCCATCATTATGGGTAAAGAAGATACCCTGCGTACCCACCAGAAAGCCCCGAATGCCACCATCATCGCGGTGCATATGGATGCCGTAAACCATATGACGCTAAGCCGTGACGAACTGGCCGATTACGTGCAGCAAGAGGGAATTCAGGAACACGTACTTATTCCCGCCGATGGTGAGGTCATTTCCTTCTAATCCCAAGGGCCGCTTCTTTATATAGCGGCCTACTTCTTCTTGCCAGCCTATTGGCAAACGCTACTGAAAAGGATTGATAATATGAGTCATCGCGCAATCATTGTCGTCGATATCCAAAATGAGTATTTCCCCGGCGGCAAGCTGCTGTTGAACGGTATTGAAGAGGCTGCCACGAACGCAGCTAATGTCATTGAACATGCCCGGTCGGCAAACGATCTTGTCCTCTATTTTCAGCATGAATCTGCCGATCCAGACATTCCTTTTTTCACCCCTGGTACGCAAGGGGTAGCCATTCACCCCATAGTCGCGCCGTTGGGCGAGGAAACGGTACTAGTGAAGCATTTTCCTAACTCGTTTCGTGAGACCGGTTTGCAAGAGCTGTTGGACCAGCAAAATATTGAGGAGGTCGTCATTATTGGCGCAATGAGCCACATGTGCATCGATGCCACCAGCCGTGCAGCGTCGGATTTGGGTTACAAGACGACGATTATCCACGATGCCTGCGCCACGCTGGATCTTGAATTCGATGGCGTGACGGTGCCAGCGCCTCAGGTTCACGCAACGATAATGGCAGCCTTGGCCTTTGCTTACGGTACGGTCACTACAACAAAGCAGTATATTGGCTAACGCCATCGCTCTACGTGGCCGCCCGCCGCCTTCGAAGCCTTACGGGTGGAAGGCGGCACCCTCGGTTTCTGATCCTTGCTCGTCATAAAAGCGGGCGACTAGCAAGTTCAAGGCCCAGCACTATCAAAAAGAGCAAAAAGCACTGACGAAACCGCTGAGGGCTAATCCGCATCCGCACATACTGGCCCGCCCACATTCCGATCAGCGCAGGAATAATCGCCAAGGCGGACGTGCCTAGTTGCGAGACCTGGAAAGCATCATGGGCGAACAGTCCTAATGCTAGTGCAAGCGTGGAAATGGTGAACGATAAGCCCAGGGCTTGCACGAATTCTTCCCGGCTCATATTAAGCGAGGCAAGGTACGGCACTGCTGGCATCACGAATACACCTGTTGCGCCAGTGACGACTCCCGTTATCAAGCCGATAACCGGAGAAAGCCACCGCTCCAGGAACGTGGAAACGGAGAAGGCGGGGGCAAGCAGCGTATAACCGGCGTAGACAATCAAAGCGATGCCGAGCCCAAACCCAGACCAGAGTGGGTCTACGCGGACTAATAAGGCAGCACCAGCGATGGTGCCCAAGCAGATACACAGCATCATTGGCCAGAGCCGCTGCATCAGCTGTGTAATCGATGGGCCAGAAAACAGCTGCCAGACATTGGTCACTAAAGAGGGAAGAACGAGAAGGGCAGCAGCGCTCGCCGGTGGCATCGCTATAACAAGTAAACCCATCGCGACGGTTGGCAGCCCCATTCCAGTGACACCTTTCACCACGCCAGCAATCAAAAAAGTGCCAATCAGGAGCAAAAGATACAGCATGAGATCGTGCATAGAAGGCTCGTGTTAAGGAACGGCTGAGAGCTAAACTGAAGCTCAGGATAATACCCGGCACAATGCGGAATTATTAGCTCACCTTTCGGATAACCCGACTGACTGAGTTTCTGCCAAGCAGGCTTGGCTTAGGGGAGAGTTCACTACAGGATCATATTAACGAACAGGCATGTGCCGCAGGTCGCCTGCTTGATCTGCGAATTCGCATGAAAACATACGAAGGTGTGTGCGAGATGGTTTTTCACAGGGTGGGCATCGACCTATTGCACGGTTCTCCTGCTAACTGTCCAGCACCTGTTAACCGTGCGGGTTAACCAGACTTGCCCGCTAACGTCGATAACACATTTGGCGCAAGAATCTGTGAAAGGACTTCAGGCTCGTTTTGGTCTGGTGTGTACCATAAGTAGAGAGGTACCCCTGAGCGGCCGTGTTGTTCCAAAAAAGCGGTGATGGCTGGGTCACCATTGGTCCAGTCACCTTTCATGGTGATCACATCCGCCTGCGCAAATGCTTGTTGCGTGCTGGCTGTATCAATGGCTCGCTGTTCGTTCATATGGCAAGTGACGCACCAGTCTGCAGAAAAGTAGACAAAGATGGTTTGCTCCTGTTGCCGAAGTTCGGCCAAGCGGTCCGCGTCAAAGTCGAGTGTGCGTGTGGCGGGGGAATTTGCGGCGGCATTAATGGGCGCCTCATGGCCCGCAAAGGAGCCGGGAACGAGGATGCTTCCCGTCAGCGCGAGTACGGCCGCGAGTGCTGCCGGTACCCAGACCAAGCGCTTGCCGTTGCGTTGGCGCAGGCCGGTGAACCAAAGTCCTATCGCCAGTAGTAAGATCAGAGCGAGGCTTGCAATCATGCCGTTATTGCTGAGCTGGCGGCCAAGCACCCAAGCTAACGCTAAAGCGGTTAGGAACATTGGGATGGCCATGATATGCCGAAAGGTGGCAAGCCAAGGGCCTGGCCGAGGAAGGCGACGGCGAAGCATTGGTATGAAACCAAGCAGCAAAAACGGTAAGGCAATGCCCAGGCCCAGGCCCACGAAAACCGTCAGTGCGGCAACCGTAGGGAGTACCAAGGCTGCGCCAAGCGCTGTGGCCATAAATGGGCCGGAGCAAGGTGTTGCGACAAAAGCGGCAAGTACGCCCGTCCAGAAAGCGCCGGCCATTCCCTCCTGGTTAGCCAGTTTGGAGCCAGCATTGATGGAGCCTAGTTCAAAAAGACCTGCCAAGTTAAAGCCTATCGCGGCAGTCAACAGCGTAAGCACCACAATGACCCGTGGGTCTTGTAACTGAAATGCCCAGCCAACGTGAGTACCGGCTGCGCGCAGAGCAATAATCGTTGCGCCCAGGATCAAGCAAACGAGGACCACACCGGCGGTATAGGCTAGCGCCTCACGCTGGGCTTCGCGTTGACCACCGGACAGGCGTGCAAGGCTAAGGACCTTAAGGCTGAGAATAGGGAAAACGCAGGGCATGATATTGAGCAGAACGCCGCCCAGTACGGCGCCGAGAAATGCGGTCAGTAGTAATGTAGAACTACTTTGTACGCCAGCTGTGCTTGCGTTTGGTGTTGGCGCACCATCACTACGGCTAACTAATGCTAAGCCGGTTCCATTGCCCAGTGACAGAAGTGCTTCGAACTCGTCAGGTGGATTGTCTGTCTGCCAGTATTTTGCCAACTGGGTTTCAATAATCAATGTGTCGCCTTCACGACTAAAAACCTGCTCAGACGCGTGATCAGCCACGTTATCGGTGGCAACAAACAAGTGTGGATCGTTGAGTTCCACGCTGGTGGGCAAGGGGATGCTTAAGCGCAGTTGGTTATCATCGGTCGTCACAAAGCTGGCTTGCGAACCGAGAGGCCTGGGAAGCTCACGCCGCCATTCATCGAAGCGTGCTTTGCGCTCAGGCGTAATGTGGCCATCGCCTGCGACCAGCGTAGTGGCAAGCGATGCCTCCTCCGGAATGCAGGCATCAGCGCGGCAAGCCAAGTAGTTGAAGTCAACGCTAATCGGCAGAGAGGTCCCTGCGGGCACAGAGGCGTCTATTTCAATGGGCAGCAATAGTGCATAAGGGTGCTCGTAGACATGGTTCATCAGATCGCCAGTCATTAGCGTCTGCGGTACTGGGTAAGCGGCATCGCCTACGCTGACACCTTCCGGCAATTGCCAATTGAACTGCGGTGGTAGGCCAATACTACCCGGCTGTTTCCAATACCCATGCCAACCTGATTGCGGCTCCATGAAAACGGCTAACGTGCTGGAGGAACCAGGTGCCGGTTGATCTGTTTCCGCTACCAGAGTGCTCTTAATCAGTACTTCGCCCGAGATGCCGGGAAATTCCTGTGCAGCGCCGATCTGGGGAGTCAGCATTAACACCAGGCAGAAAAGGACAAAATAGCGATAAAGGAACGTGGGCATTGGCTATCAGCCCGCGTGAGGCGGGCTGCTCCAGTAAAGAAAGGGGGGCCGCGCTATGGCTTGCGCGGAGTGGCTTACGCTTATTGGCTGAGGCGCTCGACAGCTTCGCCTAATGCGGTGTCTTGTGGTCCAAGCTTGTCGGTTATCTTGCCGTCAGCATCAATTAACACAACGCTGGGTATCTGCTGAACGCCGAATGCACGGTGTATATCGCCCTCGGCGTCAAGCAACACCGGTATCGCCGTCTCGGTGGTATCAAGATAACTTTCGACATCGGACTCTTGGGTCCAAAGACCAGAAATAATGCCTACCCACTGTACGCTTTGGTCTTCGCTCAGCTGGTTGACGGTTTCGCGTACGCGGCGGCAGGCGGTGGAGGTTTCTGGCTGGCTCTCGGCAAGATAAGGCTCACACCACGTGGCAAAAAACACCACACCCAGTGGCTTGTCTGTCGTCTCCCGAGTCAGGTCGATGGTAGTGCCGTCACGCGTGGTGACATCAAGGTGAGTCACCGTATCGCCCACCGTTAAAGCGTTGGCGTCGATATCCTTGACGGCGGCTCCTTCGGTCGCTGCTGAGTTGGGATCAGCGGGTTCAAGCACTGCCTGTAGCGCCTGTTCCAGGGCTTGATCGTCACGATGACCAATGTGAGTGATGTGACCACTGCGATCAATCAGAACGTGCTGCGGGGTAACGCGTAGATTCAGCGCTTCGGCTAGCGTGCCGTCATCTACCGTGATAGGCATGGTCAGGCCCATTTCCTCGCGATAGACACGTGCGGATTCTTCGGTGTCAGCGTAGCCGGTGTTCACGGCGATGACTTGGATATCATCACCATGCGCTTCTTGAAATGCTTGGAACCCGGGCATCTGCTGGCGGCAGGGCACGCACCAGGTTGCCCAGAACTTTATATACACGGGTTTTTCGCCATATAGCGCGCCTAGATCAATAGTCTCACCATCCAGCGTGGTAATGCTCAGCTCGGGGCCTGGCTGACCAATTAAGGACTCGCCAGCCGCTATGGCACGCTGTTCACCGTCGGCATCTTGATCATAGGCTTGATCGGCGTCTGGTTGCTCAGTGGTCTCGGTGGCGTGTGCCGAACCGAAGCAGCCGACCAACATGGCGAGCAGTATCGCCGCTGAACATTTCGTGTTTACTATACGCATTGATTTCATCCTTTTGGCAAATCGTTCTGAGCTAACGTAAAGAGCTAAGGTAAAGAGCTAACTCAAGAACCGGCATAAAGAACTAGCTCGAGAACTGGCACAAAGATTTAGAACGGTAAAAGTGTAGAGTAGATAGTGATTGTGAAAGGCTTCATGGTCTAAAAAAAGCACCAAGACTGATGGGTTTCTATGTACCATGGAGGGATGAGTAAACTTCGTTTTTCACTTAATCGCCAAGGCGAGCAGTCTTTGTCAGAGCAGGTGCGTTCGAGCATTGCTGATGCCATTCGACAAGGGCATTTATATGAGGGCGCACGGCTGCCTTCATGGCGTGATCTTGCCACGCAACTGGGCGTTTCACGAGGCACTATTAAAACGGCTTATGATCGGCTGAGCGATGATCAGTTAGTCATCTCAAAAGGGGCCGCCGGTACGTTCGTTAGCGCCGTGCTACCCGCGGCACCAAAAGTGGTGGTTGAGGCCTCTCGACTACCACTGCCTGATCTCTATCAGGATCTGGAAAGCGCGCCCAGGCTTTTTCAAGTGGGGGTGCCTGCGCAAGATGGTTTTCCCTTTAAGCAGTGGTCGCGCATCATGCTGCGCGGTTCACGCCAGGCGGTGGCCGAGTCACTGCGTTATCCTGACCCACTCGGAGAGCAGACACTACGCAAGGAAATTGCTGCCTATCTGGCCGTGGCTCGCGGGCTGCTTTGCTCTGCAGACCAGATCATCATCACCAATGGATATGCGGGTGCGCTGGGCTTGGCATTGCACTTGTTGCGCCCGGATTCAAAGCGGGTGTGGGTTGAAGACCCTTGTTACCCACTCAATCGGCACGCTTTGTCTTTGGCAGGCTTTACCTCGGTTCCTGTTCCGGTCGATGACCAGGGGATTTGTGTGGAGCAAGGGATAGCGCTTGCTGCGGAGGCCCGGTTGGCGATTGTGACGCCAAGCCAACAAGCACCGCTGGGTATGCAGTTGTCGCTGGCTCGCCGTCAGGCGTTGTTAGCATGGGCTAAAGAAAACGATAGCTGGATCATCGAAGATGACTATTTAAGTGAGCTGCAGTTAAGCGGCCAGGCAACGCCCGCACTGGCCTCGCTGGACCATGACGAAAGAGTGATTCACATGGGTACTTTCAGTAAAACCATCAGCCCACGGTTGCGGCTTGGTTTCATGGTGGTGCCTGCGAGGTTGTCGGAGCGCGCGGGAGATACGGCCGCCGCATTGTCACCCGCGTCTGCACTGCCTAGCCAGCTAGCCGTTGCGGAGTTTTTGCGCGACGGGCATTACTTGCGCCATATTCGGCGTATGAAGCGTCTGTATATACAGCGCCGGAATGCGCTGCTTGCACTCATGGACAGCACGGTTTCAGTCAATCATATGGCGGGCTTGTCGCTGTTGCTCCCCTTGGCTGATGACACTGACGATGTTGGCATTGCCGAAGCGGCAGCGGCCTTTAACCTGGCACCGGCGCCGTTGTCTCCCTGGTACGCCACGCAAGCCAATGCGCGAAAAGGATTGCTCTTGGGCGTCACTAATCTATCGAGCCCTGCGCTTGAAGAAGGCTATCAACCGTTGGCGGCACTGATTGCTCGTCATCGCCAATAATGTGCTTGCAGTTGAAAAACCACTCTTATTGAACGTCGGCTTCACCAGGTCGCTTGCTGCGTGTTCTTATCTTAATATATGCTTTATATACGTTTCATATATCAAGGCATTCCATGGGTATCGTAAAAATCAACGACCAGCTACACGAAGATATTCGTAAAGCCAGCTCGGTCATGGTGCGTTCGATCAACGCACAGGCGGAGTATTGGATTAAAGTGGGTATGTTGGCAGAGGCTAATCCAGGCATGACCTTCACCGACATTATGCGCGAGCAGATGCAACAGGCAGACATTGAAGTAAGGCAGGTGATCGGTGGATAACGTACCGCTGAAAAGTGCAGAAGAGTTGACGCTGATGCGCGAAGCAGGGCGCTTGCTGGCGCAGGTGTTTGGTTATCTTGATACGTTAATTGAGCCGGGTGTCACCACCATGCAGATCAACGATTGGGCCGAGCGTTATATCGTTGATGAGCTAAAGGCTCGCCCGGCCAGCAAAGGGCAATACGATTATCAATATGTGCTGAATGCGTCTGTGAACCAAGTGGTGTGTCATGGCGTTCCCTCCGAGACACTCACGCTAAAATCAGGCGATATCGTTAACATTGATATCACGATTGAGAAGAACGGCTATATTGCCGATTCAAGCAAGATGTACATGTTGGGTGAGGTAAAGCCTATTGCCAAGCGCCTGGTCGATAAAACCTATGAGGCGCTGTGGAAGGGCATCCACGCGGTTAAACCGGGGGCAACACTGGGTGATGTAGGCCATGCGATCCAGCGGCATGCGGAACAGAACGGCTACTCGGTGGTGCGTGAATATTGCGGCCACGGCATCGGCCAGGAAATGCATGAAGAGCCGGAAGTCGTGCACTACGGAAAGCCAGGGCACGGCGTGGTATTGAAAGAAAGCATGGTATTCACCATCGAACCCATGATTAACCAAGGCAAAGCCAAGGTAAAAATCAAAAAAGATGGCTGGACAGTCGTGACCAGCGACAAGTCCTTATCCGCGCAGTGGGAGCATACAGTGGCAGTGACGGCCGAGGGTGTTGAGGTGCTTACTTTGCGTGATGAAGAGCGTGTTTAATTTTAACCAGTTAGGCGATGCAAGGTGACCTATGACAAGTCATCTGAAAACTAGCCGGGCGGACGTGAAAGCAGGCTTTTGAGAGACAGTGGTATTAAAAACTCCATGCCGTCGCTAGACTCCATGCCGTCGCTAGAAAGTAACGGCGTGGTTATTGTGAACTCGGCTAGCGCTTACAAATACTCCAGCACATCAAAGTGATCGCACCCCGGCAGCTCAATTAGCTCTGCTTGAACGTTGGCTGCGCGTAGCAGCGCTATAAAATTGTGTCCCTGCTGATGAAACGCGGGTGGGTCGTTTTCGGCAATCACAACCTGGCAGGCGGGCAGTGCGGTCAGCTCGCCAAACTGAGGGCTAAGTGCGCGTGCCTGTGATTTGGTCAGCTTTAGAGGGGCGTTAACGTAGGTTTCTACCAGTGGCGTAAGGTCATAAACACCGCTGACCAGCACCAGCTTATCAATAGGAACCCTGCCGCTAACGGCTACCCAGTAAGCCAGTTGGGCGCCCGCGCTATGGCCTCCCAGGGTGATGGACCACACGCCGTCGCTTTCTGCCAGCGCGTGGTAGGCCGCTTCTAGCCCCTGAATGCACTGAGTCATCATGTTTTCAATGGTGTGGGTTGGGGCTAAGCCATAGCCAATTGAGGCGAAGGCCATTCCCCGTGCCAGATAGCGCTCGGCCAGAAAATCCGTGGCAGTGTGGTCAAGCTCCTGCCAGTAGCCACCGTGAATGAATACCATCAAAGGCCACGGGCCTTCTCCCTGCGGAATAAACAGGTTAAGGCACGCCGCCGGGTGGTCGCCATAGGCGACCGTTATCGGTGGGTGGCGGTCCCTTAGCGTGCGTCCGGCATCCGCCTGACGTGTAAGAGTGGATTCAAACTCTGACGCAAAATGGCTCGGTGAGTAGGCCAGATCCGGCGTTAGCTTTGTCATGCGTGCTCTCTATCAGGTAACGGCGCTAAGCACGTGAAATTCAGGATTTTGATACTCGCCGCTTTCGACTACCTCGCGGAAGTGCTGCGCGGCCTGCCACACATCTTCGTAGCTTAAATAGAGCGGGGTGAAGCCGAAGCGCATCAAGCCCGGCTCCCGATAATCACCAATCACGCCACGCGCGATCAGCGCTTGCACAATGGCGTAACCGTTTTGGGCATCTACCAGTGATACCTGGCTGCCACGCTGGTCGGCTGTCGGGGTAATGTCCTCGATACCGTGGGCCTCAAAAATATCTGCCAGGCACTCGCGGAACAGGTTGCTCATGGCCAGGCTTTTTTCACGCACAGTTTGCATATCGACGTCAGCCCAGATAGCTAACGACGCTTCGAGGGCGGCGTAAATAATCGCTGAGTGTGTGCCGGTACGAAAACGCGAGATGTCATCGGCGGGTGCGTAGTCGGCCTGAAAGGCGAAAGGTGAGGTATGGCCATGCCAGCCCGAGAGCGGTTGCCACGTGCTGTCCAGGTGGTCGCGGTGCACGTAAAGAAAAGCAGGCGCACCGGGGCCGCCGTTCAGGTATTTATAGGTACAACCTACGGCATAGCGCGCGCCGACGCCGTTAAGATCGACAGGTAGCGCGCCAGCAGAGTGGGCTAAATCCCAAATGACCTCGGCGCCATGTTCATGAACCAGTTGAGTAGTGGCTGCCATGTCGCGCAGTTTGCCCGTGCGATAGTTGACCTGACTAAGCACCACCACAGCCACGCCGTCCAGGTGCGCGGCCAGGTCGTCACCTTCGGGCATAAAGCGATGTTCACAGCCGCTAACCCGGCAGTAGCCTTGGGCAATGTAGCCGTCAGTGGGGAAGTTGCCGCCTTCACTGAGTACCGTGCGGCAATCATCCTGGCGCTTGTCGAGGATATAGCCCAACAGTTTGAAAATATTGAGCGTGATGTTGTCCGTGACCACCACTTCACCGTGCTGAGCACCAATCACCGGGGAGAGTAGGTTTCCCAAGCGTTCGGGCGCATCAAACCAGCCCTGGTTCCAGCCTTTAATCAGCTGGGTACGCCACTGCTCCATAGTGTCATCAACCGCTTGCTTGGCCGCGACCGGTTGTGCGCCAAGCGAGTTTCCATCCAGGTAGAGAACACCTTCTGGCAGGGAAAAGTGGCGTTTGAAATCTGCCAGTGGGTCTTGGCGGTCCAGTTCACGAACGGTATCCAGGCTCACGCGCATATCGGTACTCCAGCAAAAAATGTCGTCACACAGGTGAAAAGTGGGGTAAGGCTTATTGGGCGCTTGCCGTTAAATAGACGTCCTTACGCTCCAAAGTTCCGGGAAGAACTGCAGGTCGAGTGCCTTGACCAGGTAGCTCACGCCCGACGAGCCACCGGTGCCACGTCGGTAGCCAATAATGCGCTCCACCGTTTTCATGTGGTTAAAGCGCCAGCGCTGGAAGTTGAACTCGACATCCACCAGCTTTTCGGCCAGTTCGTATAGGTCCCAGTACTTTTCACTATTGCGATAGATCTCCATCCACACCGCTTCGACGTCGCTACTCGCGGTATAGGGAATGCTCCAGTCACGATGGGTGATGTTGTCTGGAATATCAAAACCCCGGCGGGCCAGTAGCTGCAGTGAGACATCGTAAAGGCTCGGCGAATTAAGCGCTTGCTGGAGTTTTTGGTAGTGCTTGGGCTTTGAACGGTGTGCTTCGATCAATTTGGCGTTTTTGTTACCCAGCAAAAACTCAATTTCCCGGTACTGATAGGATTGAAAGCCCGAGCTTTGCCCAAGGCTGTCCCGAAAGCTCAAGTAATCGGCGGGCGTCATCGTTACCAGCACTTCCCAGGCGTTGATGAGCTGCTCCTGGATGCGAGAGACGCGCGAGAGCATTTTGAACGCAGGGCTCAGGTTGTCATCGGCAATATGCCTGGCCGCCGCGTGGGCTTCGTGCAAGCAGAGCTTGATCCATAGCTCCGACACTTGATGAATCATGATAAAGAGTAGTTCATCGTGCTCATCAGAGGCCGGGTTCTGGCAAGCCAGCAAGGGCTCAAGGTCAAGGTATTGGCCGTAGCTGATATCCTGGTCCCAGTGGATGGCTTCGTTATCAACGCTGTTCTTTTTTGGAGCTTCCATCACTTAATATGCCTTTGCCGCGTCATGAATGGTTAGCGCTTGTGCTTGAGGTTCGCCTAAATCCCAGAAGATCCCGGCGGCTAGTTTTAGCCCTTGCTCGACAATGGCTTCCAGCAAGTGCTCATCGGGGGCGTGCTGATTGCATGACGGGTAGGAGTGGGGCAGCCAAACGGTAGGCAGATTAAGCACGTCTGAAAAGCAGTGATTGGGAATCGTGCCGCCCAGGTTGGGTAAAATATGGGGCGCTTCATTTAGGCTGTTCTCGGCCGATTGAGCAACAAAATTTACCCACGGGTGATTGGGGTCCAACCGAGTCGCCGCGTAACCGCCTAAAAACGTCAGTTGGATATCGTTAAAGCCATGGGCATCCAGGTGCTGGCGCAGGTTACTCTCCACCGCTTGCCAGTCGGTGCCTTTTACAAAGCGCAGCTGTAATACCGCTTCCGCGTGCTCTGGAATCGCGCCGACAGGCTTGTCGGTTCTGCCCGCACTTAAGCCAAGAATTTCAAACGTATTGGCCCCGTATAAACGCTCGCCATCCGCTAGGGTTTCTTCACCCCACGCTGGGTTAATCGTGGGGTCGGAGGCGCCGCCGCCTACCGGCAAGTCGCGCACTAACCGGGAGACGTCTTCTGTAATAGACGGTGCCTTGAGAAAGTCGACCAGAATTTTGCCGCTCGGGGAAAGTAGCGTGGCGAGCGCATTACACAGCACAACCGCCGGGTTGGTAATAACCCCTCCCCAGTTGCCGGAATGGCGGCCGCCATTGCCGGTGTTAAGCGATAACTTGAGTTGAACAACGCCGCGAGAACCCAAAAAGAGGGTGGGCATGTCGTGGCGTATTCTGGGGCCATCAGAGGCCAGAAAAAGGTCGGATTTAAGCGCTTGCTGATAGGCAGCACAGGCCTCTTCCAACCCTGGTGAGCCTATCTCCTCGCTCATTTCAAACAGCATTTTTACGTTGTAGCCTAACCGACCCTTACGAGCGTTAATCACAGCTTCCAGCGCGGTTAAATTGACGCTGTGCTGGCCCTTGTTATCGGCGGTGCCGCGGCCATAAACACGGCCTTCTTTAAAGGTTAGCGCCCACGGGTCAATACCGTTCGCCCACTGCTCTTCCTGGCCATCGGTAACGTCACCATGGCCATAAAGCAGCAGCGTGGAGTAAGCGGGGTCTTCAATGCGCTCCCCAATCAGCAGGGGAGGAAAACCGGGTTTCGGGTTCTCGATAATCTGGCAGGTGAAGCCTAGCCTTGAAAGCAGCGGGCCAATTTCTTGTTCAAGGTACGCGTTGAGTGTATCGGCACAGACGGGGTCCTGGCTGACCGTGCGCATGGCAATACGTTTTGCCAGCGTCTTATAAAAATTACCGTTTGAAAGCTCATCACTCGCTAGCTGAATCGCCTGTTCTCGTTTTGAACGCTGCGGTGTTGTCATGGCGTGCCTTTTTATCATTGGGCTTTTAGTGGTCGTTGAGATGAGCCTAGCCCTTGCTCTTGTTTGCAGCAATCATTAAGATTTCAAACTACCTTTCTAACTATTAGAAATCACCGGTAGATGTTTGAACCGCTGCCGATAGCGCTATTCACCCTGCCAGGGTTTGTACGAAAAGTCGCTGAGCGAAGGCCAGACAAGGCAAAAATCAGTAAAAAAACGGAGTTTACATGTGTAAATGAGTATTTTGAGCTGGTTTTTAACGCCGTATGGGCGAGCGTAAGCAGTTTTCGTAAAAGCCTAACAGGCAGGTCATCAATGAGGCCTTTATGCAGGATCTCCACTTGCGCTACTTTCAAAGCGTTGCGAAAACGGGCTCGTTGTCCGCTGCCGCTGAAGAGTTGCACGTTGCTGTTTCAGCGGTTAGCCGCCAAATCACCAACCTTGAGCAGCGCCTGGATATCAAGCTGTTCAACCGCCAGCCGCGAGGCATGCAGTTAACCGAAGCAGGCAAACTGCTGAACGCCTATGCACTGCGTAACCAGTTAGAAGTTAATAGCGTTATCAATGAGATGCAGGATGCAATGACACGCCAACGCCAAACCATTGTGGTGGCTTGCCCTGATGGCATGGCGTGGCACTTTCTTCCCAGTGTTATTTCGCGCTTTATTACTCAGCATCCTGATATTCGGTTTGATCTGCAGATGGCCGATTCAGCGCGTGCTTCTGAATTGGTAAAAGAAGGCAGTGCTGATATCGCCTTAACTTTTAGCCTCTCGCCGGATATTGGCGTAAAGGTGGTTTCAAGCCATAACGCCGCAATTAGTGCCCTTATGTCGAGTGAGCACCCGTTGGCAATTAATGACGTTTTGTATGTAAAGGATTTATGCGACTACCCGCTTACCATGTCGCTTAATGGCTCGACAATGCGCTATCTGTTTGATGTCGCCTGTAGCTTGTCCGGTATTAAGGTATTCCCAAGCTTCTCCTGCGATTCACTGGGCGCGACCTATACCATGGTCAGCGAGCATCCCAATATGATCGGGTTGTGTAGTGCCGTAGCGGTAAGCGGTAGAATGCATAAGGATGGGCTGGTTTTAAAGCCGCTACACGAGCCCCAGCTTTCTCAGCGAAGCCTTCAAGTACAGGTGATGGCTGAACGCTACCTGCCTGCTCATATCGAGGCGTTTTTAGTTGTTCTGGAAGAGAGTCTGACGGCCGTTGACTGTTAAGCGCAGGCCCGTTAGATGCCAAGCCACCCATTATGGGTGGCGTGAAAGCGAACTTGCTTAAAACGGGCCGTAGTTAATCGCAACGGCAACCCCGACAAACGCGCCGCCGATGACAATCCAAATCAATACCAGTGGTAGCACGAATTTGAACCACTCCACGTAAGAAACGCGGGCGATCGCCAGGCACGCCATCAAGGTGCCAGAAAGCGGAGTAATAATATTGGTAACGGCATCGCCCAGCTTGAAGGTGATGAAGGTCGACTGGCGGGTGACTTCCAGCATATCGCCAATCGGAACCATAATTGGCATCACGATAGCGGCCTGGCCGGTACCCGAAGTAATCAATCCGTTAAATACCAGGTTAAACACGTATAAAAGCTCCATGGCGACAATCTTGCCATGGCCATCTAAAGAGCTTGCGACGCTATGTACGAGGGTGTCGATGAGCTGTGCTTGTCTAAGCAGTACGATGACAGCGGCGGCGACACCCACAACCAATGCACCGTACATGACTTCGCTTGCGCCATTCATCAGGCGTTTTACAAAATCGTTGGGAGACATTCTGCCGATCAGTGCCGTGGCGATCCCCACCATTAAAAACGTGGCAGAGAGTTCAGTGATTCCCCATCCGAAGTTAAAACCGCCGTACAGAAAAAACACAAAGGAAGCGGCAAATATCAGCAGCACTAACTTATGCGAAAAGGTAAAGGGCGGCAGGGCGCCAGGCTCATGTGTGGCTTCGGTGTTATCAAAGGCGTCTGCCCCCATCACGCTATGAGCCGGGTTCTGCTTGATACGTTTGGCATAGCGGCAGATGTACACCGTGGTAACGGCCAAAAAGACAATAAAGATAACGCCACGATATATAAATCCGGAAAACAGCGGTAGCTCGGCAATGGTTTGCCCGGCAACGGTAACGGTCGGGTCAAAAACGCCTGCACCGAAGCCTGCGTAGGAGCCTAAAAAGATAATGGCCACGCCTACAACGGGGTCAAGCTTCATTGAGCGGGCAAGAAACAGTCCGATAGGAATAAAGGCAATGGCCAAGTTGGCACCTACCCCAACCGATGCAAGCGTTGAGAACGTAGCGCAAAAGATAAAAATAAGAACGTTTCGACGACCATTGGCCTTGCTAATGAGTTGGTGAATACCTGCGCTGATGGCGCCTGTTGACTCAATCACCTTGAGCACGCCGCCGACCATCATGATTAAGAAGATCAGCGGAGCCGCCGCCACCAGGCCTTTTTGAATAGCGGTAAACAGGTCCATTACATTCAGGGGCGCTGCAGTAATGTACTGAAAGCTATCGGTGGCGACCTGCGTCAGGCCATTGTTGTTGGTTCTTTCGTAGCTTCCTGCGGGAATTATATAAGAGGCGAGCAGTACCAGTACCATAAAGCTAAACAGGATGATGAACACATCCGGCATAGGGCGTTTTTTCTTCATTGTTTGTGCCTTTTCTGGCGCGCCTTTACTCAGCTTTGTTGTCATATTCGTCTTCGCGGTCAGAGGGTTATCGTTTTATTGGTGGCGCTACTCTAGGCAGTATGTGCGACTCAAACGCTCAACGACAAGTAAACCGTGTGTATGGCCGAGGGGGTAGGTGGGCCGAAGCGGTTTAGTGTGAGGCGTAGCATCGGGTGGTGACGTTTTGTGTACTTCCACGAAATAGGTTAGGTAGAAGGTCCATAGCGCCTGGTTCGCAGGTGGTGAAAGGGCCACCTTTATGTTGTTTTAAATCAACCTACCAAGGAAGCCCATGGCTAACAATTGTGCATTTATCAAATGTGTTTTCTATTTTAGGCAAGCACGCTTGGTAGTCAGAAGGAAGTATCCGAGCAACCCAATAAAGCCGCTAAACGGTCGATTAAAAATGCCCGCTCAACGATGTTTTATATCGCTGTAGATAACAGGTCTGCAGGCCGTATCGCGCAATTTTACGCGTTAACAGCGCATAGCCAAGCGGCCTGCTACTGTCTATATAGAACCTGCTACTGTCTATATAGAAAAGGTGGGGTTTAGGGTTCGCTCTATTAAGCATGAATAGACGGTGTTACGTATCTAACGGAGGATCATATGCAATCCAACATTGAGCATCGGGGTAGCTGTCTCTGCGGTGAAGTGCAGCTTTTAACTCATTTAGACAGTCACCATGTAGCGGTTTGCCACTGCAGCCTTTGTAGAAAGTGGGGTGGAGGGCCGCTGTTTGCGGTTGAGTCCCAAAACGAGGTGGATTTCCGGGGGGCTGAGCATATTGCTATCTTCAGTTCCTCAGAGTGGGCCGAGCGCGGTTTCTGCAAGCAGTGTGGGACGCATCTGTTTTATCGGTTAAAAGAGGGCGGGCACTATGCTATCCCTGTGGGGCTTCTGGAGGATAACGGCCAGTGGCAGCTTGAGGAGCAGATATTTATTGAGCAAAAACCAGCGTTTTACTCGTTTTCTCAAGCTACCAGAGACTTAACCGGTGAGGAGGTTTTTGCTCAGCATACTGGCAATTAAGAGGTTTCGTGGCCACCGCAAACACTGGCTACCTCCTCTGCCTATGCTTCACTTGGGAGAGATATGGCTCCTTCACTACTTCTGCTCATGGCGGATACGATATTAGTCGTTCATGTGCTGTTTGTTGTCTTTGTCGTCTTCGGGTTGCTGGCTATTTATGCCGGTTATTTTTTAAGGTGGCGATGGGTGCGAAATAAGAAATTTCGTATTTTGCATTTGTCCGCTATTGGGTATGTAGTGGTGCAGTCCTGGTTGGGCGCGGTTTGCCCGCTTACTACGTGGGAAATGGCCTTGAGAGCAGAGGCCGGTACAGCAACCTATACGGGGTCCTTCATTCAGTACTGGTTGCAAAGCCTGCTTTACTACACGGCGCCGGAGTGGGTGTTTGTGCTGCTTTATACGGTTTTTGGTAGCTTGGTGTTATGCAGCTGGTTTTTAGTGCGGCCAAACCAACAGAAAGGAAGCGATGATGGCTAATAAATCTAAAAGCAACGGAAGCGAAAGCAATCCCTCTGGCAAGAGTGACTCATTAGCCACAATTTCGTGCGGTGCTGAACAGCTGCTTGTGGCTGCTCTCGAGCGAGGCGTTAATTGTCTTGAAACCGGGCGTTTTCTTATCAGTTATCGTGAAGGGCGAATGGAAGAGGGCATTAAGTCTCTCAAGGCTCAGAAGTTTCGAGTGGCCGACGCGCGTGACTTTGCTGACCAAGCCGTCAGTTTGGAAGACGTCGGTGATGCGGAGGTTGTGGTGTTCCCAGAGCTTGGGGTTGCGCTTGTTGGTAGTGACGCTTTACAGCTGCATGGGATGAGTCTCGAAGACCCTATTTCAGGCGATAGCCCAATAGAAATTATTGAGCCAGAGTATTTTGCCTTTTCCGAAAATTCAGAGTATCTGCGAGGCTTTTTGCGGGCCGCGAGTACGATTGCTCGCGATCTTGGCGCTGATGTTGATCTGGATGAAGCCCAAGATAAGCGTGAGCCAGGCAAGCCAGGAACGACCTGGGGATTGATTCAATGCAATGTGTTGCAAAGCCGGTGGAGTGGGGCTGGGATTAAAGTGGCCGTGCTGGATACCGGGATGGACCTTGGCCATCCTGACTTTGTAGGTAGAGAGTTTATTACCTGCTCATTCGTAGGAGAGCCGGTTCAAGATATCAACGGTCACGGAACACACTGTATCGGCACGGCCTGCGGCCCCAGGATACCTTTCGAAAATGCTCCTCGCTACGGTATCGCATCCGATTCACAGGTACTTGTTGGAAAGGTGCTCACCAACTCGGGTAGCAGTACGGGGGCGGGAGTACTTGCGGGAATGAATTGGGCGATCGCCAATCGATGTGACGTCATTTCGATGTCGCTGGGCAGTCAAAGTCCTGTGCAAGCTGCCTACACCCACGCGGGTGCTGCGGCTCTGCGTAAAGGGTGCCTGATTATTGCTGCCGCAGGAAACTCTTCTGCCCATACGGGAGCGCCTGCCAACTCACCTACTATCATGTCGGTTGCATCTATTGACGCCAACTTAAAGCCTTCGAGCTTTTCTAACGCAGGCAAAATCGAAATTGCCGCGCCGGGCGGCGACATTTTTTCATCCTGGCCCCGGCCGGTACACCATAAAACGATTAGCGGAACCAGTATGGCGACGCCCCACGTTGCAGGCTGCGCCGCTCTTTGGGCTGAGTCAGACGCCTCGCTGCGCGGTATGAAGCTTTGGCAACGGCTGTTGGATTCTGCAAAGCCTTTACCATCCTCTGGTTCCCGTGTTGGGGCCGGATTGGTACAGGCACCTTAGATGAGGATGATCGATGCCGACAATAGCGCTTTGGATAATCACGATTTCTGAAGATCAATCGATCAATGAAATAGCTTCGCGCCTTAGTGACGAAGGGCTCACCATCAGAGAGGTGTTTGAGGAGATTGGGTGCATCACCGGGGCGGCAGATGACGTTACCGTTGAGCGGCTTAAAAAGGTCAACGGAGTGGTGGATATTGCCCCTGATATGCAGCTCGATATAGGTCCGCCAGGCGCTGATAAGACTTGGTGATTCCTCAGCAATCATCTTGGGAGGAGCTGTTAAAGAAGGCTGGGGTGCGCCGCATTAAAATGTCATACCCATCATTGGCTGTTTCGTTTTGATTGGAGAAGTGTCATGGCAACACCAGCAAAGAATACGGTTTGTCTTTGGTTTGATGGTCGCGCAGAAGAAGCCGCACGCTTTTATGCAGATACCTTTCCTGATTCGTTTGTTAGTGCCGTTCACCGCGCGCCGGGAGACTTTCCAGCCGGTAAGGAAGGGGATGTGTTGACCGTTGAGTTTACCGTGCTGGGCATTCCATGCCTGGGGCTTAACGGTGGGCCTGAGTTTACGCATAGCGAAGCGTTTTCATTTCAGGTCTCAACCAATGATCAGGCCGAAACGGACCGCTATTGGAACGCGATAGTGGGTAATGGCGGGCAAGAAAGCGCGTGTGGTTGGTGTAAAGATAAATGGGGCGTGTCTTGGCAGGTAACGCCTGTGGCGCTGATTGAAGCGATCACTGCCTCGGACCCTGCCGCTGCTAAGCGCGCGTTTGCAGCGATGATGCAGATGAAAAAAATCGATATTGCCACCATTGAGGCGGCACGTAACGGTTGAATTAGATAAAAGATGTTCACTCATCGCGCGTTAACGACAGGGCTGAGGCAATGGAGTCAGTGAGTAATATTGTTATTTCTGAATTTTCTGATTTTAATGACCTAAGTGAATTTATTATTGTAGTGACTCGATTGCTAATGGCTGCTTTTCTCGGTGGCCTCTTGGGGCTTGAGCGTGAACAGAGCGGTAAGCCAGCTGGAATACGTACCCACATGCTTGTGTGCATGGGGGCGGCGTTATTTATATTAATCCCGCAGCAAGCAGGCATTTCAGATGCAGAGATGAGCCGGGTCATTCAAGGTGTTATTAGCGGCATTGGTTTTTTATGCGCTGGAAGTATTATCACCCGTAAGAATGATCTATTTGCTACCGGGCTTACCACGGCGGCTGGTATTTGGTTTACAGCGGCTATAGGTGTCGCCGTTGGTCTTGGGCGTGAGCAAACGGCCGTTTTGTGTACCGTGCTGGCCTGGACAGTGCTGTATGTGGTGCCTTTCTTCTCACGCGCAATAACCAAGAAAAGGCCTGTGGCTTCAGGATCGAAAGAAGATGATTCTGGTAACAAATAAGCGTGAGACGCACCCCGTTAATTTGCGGCATTCATGGCCTTATGGACCTTCATAAGCTGAACAAACGCAAGGGACGAAAAAGACACGGCTCGATCCTCTGAAACGCTTAGGAGGCAGCGAGAAATTCCGGACAAACCGGTGAACCAATGATGGTTGAAAAGAGGCTAATCTGACATTTTATGGCTGAAATTATCACTATCCTTCTTTTATCATTAATGGCAGGTGCCGCAATGCCCATCGGGGCATTATTAGCTAAGTTTGACCTGGTTCATCCCTCCCTTTTAGGGGATTCCTGGCGACATTTCATTATTGCTTTTGGTGGTGGAGCGCTGATGTCAGCGGTCGCTCTGGTATTGGTACCTGAAGGTGCTAGTAAGTTACCGCTTGTACCGGCCGCCTTGTGTTTTGCTGCTGGTGGGGTATGTTTTTACTTCCTTGACGCCTACTTAAAAAAACTCAATAGCTCGGTAGGCCAACTGGTGGCAATGTTATCTGATTTTATCCCTGAAGCGATTGCCTTGGGTGCTGCCTTTGCAGCAGGCGAAGGCACAGGGTTGCTGCTTGCACTATTAATGATTTTACAAAATCTGCCCGAGGGTTTTAACGCTTACGAAGAGCTGAGTAATAATAATACTCAACTATCTTCCAATAAAATCATACTGGCATTTAGCGGTTTGGCATTAGTGGGGCCCATCTCAGCAGCAACCGGCTATTACGTATTGGCGCAGTACGATGTGTTAATGGGAGCGCTAATGCTATTTGCGAGTGCAGGTATTTTGTACCTTGTTTTTCAGGATATTGCCCCTGGGTCCAAGCTCGAACAACATGGAATGCCGGCAATCGGTGCTGTCGCTGGGTTTCTGCTTGGGTTGATGGGTAACATGGTACTTCTTGCTTCCTGATGGCAAATAACCGCAAGCAGCGCAATGCTATGACTATGCGGTTTATGATCTTACCCAGCAACAGTA